>JBCCPS010000104.1:0-9282 GCA_039024775.1 Pseudomonadota bacterium
CGCGAAAGTCGAGCGCATGCGCGCGGCGCGCAAACCGGGAAAGGTCATCGCGATCGCCCTTGCGCGCACCATCCTCACCATCGCAAATGCCGTGATCAAACAGGGAAAACCCTTCCTCAAACCCGTTTGATCTCCACAGTTGCCCATGGGGCGGCGCATCTGCGCCACCCCGCGGGACGACGCATGAACTTCTCATATTCGTTTTCTCAGTTTTCGGTTCGGACGCTGTAATCCTTGCGCCTGAAGCTGCAAACGGCAACGCTTGCGGCCCGGCGTCGGATTTGAGCTCATCTAAGTCTAAAAGCAGGCGCCGAAGCGCTTCAGCCCCTCTGCCGAACGGTGTCGATCATCAGCTGCACGTGTTCGGGGCTGGCATCCGGCGTGATCCCGTGGCCGAGGTTGAAGATATGCGGCCCGCCCGACAGCGCATCGACGATCCTGCGGGTTTCGCTGACCAGCGTGTCACCGCCCGTGACCATGTGAGAGGACGCCAGATTGCCCTGCACGCAACCGCCTGGCTGCACATGTTCCGCCACCCAGGCGGCATCGACCCCGTCATCCACCGCGATACATTCCGCGCCAATGTCCGCATGGGTGCCCGCATAGCTTTCGCGCGCCCCCCGAGGGAAGGCGATCACAGGTGTCTCCGGGTGCGCGGCTTTCACGCCTTGCACGATCGCGCGCATCGGGGCGATTGAGTATTTGTCAAAGTCCGCGCCCTGAAGCGACCCCGCCCAGCTGTCAAAGATCTTTACCACTTCCGCGCCCGCTTCGATCTGGGCGTTAAGATAGTGGATCGTCGCCTGTGTGATCCGGTCCACCAGCGCGTCGAACAGCGGCGTGTTTTCAGCCTTGAGCGCATGGGCAGGGCCCTGATCAGGCGTGCCGCGCCCGGCGATCATGTAGGTGGCGACCGTCCAGGGCGCGCCCGCAAACCCGATGAGAGTCGTCTCCTCCGGCAATTCCTTGGCCAAGATGCCCACCGTCTCATAGACCGGGCCCAGATGGTCATGAATGTCATCCGCGCCCTTGATCTTGTCCATCTCCGCCTGCGTCGTGATGGTTGACAGGCGCGGGCCTTCCCCGGTGACGAACCACAGCTCCGCGCCCAGCGCCTGCGGCACCAGCAGGATGTCGGCAAAGAGGATCGCGGCATCGAACCCGTAGCGCCGGATCGGTTGCAGCGTGACCTCTGCCGCCAGATCGGGGTTGTAGCACAGCGACAGGAAATCCCCCGCCTGCGCACGGGTGGCGCGATATTCGGGCAGGTAGCGGCCCGCCTGCCGCATCATCCAGATGGGCGGAGTGGGCAGTGTTTCGCCCGCCAGAGCGCGCAGGATGGTCTTTTGCTGTGTCATGTCAGATGCGTCCCCGGCATTGGTGTCAACTCTTTCTGACAGTTTCCCGCGAGGGTCACAAGAAGGCGCGTGCGGCCGCTACTTTGGCGCTCGCCCGGACTGCCTGCCTGGGCATAGGGTTAGGACAGCATGCAAATGAAGGCCAAGAGATGACAAAAGAGGTGCTCATCGCGGGGGGCGGTATATCGGGGCTGACGCTCGCGCTGTCGTGCCATCAGGTGGGCATCCCCTGCCGCGTCTTCGAGGTCGCCGCGCAGATGCGCCCCTTGGGTGCGGGCATCAACCTGCAACCCAGCGCGGTAAGGGAGCTCTACGCGTTGGGCCTGGAGGAGGCTCTGGCCCAGATCGGCGTGCAGACGCGGGACTTTGGGCTTTATACCCAGCAGGGCCAACATATCTGGACCGAGCCGCGCGGGAAGGGTCTGGGATACCATTGGCCGCAATACTCAGTGCATCGCGGCGAGCTGTTGATGCTGCTTTATGATGAGGTGCGCAGGCGGTGTGGTGCTGAGACGGTGCAATGCGGATGGCGGGCGCGCGGGTTTGATGCAACGGAAGGTGGCGCAACGCTATATCTTGATCATCGCGACGGGCGCAATAGAACCGATCAGGGTGCGATCCTGATCGGTGCGGATGGCATCCGTTCAGCCATACGCGCGCAGATGGTGCCGGAGGAGGGCCCGCCCATTTGGGGCGGTCCGGTTCTGTGGCGGGGGACGACGCAGGCCAAACCATTTTTGTCGGGTGCCTCCATGGTGATGTTTGGACCGCGTTCAAAGCGGGTCGTCGTCTATCCGATTTCCGCAGCCGACCCGGAGACGGGCCTCGCCACGATCAACTGGATTTGCGAGCGCAGCTTTGATCCCGCCAGCGGCTATGGCGGCGGGGACTACAGCCGGGAAGCGGCATTGGAAGATTTTCTACCGCACTTTGAGGACATGGCCTTTGACTGGCTCGATATCCCTGCGCTGGTGCGCGGGGCGGGGCGGGTCTTTGAATACCCGATGGTCGACCGTGATCCCTTGCCCCGGTGGACACAAGGCCGTGTCACGTTGATGGGGGACGCGGCACATGCGACTTACCCCGTGGGCTCCAACGGGGCGGGCGCGGGCATCATCGACGCGCCCAAGCTGGTCGCAGCGTTTCTGGCGCATGGTCTGACGGCTGTGGCGCTCGAACACTATGAGGCGGAGATGCGGCCCGAGACGACAAAGTTCGTGTTGATGAACCGAAAGGCGGGACCGGACAGGATCATCGAAGACGTGGAGGCGCGCTGCAGGGGCCGTTTTGACAAGATCGAAGATGTGATGCCCAAGGCGGAAATGGACGCCTTTGCCAAGGCCTACAAGCAAGCCGCAGGGTATGGCGTCGCGCAGACCAACGGGCGCGGGGATATCATCCCGGATGGCGCGCAGTTCAATTAGCCGCGCTCTACATACGCTGGCGTATGTCGAGCTCAGCGCATCACGAATGGGTTGGCCATCGGCGTCTCAGAGGTGCTGATCCAGGTGGTCTTGGTACGCGTGTAATCGAGGATCGCGGCCTGTCCGGCCTCACGGCCATAGCCCGACTGATTAAAGCCGCCGAAGGGCGCGATTGGTGAGATTGCGCGGTAGGTGTTAACCCAGGTGATCCCCGTTCTGATCCGCCGGGACACCCGATGCGCGCGGGCAACGTTCTGGGTGAAGACACCGGAGCCCAGACCAAAATCGCTGTCATTGGCCAGGGCTATGGCCTCTTCTTCCGTGGCGAAGGGTATGAGGGTCATCACCGGGCCAAACATTTCGACCTGAAGCGTTTGCGTCTGTGGCGCGTCACAGAGCACGAGCGTCGGCTGGAAATAGAAATCCCCCGCCGCCGCCCGCGCACCGCCAAAAGCCACGCGCGCGCCTTGGCTTTGCGCCTGCGCTAAGGTCGCTTCGATCTTTTCAACCTGCGCCAGCGTGCAGAGCGGGCCCAGATGGGTGGCGGGGTCATGGGGGTCCCCCACCTTGAGATCCGCGCATTTGTCGGAGATCCGCGCGACCAGCGCGTCATAGACGCCCCGCTGCACCAACCCGCGCGAGCCCGCCACGCAGGACTGACCAGAGGCCCCGAAGTTACCGGCGATGAGCCCGTTGGCCGCTGCCTCAAGATCGGCATCCTCAAACACGAGGATCGGGGATTTGCCGCCAAGCTCCAGCGTGGTGACGGCGAAGTTTTCCGCCGAATTGCGCAGGACGTCGCGCGCTGTCTCCGGCCCGCCGGTAAAGGCGATCCGGTCTACATCCGCGTGCCGGGTGAGCGGGATCGCGCAGCCCTCCGCATCGCCTGTGATGACGGAGACGACGCCCGGAGGAAATCCCGCCTGCCTGATCAGGTCGGCAAAGGCCAGCATCGGGGCTGGTGCGATCTCAGAGGCTTTGAGCACCACCGTGCAGCCCGCCGCCAGCGCGGGGGCAAGCTTGGTCGCGGCAAGAAACATCTGGGCGTTCCAGGGCACGATCGCGGCCACAACACCGATGGGCATTGCTTGCGTAAAGACATGCATGTCCGGCTTGTCAATGGGCAGCACCGCGCCCTCGATCTTGTCGGCGAGCCCCGCGTAATAGCGATAGTAATCGGCAACATAGCCGGTTTGTGCCATTGTCTCTGCCGCCAGTTTGCCGCTGTCCGTCGTCTCGATCCGGCCCAAAGCCTCCGCCTGATCCGCAATCAGATCGGCCAGCCGGAACAGCATTTTGCCACGCGCCGTCTGCGTGATGTCCCGCCAGGCGGGATCGTCTAGTGCTGCTTTGGCGGCCGCCACCGCGCGGTCTACGTCCAGAGGGGCGGCGCAATCGAATGTGGCCCAGGGCTGTCCAGTCGCGGGATTGACAGACTGCATCGTCTGGCCTGCGGCGCCTGCCGTGAATTCGCCCGCGATGAAGAGTTGAAAGTGGTCCATCTGGTTCCTCTCAGGCGAAAGCCGGCATCACGTCATCGATAAAGCGCGCGAGCGAGGCGCGCTTGCGCTCCGCACTCATCCCGCTGTCGATCCAGAAGCTGTATTCGTCAAATCCCAGATCTTCGTAGCGTTTGATCTGGTCGATCACCTCTTGGGCGGTGCCGATGGTCAGATCCCGCGCCATGTTTTCTGGGCTCATCATGGTGTTGGCGGCCATCTCTTCTTCCGAGAGTTCCGACAGCAACCCCTGCGATACGGCTCGCTTGTTCTGAAACCAGGCCCCGAAGTAGCAGTAAAAGCGGCTCAATTCTTGCGCAGCGCGGGCTGTGTCCTCCGCGTCCGAGGCCACGTAGGTGTGGTGCAGCAGCATGATCTTGTGCTTGCGCTTGGCGTGGGCTGCGCAGGTCCCCTGGTAGATACGCATCAACTTGGTGATCTCTTCGATCCCCTGCCAGAGCGGTGTGACTTGCACGTCGAAATCGTTGCGGATGGCAAACTCATGGCTGTTGGGGTCGCGGGCTGCGACCCAGATGGGCGGGCCGTCCTTTTGCAGCGGCTTGGGTGCGGAGGATGTGGCTGGGAAGCTGTGATATTTGCCTTCATGCGCGCAATCCCCGGCCCAAAGCTGGCGCAACAGCGGCAGCGTCTCACGCATCCGCTGGCCTGCATCCCAGGCGTCCATTCCCGGTTGCAAGCGCTCGTATTCGTACATGTAAGCGCCGCGCGCCGCACCAATCTCCAACCGGCCCCCGGTGATCAGATCGGCCATTGCCGCTTCCCCGGCGAGCTTTACCGGATGCCAAAAGGGCACGATCACGGTGCCGGTGCCAAGGCGCACATTCTTGGTGTGCCGCGCCACGTCAACCAAGGTGGTGAAGGGGTTGGGCGCGATGGTGAACTCCATCCCGTGATGCTCCCCCGTCCAGACCGCGCGCATGCCGCCGTCATCGGCCATTTTACATAAGCCCAGAAAGTCGGCATAGAGCTGGTCATGAGGCTGATCAGGGGTCAGCCGCTCCATGTGCGCGAAAAGCGAAAACTCCATCTTCAGTCCTCCTCCGTCGGCAGGATATGCCCGTCTTTGGTGTCCCCGATGTAAAGCCCGAAGCTTTGCGCCGCGTGTTCCTGGGCAAACCGCGTGAGCATAGACTTGAGCGCGGGATCGGGGATGGGCGCATAGGGCAAGGTGTTGATCTGCAACGCTTTGAGGCCTTGCTGCGGTCCGGTGGTCGTGCCGCGAAACACGATGCGCCGGTGTGCGGCACCTTCGTCATAGACGGCATAGACCACACTCAGCGCATGGGCGATCTTGCGCGCCTTCAGATCGCCCAGCAGCGTCTGCAGCGGGCTCTGCCCCGGCGGGACTTCGACGCTGGGCAGGTCGCGGTCTTCGGTCAGCAGGATGCGCCCTTGATCTTCCAAAAGCGCGCTGGCGCGGGTCGTGACTTCTTGCGGCGCCTCGGCGGAGCGTTCGTGCGCGCGGGTGAAGTATCCATCCGGTCCGTAACCAAGACCGGGCAGCGCCGCGTCGTCGTAGTGCGTGACTTTGCCGATGAGCACGACGTGATCGCCCGCCTCCACCGCCTGATGGGTGTCGCAGACGAACCCTGCGGCGCGCCCATCGATCAGCGGGGTGCCGTCGCCAAAGGCGGTCCAGCCCACGGCATCAAAGCGGTCCTCGATGGAAGAGGCAAAGAGGTTTGAGATGTCCTGCTGATTTTCCGACAGGATGCTCACGCCGAACTCTTTGCAGTCGCGGAAGATTTCATAGGTGCTCAGATGTTTGCCGGGGCAGACCAACAGGAGCGGCGGGTCGAGCGAAACGGAGGAAAAGGAGTTGGCGGTAAACCCCAGCAGGTCGCCGTTTGGCGCGCGTGAGCTGACCACTGTAACGCCGGTCAGAAAGCGGCCAAAAGCGGCGCGGAGCGATTTCATGTCAAGCGTCATGGGCCACCTTGAACGTGTTTAGAATGATGTCTGCTGCGTCTTCGGCATGGGTCATGGGCAGCATATGCGCGGCGGTCTCAAAGATTTCCGCGCGCCCCTGTGAGGTGCGTGCGGCCATCTCAAGCGACATTGCAGGGGTCGAATTGAGGTCCTTGGTTCCTGTCAGGAAAAGGCAAGGACAGGTGAGATTTGCAAGCGTCTGATCGCTTGGCCCATCGGCGTTGGCAAAGGCTTCATAGGCCACAGCGTAGCCGGCGGGATCACACTCGGTAAGCCAGGTTCGGCACGCTTCAGCTGCGCTTGCGGAGGGCCCCTCGGGATGCGTCCTGAACCATCGCTCAAGCGGCACGACGGGATCAGCGATGGTCTTGCCGTCCAGCAGGGCCGCGCGCGCTTTCACCGCCTCAGCGGCCTCTGCACTCCGGCGGTGTATCCCGTTGAGCGCGGCTACCCCCGCCACGGATTGAGGCATCCGGGCGCCAAGCTTCAGCGCGATCATCGCGCCCATGGAGTGGCCCGCAAGAAAGATAGGCGTGTTCAGAGCGCTGAGATACGCGGCGAACCGATCCACAAAGGCTTCCAGCCCCCGCTCTCCCCTTCGCACGCTGGCCCCATGCCCCGGCATATCGACTGCATGCACGTCAAAACGCGCCGACAGCTTTGGCATCATGCCCGCCCAGGCCTCCGCTCGCAGGCCGACGCCATGGATCAGGACCAGTGGCGCGCCGCGGCCTTCCCGCCAGACAGCGAGGCCGCCTGCGCCCTCAGACCGCAGCCGGGTTGTCCAGGTCATGGCCGAGATCCTTGAGGTCTTGGTAGCGGTCGCCGATCCGGTGGTGGGGCCGACCGGTGGTTGCAGCGCCAAGCGCTACGACGATTTCATCGGCGCGGGGCGCGTCCACGATGGAGAAATGGAGGGTCAGGTAATGCGAGCGGCGACCGGCATCGTTCTTGTCCATCATCGGTATCTGGATCGCCGTATCGGCACCGCCCCGAATGTTGGTGAACGCCAGATAGGACGTCGCGCCAACCGCTTCGCGAAAGACGTTTCCGAAATGCAGCGTGTGGATCAGACCGGAGGCATGTTCAACTTCCCCATCCAGACCTACGATAGCCGCCTTGCCAAAGGCTTGGATCGCGGCGCCATCGCCGGCCATCTCGATGATCCGGTCGGTGAGCAGCCTGCCCAGCAAAGGACCATAGGCCCTGATCTCTGGGCTGAGGTCCTCGACGTAGCGTCCGGCCCAGGGGTTGCGCAAAACTGCCGCGACAGCGCACATGCGCCAGGGAGGATCGGCGGGCTTTGTGCCCTCGATCAACATGTCCTCGCTATAGCTGACCAGCTTGCGAATCTCAGGCGTCATGGCGGCGTTCTCCTGTCCCTTGCGCTAAGCTATCCCGCGCTTTGATTTGCGACAAACAATAGAAAACGATATGACCGCATTAGATTGTCTAATGTCAAAGCCATGCCCCCAAAATCCACGCCTCCGCTCACCTGGTTTCGCGCCTTCGAAGCCGCCGCGCGCCATCTGTCCTTTACAGGGGCCGCTGAAGAGCTCGGCTTTACCCAGTCGGCCATCAGCCAGCACGTGCGCGCGCTTGAAGCGCGGCTGGGCACAGCGCTTTTCGTCCGGGGGCATCGGTCGCTGCAACTGACCGATGCGGGCCGTCTGCTGCTGCCGGATGTCACAGCGGCCATAGCGCAACTGGCGCTGGCGACAGAACGTTTCGAGCCGCAGGTCAGCCGCCGCCGCCTGACCATCGCCGCCAGTGCCAGCATCGCCCAATGGGTGATCGCTCCCCGCCTGGCCAGCTTTCAGTCTGCCCATCCGGAGATCGCGTTGCAGTTGGTCACGACCATCTGGCCAGATGATTTTTCTACGACCAACGCGGATGTCGAAGTGCGGTTTGGCCCGCAACAACTTGTCGGACAGCAGGCGACGCTTTTGGAGCCGTCTCAGCTTCACGCGGTCGCGGCCCCAGGCATGTGGGAAAGCGCGGGGCTTGGCGAACTCGCCGCCGCGCCGCTGATCCAGCCGATTGGCCTGACCCAGAACTGGACGGCGCTGGGCCGTCAGGCGGGGGTTACGCTGGAGCCGTCGATTTACGTCGACACCCATGGTCTGGCGGTTGATCTGGCCGTTCAGGGTGCGGGCGTGGCGCTCGCGCATGTGCAGGTGAGCGCGGCGGCTGTGGCTGAGGGCCGCCTGCGGGTGCTTCCTGTGCCGCCGGTGATGGCGGATGAAGGGTACTACCTTGCGATGCGGCCAAGCGCGCATGCAGACGCACGAGATGCATTTGCGAGCTGGCTGCGCAATCAAGTGTCCGCAGCAGCTGTGCCGCGGACTTGAGTCCTGCGGGCCATGATCCCTCGGGCCCGGGACCGAATGTCGCTGTGCCAAACGTCTGACAGACCTAAGTTGCGCGGCGGTCGGGCAGCATCCGCGCGGTCAAAAATGTGCTTTGCATTGTGTGTCAGACAAAATTGACACTATACTATGTCAGCCAATAGTCTCGAGTCTCTGAATGAAGCTTAAGGAACAGGAAATTCCGCCGCTTTATCTTTGGCTTAAAAGATGAGAATGGGAAGCGAAGATGAAAGACGAAAGCCGACCCGTGCGGGACAAGACCACGCATTACATGCCGCTGCCCACCCAATGGGTCGGTCCCATTGCGTTTCGCGGGCCGGTGGTCGACGGCGAGGTGAGCGTCCCGCTCTCGACCTATGAGGCGCCCTTGTGGCCCTCCACCGCTCGGGGGGCGGGCGTGTCACGCCATTCGGGCGGTATCCACATCAGCATGGTTGACGAACGCATGACCCGGTCGATCGCTTTTCGCGCCGCCGATGGCGCCGCGGCGGTCGCAGCCTGGGAGAGCATTCGCGCCCGCCAGGCAGAAGTCGCAGCGGTTGTGGAGACGACCAGCGGCTATGCCAAGCTCGATACGTTGAACCGGCAATTCGCGGGCAATCTGCTCTATATTCGGATTGAATGCACAACCGGGGACGCGGCGGGCCACAACATGGTGACCAAGGCCGCGGAGGCCGTGCAG
>JBCCPS010000105.1:0-9170 GCA_039024775.1 Pseudomonadota bacterium
CAGGAACTGGGCTGCGTCTTCCTCAGCGCTGCCGCCGATTTCACCGATCATGATGATGCTCTGGGTCTCGTCATCTGCCAGGAACATTTCTAGCACGTCGATGTGCTCTGTCCCCTTGATCGGGTCGCCGCCGATGCCCACGGCAGAGGACTGGCCAAAGCCCAGATCGGTGGTCTGTTTCACCGCCTCATAAGTCAGCGTGCCGGAGCGGGAGACAACGCCGCAGGTGCCGCGCTTGTGGATGCTCCCCGGCATGATGCCCATCTTGCAGGCATCTGGGGTGATGACGCCGGGGCAGTTGGGCCCGATGAGGCGCGATTTGGAGCCCTCCAGCGCGCGCTGCACGCGCACCATGTCGAGCACCGGAATGCCTTCGGTGATGCAGACGATCAGCGGCATTTCGGCGTCGATGGCCTCCAGGATTGAATCCGCGGCAAAGGGCGGCGGCACGTAGATGACGGAGGCGTTGGCGGAGGTCGCATGCATCGCCTCGTGCACGCTGTCAAAGACCGGCAGGCCCAGGTGGTCCTGCCCGCCTTTGCCCGGGGTCACGCCGCCCACCATCTTGGTGCCATAAGCGATGGCCTGTTCGGTGTGGAACGTTCCTTGCGAGCCCGTGAGGCCCTGGCAGATCACGCGGGTGTTTTCATCAACGAGTACGGCCATGTGGTGTCTTTCTTTCTAGCTTTCTTGCGTCTGGATCGGTGCTGCGCGGTCAGGTGGTCCCGTCGCGGCGGTTTGAATGTCTTGCAAAGGGGATGTCCGGGCGGCTGACGTGCCCGCACCGCGGAAGGGCTTCTAGCGAAGCCTGTCCGCAACTGTGAAAACGGCGTGCGGTCATACGGTCCCTTGGCTTTCTGGCTTTGGCTGGTCTTGGGCGGCCTGCTTGGCGGCAGGCGCGTGCTTAGTTAGTGACCGTCACGGACCCTGCCTGTGCCAGCGGCGAGGGGCTGGGGTGCACAAGCTGCGGGCCGTTGCGCACCCCGTCATTGTCAGGATTGTTGCACGCAGTCAGCGCGGCCAGACAGCCCAAGGCGAGGGCCAGCCGCAGGGGCTGCGCGGTCAAACGGGTAACATGGGTCATCGGGGTCTCCTTTATGCCCTGTGATCTGGGGCCGCGGGGGCGCGGCGATGCGTCTTCATTGCGTCACCTCACGCGGGGTGAGACGTTCGACAGAGAGATACGTCTCGGGTCCCTTGGGGCCGCTCCGCAGCCCCACCTGCACCACTGCGATGCGGCGGGGGTTGAGCTGGCGTGCGGCCACCAGGGCCGCATCCGGCTGCGCGGGGAAATCTGCGGGAACTTGGGCTTCGCTCGTGATGCCCTCCGCGGTCAGCGCTTGCAGAACTGTCGCCTCACCTTGCACCACGTGATCGCCGTCAAAAGCGATCTCGCAGCGCCGGTCGGTGCCGGGTGTTGCGGCACGGCCCGTCACGGGGGAGGGCGCGGCGCTGGAGAACGGATCGAGGTCGTAAAAGTCCCAGCGCAAGCCGGGGATGTCGAAAATTTCCTGCGCTTTGGCAGCGGTCAGGAAGGGGGAAAAGCAGTTGTCGCGAAAAAGGTCGAGCGCGGGGTTGGCCAGCGACACCATCGGTGCGCAGGCTGCGATGACGGCAAAGGCCCCGCCGCGGCAGGGCGAAAGGCGCGCGATCTGCAATTGCCCTCTCATTCATCCAACCCCAACGTCAATTCAAAGGGCGCGCCCTTGCGCCAGCTGGCCCGAACCAGCGCGTCAAGCCCGCGTTTGGTAAAGCGCAGCTCTTCCCAGTCGGGGCCACTGGTGCGCGTCACCTTGCGTGCACCAGCTGCGCGTTTGACGGCGGCTGATAAGTTGGCGCTGAAGGTTGCGGGCTGGAAAGTGCCCTTCATCTTGGGACCGCTGATGCCGCAATAGACCGTGTGATAGTAGGTCAGGAAAAACGGCTGGCTGGCGTCGGGAAAGCGGTAGACCGACGGCGCGCCAATGACGCCTTCCTCTCCGCGTTCGGGCACCAGTTTCAACCGGTTGGCGGCTTCAAATACGTTGCCGTCTGTCAGCGTCGGCAGGCATACCTGGGCAAAGACATCCGTTACTTTGAGCGTCTGCGCGGCCGCGGGGAGGGCAGTCGCGAGTGCCAGTGCCGCGACACCTGCAAGCCCAATATGCGACCGATGCCGCTCCACGCGACCGCGCTGGGGCTCCGCCCGTGATTGGGCGAAAAGGTCCCCCGGACCTTTTCCGAGAAGCCCAATCACCCCCTTACCGCCTCGACGATCTTTTGGGCGCCATCCTTGAGGTCATCGGCGGCGATCACATCCACGTCGGAATTGTTGATGATGTCCTTGCCTTCCTGCACGTTCGTACCCTCCAGCCGCACCACAAGCGGGACCTTCAAACCCACCTCTTTCACCGCGGCCACCACGCCCTCGGCGATCACATCGCAGCGCATGATGCCGCCGAAGATGTTCACTAGGATGCCCTTCACGTTGGGGTCAGAGGTGATGATCTTGAAGGCCTCCGCCACCTTCTCCTTCGTGGCCCCGCCGCCCACATCGAGGAAGTTCGCAGGCTCCGCCCCGTAGAGCTTGATGATGTCCATCGTGGCCATCGCCAGACCCGCACCGTTGACCATGCAGCCGATCTCGCCGTCCAGCGCGATGTAGTTGAGATCGTACTTGGAGGCCTCAAGCTCCTTGGGATCCTCCTCCGTCGTATCGCGCAGCTCCGCGATGTCCGCGTGGCGGTAAAGCGCGTTGCCGTCAAAAGCCACTTTCGCGTCCAGCACCTTCAGATCACCTGCGTCGGTGACAATGAGCGGGTTGATCTCCAACATCTCCATGTCCTTGGAGGTGAACGCCTCATACAGAAGCCCCATCAGACCCACGCATTGCTTGATCTGCTTGCCTTCCAAGTTGAGCGCAAAGACCACGCGCCGCCCGTGATAGGGCTGGTAGCCTGTGGCGGGGTCCACGGTGAAGTTGAGGATTTTCTCAGGGGTGGAGGCAGCGACCTCCTCGATGTCCATGCCGCCCTCGGTGGAGCAGACAAAACCGATGCGGCCCGTGGAGCGGTCCACAAGCAGCGCCAGATACATTTCCTTTTCGATGCCCGAGCCGTCTTCAATATAGACCCGGTTCACCTGCTTGCCCGCGGGGCCGGTCTGATGGGTCACCAGCGTGCGGCCCAGCATCTTTTTGGCTTCTTCCGCGGCTTCCTCCACCGATTTGGCCAGGCGCACGCCGCCGGCGTCACCGGCATCGGCTTCTTTGAACTTTCCCTTGCCGCGACCCCCGGCGTGTATCTGCGCTTTGACCACCCAGAGCGGCCCGTCCATCTCCCCCGCGGCGGCCTTGGCTTCGTCCGATTTCAGGACGATGCGCCCGTCAGAGACCGGCGCCCCGAAGCTGCGCAAGAGGGCTTTGGCCTGGTATTCATGGATGTTCATGGAGATGTTCCCGATGTTGCTTGGCTGAGCCGCTGGCGGCGGCCCTGAGTCTTCTCTTGCGACATTCTGCGCATCCGTCGGGCAAATCTACCCTAAAGTGACAATTGTGATCACATGGCAAAAACGTGTGATCACAAAGAGGCTCCTCTTTGGCAAATTTTGCGAAAACTGTCTTTTTATCGCGCGTTACCCGCGAAAAACCCGCATTGACGGCTAGAATGCAGGGCGCATCGGTCGGAGACGGCGTCGCGCGACCCATGTGCGTCGAAAGCCGTGAGGCCCGCTTAGGTGGGCATCAAAGCCCAGTAGTCCAGATCGAGCAGCACGTGCGGCAGGTATTTGCCGTCTTCCCCTTTGAGCGTGAAAGGCGCGCCGCCTTTGGTGGCCACCAACCGCAGACGGATCGCGCCCACACCGGGCGCGTCCGTTTCGGCCTTGTCCAGCACCTCAGACCAGGCGCGCACTGTATCGCCCGCAAGGCAGGGGTTGGCGTGTGCTCCACCGTTCAGCCCCACCACCATTTGCGCATTGGCCAGCCCGTTGAAGCTGAGGCTGCGCGCCATGGAGATCACGTGCCCGCCGTAGATGAGCCGCGTGCCATCGGGCCGCGCGGAGGTGTCGAAATGCACCTTTGCGGTGTTCTGCCAGAGCCGCGTGGCCATCATGTGCTCGGCTTCTTCGATCGTTACACCGTCCACGTGGTCGATGGTCTCCCCCACCTCGTAATCGCCCCAGCGGTGCGGTTCTCCTGCGAGGGTGAAATCGTAGCCCGTGAAATCGAGCCCGGCGGGCATGACCAGTTGATCAGCCGCCAGCACACCCGCAAGCTCTGGCACATGGGTCTGGGGGGCGGGCGCGTCGGCGTCGCGTTTGCGCACCATGACCCAGCGCACGTAGTCCAGCACCGTCTCGCCCGTCTGGTTGGTGCCGCGGGTGCGCACCCAGACAACGCCGGTCTTGCCGGTGGAGTTTTGCTTGAGCCCGATCACCTCCGAGCTGCTGCGCAGCGTATCCCCGGGCCAGACGGGCGCCAGCCAGCGGCCCTCCGCATAGCCCAGATTGGCCACCGCATTGAGCGAGATATCAGGCACCGTTTTGCCAAAGACGGTATGAAAGGCGATCATGTCATCCAGCGGGCTCGCCGCTAGACCGCAGGACGCGGCGAAAGCGTCAGAGGAATAGAGCGCATGGCGCGCCGGGTAGAGCGCGTGATAGAGCGCCCGTTCGCCCGCGCCCACGGTGCGCGGCACGGCGTGGTCAATGACCTCGCCCAGCGTGTAATCTTCGAAAAAC
The DNA here is from genome assembly GCA_039024775.1 of Pseudomonadota bacterium. Classification (GTDB taxonomy): domain Bacteria; phylum Pseudomonadota; class Alphaproteobacteria; order Rhodobacterales; family Rhodobacteraceae; genus Sulfitobacter. The sequence continues at coordinate 4,720 of JBCCPS010000105.1, forward strand.
CGGCCCGGATTGGTCTTGGCCATCACTGCTCTCCTAATTTTGTGTCGGGCGTATAGGTGCCTTCCACCTCTTTGACCACTGCCTGTCCGCAGCGCATCACGCCCGCCGCGTGGTCCCAGGTCTGCGTGGGGGATCCGTGCAGTTCCCAGCCCTTGTTCAGCGCGGCGGTGACCTTGTGGCAAAAAGCGGAGGTGTCATCTTCGGACAGAAAACGGTAGAGGTCCATGGGGGCCTCAGAACGGGAAGGGATAGACGCCCAGCCAGATGTGCAGGGCGGTGACCAGTGCGAAAAGCACTGCTGTGAACACCGTGAGCCGGATGTAGGTCCGCGCACCGGCATGGGGCGGCGGGGTCCAGTCGGGCTCAGCGCGGTTGATCAGGATCACCGAGCCCACGGCCCAGGCCAGCAGCCCGCCAAAGAGCACCAGCGACGCCAAATCGCCGTTCACGGCGAGGTGCGCCACAGCCCAGATCTTGACCGCGAGAAGCTGCGGGTGGCGTGTTTTAAAGGCGGGCCAAGCCTTGGCCCCCTTTGCGGCGGAAGAGCCGTAGACCCAGAAAGCGAGCAGCATCGCGGCGTTGTTCAGGTGCGTGAGATAAGATGGCGGTGACCAGAGCTGCACGTATGGCGCCCAGCGGTATCCCAGGATCATCAGGATGAGCCCCAAGACGATCACAATGGCTGTGAGCCCTTTACCGGCATCGCCCAGCACCGCGCGCCGTTCCGGTGCTAGGCGTTTGAAATAATGTGCGGAAATCCAGAGCACGAGGCCCAGGGTAAGAAAGATCATGGCTTACTCTGCTTGCAAAGCGGCTATCGCCTCCAGCTTTGCCAGAGTTTCACGGGCCGTGGCAACATGAAGGTTTTCCACGATGCGTCCGTCGACCACCGCGATGCCCTGGCCGGAGGCTTTCGCCGCCTCGAAGGCCTCGATCTGGCGCTGCGCCAGCTCTGCTTCCGCTTCAGAGGGCGAAAAGGCCGCGTTCGCCGCCTCCAGCTGGGAGGGGTGGATCAGCGTCTTGCCGTCAAAGCCCATGTCGCGGCCCTGTTCGCATTCCAGTTTCAGCCCCTCGGTGTCCTTGAAGGCGTTGTAGACCCCGTCGATGATCGCGATCTCCGCGGCTTTCGCGGCGAGCAGGCACAGACCCAGACCGGTGATCAGCGGCTGACGGTCGGCGCGAAAGCGGGTCTGCAAATCCTTGGCCAGATCATTGGTGCCCAGCACCATCGCCTCCAGCAGCGGGTGGGTGGCGATGGCCTGGGCCCCCAGCATCGCACCCGGCGTCTCCATCATCGCCCAAAGCGGCACGTCGCCCGTCATCTCCGCCAGCGCGGCCAGATCCGCGGGCGCGCCCACCTTGGGCAGCAGGATCGCGTCGGGCGCCATCGCAGCCGCAGCGCGGGCATCATCGGCACCCCAGCGCGTGTCGAGCCCGTTGATCCGCACCACGCGGTAACGTTGACCAAAACCGCCCTCTGCCAGCGCCTCCGCCAGCGTTTCGCGCGCGGCCTCTTTCTCATCCGGGCTGACCGCGTCTTCGAGGTCAAAGATGATCGCATCACAGGCCAGCCCGCGCGCCTTGTCCAGCGCGCGCGCACGAGACGCGGGGATATAGAGGACCGAGCGCAGGGGTCGGGTGAGCTTGGGCATAAGGTGTCCTTGGCTGGGCGACGATTGATTGCGCGCGACAGGGACATTTTTAGCGCAAAATTTCAAGCGCAATCACGCCGCGGTGCAGCAAATATCAAATGCAACAGGTATCGGACGCTGCGTTAACCAGTAATTCAACGCTTTTGTCCCATCTTTCGCCAGTCACATTTTGCTTGGAGGGCCGTTTCGGCAAGGCCGCCGAAGGTGAGCGGGTCGCGAGATGTTTGACGTATTCCTGGAACCGGGCCGCCCGGTCGTCGCCGCAAGATGCGGCTGGCCAGATGATCGCGGGTGACGCCTTTTGAATGAAGGCTGAAACATGAACACAACGATCAAACTCTTTCATCTGGGCGTGCTGACCGCAGCCGCTGCGTTGCTGCTTGCCATGACCACAGACATCGCCGCCCAGGGCCGCAATTGCGCGCCGCGCGAGGCGGTGGTGGACCGTCTTGCGGAAGGCTATGGCGAGACGCGTCAGTCCATGGGTCTGGGTGCCAACAACGCGGTGGTGGAGGTTTTTGCCAGCCAGGAGACCGGCAGCTGGACCATCACCGTGACGTCACCCAACGGCGTGACGTGCCTTGTGGCCTCCGGTCAGGGCTATGAGACACTGGCCGAGGTGCTGCCGCCCAAAGGGGATGACGCCTGAGCGGGCGACTGAGCAGTTACATCTGGGTAAAGGCGCTCCAAAGGGGGCGCCTTTTTTACGTCAGCCCGTCCCAGATGAGCTTGCTGCCCGTGGCCAGCAGCAGCACATAGGTGATGGCGAAGAACAGGCGTTCGGGCACCATGCGGTGCGCGCGCACGCCCACCCAGGTTCCCAGCAGCGCAAAGGGCGCAAGGAAAAGGTTGGCGAGCAGGGTCTGCGCAGTGAAAAGGCCCAAAAAGGCGTAGGGAAAGAACTTCGCGATATTGAGCAGCCAGAAGACCAGCACCGTGCTGGCCTGATACTCGGTCTTGCTAAGGCCGCGCGTCAGCAAAAACATCGCCGCAGGGGGCCCGCCCGCGTGGCTGATGAAGGTGGTGAATCCCGTCAAGCAGCCAAAGGCGAGCCCCGCCCGGTCCGACAGCCTTACCCGCGCCACGTGGATAATGCCTGCCGCGAGCGAGAGCTGCCACAGCACGAACCCCACTGACACAGTACCAATCAGCAGCCGCAACAGATCGTCGGAGGCCACTGTATAGAGCGCGGCCCCCAACGCCACGCCGGGCAGGCCACCGTAGATCAGCAGCCGTGCTTCCGGCCAGCGCCATTTGCGCCAGTAGGGTTTGAGCGAGGCCGCATCGATCAACATCAACAGCGGCAGCATCACGCCCAAGGCCAACCCCGGTTCGATCACCAGCGCGAGGATGGAGGCAGAGGCAAAGGCCGCGCCTGAGCCAAAGCCCGCCTTGGACACCCCGGCAAAGATCACGGCGGGTCCTGCGACGCAGAAAAACCAGAAATCAAGGTCCAGCATGGCCCAGCAGTGCGCCTGCGCGGGCGGGTTTGCAAGGGCCGCGCGGAACTTGCGGCGCATGGCGCATTTCGTTATCGGGGTCGGATAGCCAACAATCTCCGGAGACAATTCAATGGCCAGACCCAAGATCGCACTCATCGGTGCGGGACAGATCGGCGGGACCCTCGCGCATCTTGCAGCGCTCAAGGAACTGGGTGACGTCGTGCTTTTCGACATCGCCGAAGAGGGCGACATCGCGCGCGGCAAGGGGCTCGACATCGCGGAAAGCGGCCCGGTTTCGGGCTTTGATGCGGAGATGAAGGGCACCAACGACTATGCCGAGATCGCGGGCGCGGACGTTTGCATCGTGACCGCCGGTGTGGCGCGCAAGCCGGGCATGAGCCGGGATGATCTTTTGGGCATCAACCTCAAGGTGATGAAATCGGTGGGTGAAGGCATCGCGGCCCATGCGCCCGATGCTTTCGTGATCTGCATTACCAACCCACTCGATGCGATGGTCTGGGCGCTGCGCGAATTTTCCGGCCTGCCGCAGGAAAAGGTCTGCGGCATGGCGGGCGTGCTGGATTCTGCGCGTTTCCGTCACTTCCTGGCGGAAGAATTCAACGTGTCGATGCGCGATGTGACCGCCTTTGTGCTGGGCGGGCACGGCGATACGATGGTGCCGCTGGTGCGCTATTCGACCGTGGCGGGCATTCCGCTTCCCGACCTGGTGGAGATGGGCTGGACCAGCCAGGACAAGCTTGACGCGATTGTGCAGCGCACCCGCGACGGTGGCGCTGAAATCGTCGGGCTGTTGAAGACCGGATCGGCCTTCTACGCGCCTGCTGCAAGCGCCATCGAGATGGCAGAGGCCTATCTCAAGGACCAAAAGCGCGTGCTTCCTTGCGCGGCTTACGTGGATGGGGCCTACGGGCTGGAAGGCTTCTACGTAGGCGTGCCGACCGTGATCGGCGCGGGCGGCGTGGAGCGCGTGGTCGAGATCGCGATGAACAAGGACGAGCAGGCGATGTTCGACAATTCCGTGAATGCGGTCAAAGGCCTGGTCGACGCCTGCAAGGGCATTGACGAGACCTTGGGATAACGCAGGCGCGCCGTTTGAGACGAGAACGCGCCTACGGGCGCGTTTTTTCTACCTGTTGGCGGAGACCTAAAGCATCCAGCCTAAATCGTGAGGCAGCCCGCTTCTCATAGAGGACCCGCCCAACAGGCACTGCCCTGCTGCGCCGTCCCGCCCTGTCTGGAGTAGTTCTGTTACGATGTGACCGACGGCGACCCCGTGTTCCGCCCTGGGGAAGCGACCCCGTCCGTGGGATTGGGGCGCCGTCGGTTGGCCCTGACC
>JBCCPS010000106.1:0-9136 GCA_039024775.1 Pseudomonadota bacterium
AAGGGAGCGGGCTGTCTCAGGTTTTGGGTCGGTGGCTTTAGGCGAGCTCTGAGGCCGCTTTGAACGCGGCGCGGTCGCGCAGCCCTGCGGCCCAGGTCCCTAGCTTGTCATCCACCCGAGGGAATTTCGCGCCGACGGACCAGTTGAGGCAGTGCACCGCCATGATATCGACGATCGACATGTCATCGCCCATCAGAAAAGGCCCCTCCAGCCGCGCGCTCAGCTGCGCGGCAGAGCGTTCGAATTCACCCTTGAGGCTGTCCCGGATGCCCGGCACGCGCATGGGTTCAGGAAAGATGAACCCGTGTTTCGCAGCCGCCCAGAGGATCGCGTCAAACTCATCGATCAGCCAGAGCATCATCGCGTCCTGGCGCGCGCGCGCAGGCGTGCCCGCCGGGGCGGTCAGCTGCCCGTGCTTGTCGCCCAGATAGGTCATGATCGCCACAGAATCGGTCAAGACGTCATCGCCGTCCACGAGCGCGGGTATCTTCCCCAAGTCATTGTATTTCAACGCCTCATCTGACCGGGCATCGCAGGCGACGTGATCATAGGGCTGGCCGATTTCTTCGAGCATCCAGAGCACTCTGAACCCGCGAGAGGCGCGCTTTCCGATGACTTTGTACATGGGGTCTGTTCCTTTGAATGGGGTGCTCTAGGGCTGCGTTTGGATATGAAGCTTTACAAACATGGAAAGGGGCTCAGCGTGCTGCGCCCAGCATCGCCAAGCGGATAAAGGCGCGCTCCACAAGCGCCAATTGCGGGGCGGTTTGCCCGGCGGAGCGGAGCGTGAGGTCGGTGTCGGTGAGCACGCCAAGCGCCGTCTCAAGCCGTGCCGCACCCCAATTGCGCGCCTGGCGCTGGGCGCGGTCGCGGTCGCGCACGCCCCAGATCGGAGCACCGGGATTGGCGGCGATGCGGTAGAGCGTGCGAAAGTGGCGCATCGCCATGATCGTGAGCGTCACGGCGGTCACGCCCTGGGCCTGCAGTTTGGCCATCACCGGGCCAATGTCGCCCGCGCGCGCTTCTGCCACGACATGCAGGATGTCATCCACATCCGCCTCCGTTGAGGTCGGCGCGCAAGCGATGATGTCCGCCACGCTGAGCGGGGCAGTATCGGTCAGCTTGTAAAGGGAGAGTTTTTCAATGGTTTGGCGGAAATCACCCGGGTCGATGGCGCGGGCCAGATCGGTGAGCGCGCCCATCGCTTCCCCGTCGGGTTGCAGGCGCGCCTCGGCCAGCATCGCCTCGATCTCGCCCCGGTCGGGCGGATTGTCATAAATCGCGGCGGCATAGGTTGTCTTGCCGTCGGCAAAGGCTTTGAGCACTTTGGACGTTTTTTTCAGATCGCCCCCGGTCACCACGATCTGCGCATCACCGGGCCGCCACTCAACCAGCGCCTGGCTGATGGGTTTGGCCACGGTATCGTTTGCCTCCTCAACCAACGCGGCGCGCGGACCGGGAAAAAAGCCCACCGCCTTCACGGCATCCAGCAGCATCGCGGGGTCGCGGCGCAGCTCAGCCGCGGGCATGCGCGTCAGACGCATTTCTTCCTCCGCGTTTGGCCCCAAAAGGTTCTTCAGAAATTCCTGCCGCTTGAGCGCCACCCGCATCGCGTCAGAGCCGTAGATCAGCAGCCCGGTCTTACCCGGGTCGGGGCGCTTGAAATAGGCGTTGGCGTCGCGGGTGTTCAGCCTCATGCAAGGGCGGTGGCGTAAAGGCGGCGCACGATCTGATCGGCCAGAATGCGCATCAGCCGCGCTTGGGCGTCTTCCTCGGAGGCGAGTGTGGCCACGGTTGTGCCGGTGGCGGAGTAGCCCACGAAATTCTCCACCGTGCCGGAGGTGATCACGGCCCCTGTTGCCATGTCCGAGAGCGTGAACTCCGCACTGCCCAGCAGGTTGAACCGCCGGGTGTTGCCCGCGCGGTCGATGGCCAGGCCTTCTTCCACGGTGGTGATGCTGAGGCTCAGATCATAAGCGGGTGCATCGGTCCGACCCAGACGCTCTTCGAGCGCCTGCACAAGCAGGAATTCATCGCGATTGTCCGGCGCCTGGACCAGCACGCGGTTTTGCAAGGCGCGGCCTGTCCCGCCCGGCCCGAAGACCGGTTGAAACCCGCAGGCACCAAAGACCAGCGGGGTAAGCAGCATGGTTCTACGCGACCACATTCACAATCCGTCCTGGCACCACGATCACCTTCTTGGGCGCGGCCCCCGCGAGGGTCCGCACCACAGCCTCATGGGCCAGCGCCAGTTTTTCAACCTCTTCCTTGGACAGATCCGCGGCCACCTCGATCTCAGCGCGGCGTTTTCCGTTTACTTGGATGGGCATGGTGACGGTGTCATCCACCAAGAGCGCCTCATCCGCTTTGGGCCAGGGGGCGTTCACGATGAGGCCCTCACCGCCTTGAGCGGCCCAGATGTCCTCGGACAGATGGGGGGTCATGGGCGACATGAGCTGCGCCAGTGTCATCACGGCTTCACGCTGGGCGGCATGCCCCGCTTTGGATTTCTGCAAGGTGGCCGTGAAGGCGTAGAGTTTGGCGATGGCGGCGTTAAACCCGAAGCTTTCAACACCCATCGTCACGTCGTGGATGGTCTTGTGCATGGATTTTAACAACTCTTCGTCGCCGCTGCCTTCGGCGTCGGCACTCATCGTCTTGATCCGCGTGCTGAGCTTCCAGACGCGCGTGAGGTGTTTGAATGCGGCTTCGGCGCCGCTTGCGGTCCATTCTACATCGCGCTCGGGTGGCGAATCGCTCAGCACGAACCAGCGTGCGGTGTCCGCGCCGTAGCTTTCGATGATGTTGAGCGGATCCACCACGTTATTTTTCGATTTGGACATCTTGGCGGAGGGGATGACCTCCACCTCGCTGCCATCCTCTTTGAGGAAGGCCTTGCCGTCGCGCAGCTCTACTTCTTCGGGGTAGTGGTAGGTCGGCCGCCCGTCCTGGCGCGCGGTCTGGTAGATCGCATGGGTCACCATCCCTTGGGTAAAGAGCGCATCGAAGGGTTCGTGTGCCGATTTGGGCAGGTGCCCGGTGATTTCCATCGCACGGGCGAAGAAGCGCGAGTAGAGCAAGTGCAAAATCGCATGCTCGATGCCGCCGATGTACTGGTCGACGTTCATCCAGTAGGAGACGTCCTCCATGACCGTGGGCGTTTCAGCCCGAGGGGCGGTAAAGCGGGCGTAGTACCAGGAACTGTCCACGAAGGTGTCCATCGTGTCGGTCTCGCGCTTGGCGGGCTTGCCGCAGGCGGGGCAGGGCACGTCGCGCCAGGTGGGGTGACGTTCCAGCGGGTTGCCGGGGACGGAGAAATCTATGGCCGCGTTGCCGTTGTCATAAGGCAACTCGACCGGCAGGTTTTCCTTCTTTTCGGGCACCACGCCGCAGTCTTCGCAATGCACCACCGGGATCGGGCAGCCCCAGTAGCGCTGGCGGCTGAGGCCCCAGTCGCGCAGGCGAAACTTGGTCACGCCCTGGCCCACGCCGTTTGCCTCGCAAAAGGCGATGGCCGCGTCGATGGCCTCGTTCCCGGTTTGCCATTGTTCTCCGGCAAAGCCGCGGTTGTAAAAGACCCGCTCCGTCTTGGGGGGCACATAAGCCTCATCAAGCGCCTCCGGGCTTTCTTCGTCCGGGAGATAGGTGGAGATGATGGGCAACCCGTATCTGGTGGCGAATTCGAAGTCGCGCTCGTCATGCGCGGGGCAGCCAAAGATCGCACCGGTGCCGTAGTCCATCAGGATGAAGTTGGCGATGTAGACCGGCATTTCATGGGCCGTATCGAAGGGATGGCGGACCCGGATGCCAGTGTCATAGCCCAGCTTCTCGCCGGTCTCGATCGCCTCTTCGGTGGTGCCGCCCTTGCGACACTCGGCCACGAAGGCTGCGACATCTTCATCCTGTCTTTCCAAGACTTTAGCCAACGGGTGATCGGGAGAAATGCCGACGAAAGACGCGCCCAGCAAGGTGTCGGGGCGTGTGGTGTAGACCTCAATCGCCTCGTGCCCGTCCGGCGCATCCACGGTGGAAAAGGCAAACTGCAAGCCGCGGGATTTACCGATCCAGTTGGCCTGCATCAGCTTGACCTTCGCGGGCCAGTTGTCGAGGCTGTCCAGCGCCTCCAACAGCTCTTCGGAATGATCGGAGATCTTGAAGAACCACTGGGTGAGCTCCCGCCGCTCCACCAGCGCGCCGGAGCGCCAGCCGCGGCCCTGTTCCACCTGCTCATTGGCGAGAACAGTCATGTCCACCGGATCCCAGTTCACCACCGCGTTCTTGCGATAGACCAGCCCCGCTTCGAGGAAATCGAGAAAGAGCGCCTGCTGCTGGCCGTAGTAGCCCGGGTGGCACGTGGCGAGTTCGCGGGACCAGTCGATGGACAGGCCCAGGGGCTTCATTTGCTTTTTCATCTCCGCGATGTTGGCATAGGTCCAATCCGCCGGATGCCCGCCGGAGGCCATGGCCGCGTTTTCCGCCGGCATGCCAAAGGCGTCCCAGCCCATTGGGTGCAGCACGTTGTGGCCGGTCGCAATCTTGTAGCGGGCGATCACATCGCCCATCGTGTAGTTGCGCACGTGCCCCATGTGGATGCGGCCCGAGGGGTAGGGGAACATCTCCAACACGTAGTATTTGGGTCTGTTAAGATCGCGAACGGCCTTGAAGACCTCTGTTTCGGCCCAGGCGGCCTGCCAGCGGGCTTCGATTTCTGCGGGCGAGTATTTGGACATCGGGATGGACCCTGTTGGAAAAGCGAACGCCGGGCTCATTTGATCAAACGGCCCGGCGGTGCAAGTGATGTTTGGATCGGGCGCCTAGAAGCGGTTGTCGGAAATGCGCATTTCGCGGGCGCGCGATAGGATGGCGTCCTCCACCGCGCGGGAGGTGGATTTGCTTACCGCGCGTCCGCCGCGCGTCTGCAACGCGATGTTGAGCGAGCGTGCGTCAAGCGCGGGATCATCGATCAGCACGGTCGCGCGGTAGGCGCGGCCGCCGCCGGGCGGAACGCCGTAGCCGGTGACGATGACACCGGTAAAAGGATCCACCGATTGAACCGGCAGGAAACCGAGCACTTCGAGCGACGCGCTCCACAAGTATTTATTCACCGAAACCGAGGTGTCAGTGTTGCGGCGGTTGAAGATCGACCAGATCGTGTTGTTTGGATTGGTTTCGATGTTGCTGGGGTTGTTCGGGTTGGAAAACGTCGCCGGCCGCTCCGTCGCGGGGCTGCCGAAACTCCCCGATCTGCCGCAGGCCGCAACACCCGCGATGAGCACGACGGTCAGCGCGATTTTGAGATGCTTGCCATAAGCCATTAGAGCCTGGTCCTTTGCCTGTTTGGCTTTGGTCTACCCAAGCCGCGCCATCTGGGCAAGCCATATGTAGAAAGGGGAATCGCGCCCTTAGCAGCGCTCAAGGGGGAGCATAGGTTCCACAGGTTCAAGGCGGCGCGATAAACTGTGGCAAAGCTGCACCATTGAAGGCGACATTGAGGCACATGGATTTCGACGCCTTGCAAACCGGCCCCGCCCAAGTGCAAACATCCTCCATACCCTCACCGGATTCCCCGGTTTGGGCTGATTTTTTAAACCGAGGGAAAACTCATGAAAAAAGTTCTCTTCGCTACAACGGCACTGGTCGCGACCGCCTCCGTTGCAGCAGCAGACGTTACCTTTGGCGGCTATGGTCGCTTTGGTATCGCGTACGACTCCGACGATGGTACGGGCGACAGCGAAACGTTTGTCACTTCCCGTTTCCGCCTGCAGATCGATGCAACCGCTGAAACTGATGCCGGTGTGACGCTTGGTGCACGTGTGCGTATCCAGCAGAACGCAACCGGTTCCGCATCCGCCGCACCCGGCTCCACGACCGCTGGCACAGGCATCAACGCGGCGCGTTTCTTTGCACGCTCCGGCGGCCTGGAAGTCGGTGTCGGTAACATCTTCGGCGCAATCGAATTCATGCCCGGCATGTACCCCATCGACCTCGGTCTGACCGGTCTGGGCTATGACTACACCGCGTACAACTTCCGCGCAGACGCATACTCCTCCGGTGGTGGTGCTGGCGTGCAGAACGGTGTGGAAGTCCTTTACTCCGCGGGCGACCTGAGCTTCCACCTGTCCGCCTCCGAAGGCGCACGTGACCGCGTCGCGGCACACGCTGCATACACCTTCAGCGGCTGGACCGTGGCAGTTGGTCTGCAGGACTCCGACGACGATGACGACGATACCGAATGGGCACTGTCCGTCGGTGGTTCTGTTGGCATCGCTGACGTGACCCTGGCATACGCCTCCAACGGCGACGACGACGGCATCGACAACGATGCCGACGGCACCCTCGGTGGTGACCACTGGGTGCTGGCAGCACGTTTCGACGTGGGTGCGGCAACCAACGTGGAAGTCTATGTCGCAGACGCAGACTACTTCGCTGAAACCTCCTACGGTGTGGACTTCAACCATGACCTGGGCGGCGGCGTCTCCCTGCGCGGCGGTATCGCGAACCGCGGCAACGGCGACACCAACGCTGACCTCGGTGTGCGTTTCAACTTCTAAGTTGATTTGAAACCAGATGGTTTGGGGCAGGCCACGCGCCTGCCCCTTTTCTTTTGCGCGCTGCCCTTTTATCCCTCGGCCAACATGCGCTGGAGGATTTCATGGGGCTCGCGGACATCTCTTCTCAGATCGCTCAAGCCGAACAGGACGCAGGCCGCGCGCCGGGTAGCGTGACCCTGGTTGCTGTCAGTAAGGTCCAGCCAAACGCGCGCGTTGCTGCGGTGCTGGAGCAGGGCCACCGGTGTTTTGGCGAAAACAAGGTGCAGGAAGCGCAAGGCAAATGGCCCGACTTCAAGGCGCGCTTTGAAGGCGTTGACCTCCACCTCATCGGCCCGCTCCAATCCAACAAGACTCGCGCCGCAATGGAACTGTTCGACGCGATCCATTCGGTGGACCGCCCCAAACTGGCCAAGGCCATCGCCCGCATCGCGCAGGAGCTTGGCAGTTGTCCCGACCTTTTCATCCAGGTCAACACCGGGGAGGAGCCGCAAAAGGCCGGGATTCTGCCCGCCGACACTGACGACTTTGTGGCGAGCTGCAAAGCGCTGGATCTGCCCGTGAAGGGCCTGATGTGCATTCCGCCCGTGGAAGAAGAGCCGTCCCCGCATTTCGCACTGCTGGCCAAGATCGCTGCGCGCAATGGGATCAGCTGGCTGTCCATGGGCATGAGCAGTGACTTTCAGATCGCCATCAGCCTGGGCGCAACCCACGTGCGTGTAGGCTCCGCGATCTTTGGCGAGCGCGTCCCACAGGGCTAAGGCACGATGAGCCGCCCCCCAACTTCCAGGTTTTGTGCGATGTATCGCAAATTCGCCCGTGACAAAGCGATGCACCCTTCGGTGGGATACCCGCGTCTGCGCCACTGGTGAATGAAAATCGCCGACCCCCGGCCCGGCACCGCATAGGGCCAATTCCAGTTGGTCAGCAGGATCAGATCGTAAAGCGGATCCGCCCGGCGCAGCACTTCATGGCTGAAACCATGGGGAGCGCGCACCATGGTGTTGTACTCCTCATCCGCCGGATCATCGGACCACAGATCGCAGGGCCCAATGGGCACCGCCCAATCCGCAGGCCGCGCCATCCGGTCAGGCCGATACAGCAGTCCCACGATCCCGTGCACGCCACGCGGCGTGGCGCCATCCCCCTCTTTCTTGCGCTTGGTGAGGCCTCCCCAGCCAATGACACAGGGAAAAACCCGCCCCCGAAACCGCAAGCCACGCGGGGTCAGCACCATGTCCCGGGGCGTCACAACAGGTGGCCCGATTTGCGCGCCTTGGTGGCCAGATAGGCGCTGTTGTGGCGGTTCACGCCCACTTTCAGCGGCACGCGCTCTGCCACCGCGACACCGCTGGCGTTCATCATATCGACCTTGCGCGGGTTGTTTGTGAGCAGCCGCACGGTTGAAAACCCCATGGATTTCAGAATGTCCGACCCGATGCGAAAGTCCCGCTCATCATCTTCAAATCCCAGCCGGTGGTTGGCCTCTACCGTGTCAAACCCCTGATCTTGCAAGGAATATGCGCGCATCTTGTTGGCGAGCCCAATGCCCCGACCTTCCTGATTGAGATACAGCAGCACGCCCTGGCCCGCCTCACCCATCTGGCCTAAGGCGGCCCGCAGTTGCGGGCCGCAGTCGCACTTGAGGCTGCCCAGCAAGTCACCCGTAAAGCAGGCGGAATGCAGCCGGGCCAGCACCGGCGCGGCGCGATCCGGTCGACCGATTTCGACGGCATAGTGTTCCTCCCCGCCGTCATCGGGCCTGAAAATGTGCAGCCGTCCGGCCTCTGACACCTCAAGGGGCAGCCGCGCGGCGACAACCGGGTGCATCGCGCTGCGCGCCTCAAGCGCGGGCAGCATGCCCTCAAGCGGCACCTCCGTCAGGCCGTGGGATGCTGCAAAAGCGGTGCCGTCGGGCAGTTCCAGCAGGAGCGCTGCGGGCAACAGGCGCGCGGATTTCGTGAGCGCAAGAGCCGCGCGATGCGCCGCCACATCGCCGCCGCGTGCGCAGGCAAACGGCCCCTTGAGTGGCGCGCGCAGGTCACCTGCAGGGTCTGCCACGCTTTGCACCCAAGCGGGGGTCGCGTCCTGCGGCACCGTGATGCGCGCCAGATCGCCGTCATAGGCCCGTGCCTTGAGCGTCTCGGCGCGGCGCCTGGTGATGGCCAGCACCGGCGCGCCACCCAGCGCCAAGAGGTCCGACAGCCGCTCCGGCCCCAGCGTCTCTGCCGCCAGCACCAGATGAGAGGCCCCACCCGTCAGAACGACGGGCACGCCCATCCGCAAATCGGCCCGCGCCCGGGCGAGACGTTCAAAAATGTCGGGCTTGAATGTCATGACTGCTCGGGCCTTGCGCGAAATTCCTTGAACTATCTAGGCCCTTGCACGTGAAATTGAAACAATTGCCGGTGCGCGCAACACGAGCCCGTGAGAGGCTTGCAGCAAATCTTGCTGGGTTTGCGTGTCGTCCGCATGTTCGTCTCAACACCGCGAGAGGGAGGCAATCATGGCCCAACTGAAGAAAATCCTGCTGGTCGATGACGATGAGGACCTGCGCGAGGCGCTCAGCGAGCAGTTGATCATGACGG
>JBCCPS010000107.1:0-8869 GCA_039024775.1 Pseudomonadota bacterium
CACGCGACGGCCCGGCTTCGAGACCCGCTTAAGCTCGCGGATGACCGGCTCGCCTTCGTAGTACTTCAGGCTGATTTCAATCGCCGGGTGGCCCGCGCCATCCGTCGTCTTCTCGTACCCACGGATGTAGCCTTCGTCGGCCAGCACATCGAGGACCCAGCCCCGCAGCTTGGAGGCAGGGGTCATCACCGTGGACTTGCCGCGCATCTGGGAATTGCGGATGCGGGTCAGCATGTCTGCGATAGGATCGTTCATTGCATGCCCTCCTTACCAGCTCGACTTGACCATGCCGGGGATCTGGCCCTGAGAGCCCAGATCGCGCAGCGCGATACGCGAGATTTTCAGTTTGCGGTAATAGGCGTGCGGACGGCCCGTCAGCTGGCAGCGGTTGTGCAGGCGCACGGCGCTGGAGTTGCGGGGCAGTTTCGCCAGCTTCAGGGAGGCGCGGAACCGCTCCTCCATCGGCTTTTCCTGATCGTTGATGATCCCCTTCAGCGCGGCGCGCTTCTCGGCATACTTTGCAACCAGGGCTTCACGCTTCTTCTCGCGTGCAATCATGGATTTCTTAGCCATATCTAAATCCTCTCCCGATCAGCTGTTGAAGGGCATGTTGAAGGCTTTCAACAGGCTCTTTGCTTCAGCGTCGGTGTTCGCGGTCGTCGCGATCACGATGTCCATCCCCCAGGTCTCATCGACCTTGTCGAAGTCGATCTCGGGGAACACGATGTGCTCTTTGAGGCCCATGGCGTAGTTGCCGCGGCCATCGAAGGACTTACCCGGCACGCCGCGGAAGTCGCGGACGCGGGGCATCGCAATCGTGATCAGACGGTCCAGGAATTCATACATCCGGTCGCCGCGCAGTGTGACTTTCGCGCCCAGCGGCATGTCCTCACGCACCCGGAAACCGGCAATGGATTTCTTGGCAACCGTGGTCATCGCTTTCTGGCCAGAGATCGCGGTCAGGTCTTCCTGCGCGCTCTTGGCTTTCTTGCTGTCGCGGACGGCCTCCGCACCGCAGCCGATGTTCAGGACGATCTTGTCCAGGCGCGGGATCTGCATGTCGTTCTTGTAGCCGAATTCCTCTTTCATCGCCGCACGGATGCTGTCGCGATAAGCGGTCTTCAGACGGGGTGTATAATCAGCCATCAGATCACGTCTCCCGTAGTCTTAGCATAGCGGACCTTCTTGTCGCCATCCATCTTGAAGCCCACGCGGGTGGCCTTGCCGTTGGCATCCACGTACGCGAGGTTGCTCAGATCAATCGGCATCGCCTTGGGGATGCGACCGCCCTGGGACGTCTGGCTCTGACGGGTCGCGCGGATGGCGATGTTGATGCCGTCAACCACGGCTTTGCCCGCTTTGGGATCGACGGAAGAAATGTTGCCCGTCTTGCCCTTGTCCTTACCGGCCAGAACGATGACCTTGTCACCTTTTTTCAGTTTCGCAGCCATCAGAGCACCTCCGGAGCAAGCGAGATAATCTTCATGAAGTTCTTGCCGCGCAGCTCGCGCACCACCGGGCCAAAAATCCGCGTGCCGATGGGCTCACCCGCGTTGTTCAGGATCACGGCGGCGTTGCGGTCAAAACGGATGGCGGTGCCGTCTTCGCGACGGACCTCTTTGGCGGTACGTACGACGACGGCCTTGCGCACGTCGCCCTTTTTCACGCGGCCGCGCGGGATGGCTTCCTTGACCGAGACGACGATGATGTCGCCTACGGATGCGTATTTACGCTTGGAACCCCCCAGCACCTTGATGCACTGAACACGGCGTGCGCCGCTGTTGTCAGCAACATCCAGGTTGGTCTGCATCTGGATCATTTGGTTTCTCCCGACCTATGGGGGGCCGATGCATGGCCTTGCCCCCAGGGTTTCGAATTTCAGGTGGGCCTAGGCCTCGGCTTTCGCCCCGGCGTAGACTTCCCAACGTTTGGTCTTTGATTTCGGCGCGCATTCGATGATGCGCACCGTGTCGCCCACCTTGTAGGCGTTCTTTTCATCGTGGGCCCGGTACTTCTTGGACTTACGGATGGTCTTTTTCAAAACCGGATGGGTGAAGCGGCGCTCCACGTTCACGGTGATCGTCTGTGCGTTCGCGTCAGAGGTCACGACGCCCTGCAGGATGCGCTTTGGCATATCGGTCTCTCCTTATTCCGCCGCAGCTGCGGCTTTTTCGTTCAACACGGTCTTCACCCGCGCGACATCGCGCTTGACGCTGCGCAGGCGCGCGGGGTTTTCAAGCTGACCCGTGGCCTGCTGAAACCGAAGGTTGAACGCTTCTTTTTTAAGGGTGACCAGCTCATCGCGCAGCTGATCGGGCGTCTTGTCACGCAGTTCTTTGGCATCCATGCCATGTTCCTTTCAACATCACCGGCGGGCCGCATGTCATGCGTCACCCGAATCCCGGTGGAGGGGGTGAAGTGCGCCGTATAGGAGGCTTGCGGATATCGCGCAACCCCCTTCGACCCGCTTTAAGCGCCTCAAATGGGCGGTATCTCCCTAGGCTCCGCCATTGCGATGAAAAGCTCGTGGTTTTCATCTCTGATCTGCGCAACCGACTCCAATTCCACATCGCGCTTGATGCGCTCGGGCAGCACTACGGCAAGCAGGCCACGGTTCAGCACATGCCCCCGGTCCTTGAGCCAGCGCGCCAGCCCGCTACGGGGTGCGGCGCGGTAGAACGCGGTGTAGCCCAGCGCGCGCAGCTCATCTTCGATCTGGCCGCCGAAGATCGGATTGTCGCCGAAAAACCCCTCCATGGCCAGGACGGGCAGCTGCGCGTGCAGCGTTTCGCGCGCGCCTTTGAGCACCTGCAACTCATGCTCTTCCACGTCCATCTTCACAAAGCCGATCCCGCTGAGCCCGCTTTCCCGTGCAAACTGATCGAGCGTCGTCACTTCCACCCGAAAATCCCCCTCACCGGGTTCCTCCACAATCATCGAGGCACCGCGGTTGCGGGTGTTTTGGCGAAACCACAGCTTGCCAGGCGCATCCGACAAACCCATCGGCACGGTGTCGATGGGCAGGCCAAAGGCGTTCACGTCCAACAGGCGGTAGGTCAGCGGATTGGGCTCGAAACAAACGACACGCTGAAAGTGCTCCGCGAAAAAGCAGGCGTGGTTCCCGATGTTGGCCCCGATATCCAGGCACAGCGCCTCTCGCGGGACCAGCGGGAACACCTGGCGTTCCAGCATTTCCAACAGATAGGGCTCGAACGCGCCGTCCACCACGACCTTGGTGCTGACATAGTCCCCCAGAAAGACCGCGCGCAGCCGCGACTGCAGCCCCTTGTGGTTCATCCGCCGCAGCCAGTGTTTCACGATAAGCCGCGCAATACCTTTGAACTTGATCCTAACCTCGTTGGCCCGCGGCCCTTTCGGTCCGCTCTCGCTTGATCGGGCGTGTCTTGCGCGAAATCGGCGTGGCGCGCAATACGCCAGAACCCGCGCGCGTCTCAGCTCTGCGCGCGTGCAGGCGCCTTCCGGGCCACCCGTTCATCGCGAAACCGCATCGCGTTGTTGAGCGCCTCCATCAGATCATCGAGATCAATGGGCTTGCTCAGATAGCCATCCATCCCCGAATCCAGATAATGCTGTCGCTCCTCCGCCAACGCATTGGCCGTGAGCGCCACGATAAAGGGGATCTGCCCGGCAGGGATCCCTTCGCGCAAGGCCCGCGTCGCGGCCAAGCCGTCCATCTCCGGCATCTCGATGTCCATCAACACCAGATCGTATGGCTTGGCCTGACAGGCCTCGATCGCGGCCTGCCCCGACTTGGCCAGATCGGCAGCATACCCCAGCCGCCCAAGGATCTTGGCGCCGACCTTGCGGTTAATCGAATTGTCATCGACCAGAAGGATCTTGAGATCGCCCGCTGGCTTTTGATCTTGCGGGCCGCTGTCCTCGGCCAGCCGCACTGCCGGGCGGTCATCGATGGCGCCCGCAATCGCATTGAGCAATTGCGAGGTGCGCGCCGGTTTCAAAAGCACCCCGTCAAAGGACATCGCCGCCAGCCGCTGACCCAACTCATTGGCCACCGGCGACACGGAAGTATAAAGGATAACCCGCTGATCGGGGCGCTGCTGCCGGATGGCGGCGGTCGTCTCCAACCCGTCCTGACCCGGCATAAGAAAATCGACGATCACCAGATCGGGCGGCGGCGCGTCCTTCAGATGTGTAAGTGCCGCATCGCCGCTGTCGAACGCCGCGACCTGCATGCGCCAGTTTTCCAACCTGCGCTGCAAAATCTCCCGGTTGGTGGCATTGTCGTCAATGATGACCACCCGCTTGCCGACAATCCGCTCCAACTGATCGCCCGTGTGCTCAGCCACCGGCAGTTCGGTGGGCGCGAAGGGCACGCGCAAGGTGAAGACCGCGCCGCGCCCCTCCTCGCTCGCCACCTCGATGCTGCCGCCCATCAGCCCCACCAGCCGCTTGCTGATCGCCAGCCCCAGACCGGAGCCACCGAAGCGCCGCGTGGTGGAGGCATCGACCTGGCTGAAGGACTGGAACAGCCGGTCCATCTTTTCCGCCGGAATGCCGATGCCGGTATCGCGCACCTCAAAATGAAAATCCGCCCCTTCCTGGCGCACGGAAATCTCCACCTGCCCCTTTTCGGTGAACTTCACCGCGTTGTTCAACAGGTTGAGCAGAATCTGCTTGAGCCTTGTCGGATCCCCGATCACCCCGGGCGGCATGTCGTTGGGGATATCGCAGACAAGCTCCAACCCCTTCTCAGAGGCCCGCGTGATCACCAGCTCCACCGTGCTCTCAATGGCATCGGTCAGGTTGAAGGGGATGGCCTCCAGCTCAATCGCCCCCGCCTCCACCTTGGAGAAATCCAGAATGTCGTTGATGATATGCAGCAGCGTGTCCGAGGCCGCGCGGATCGTGCGGCTGAACTCGCGCTGTTCGGAATTCAGCTTGGTGCCCTCCAGCAGCATGCTCATGCCGGTGATGCCGTTGAGCGGCGTGCGGATCTCGTGGCTCATGGTGGCCAGGAAGGTTGATTTGGCCTCGCTCGCGGCCTCCGCCTGCTCTTTGGCGTTCTGCAATTCGGTCACATCCGAATAGATCGCCACCGTGCCGCCCTCGCCGGTCTTGTATTCGCTGAACCGGAACCAGCGGCCATCCGCGAAGGCGATCAACCGGTCCCCGCCGGTGCGCCGAAACGCCTCCAGCCGCTCCGCGATCCATTCCTCCTCGCGGCCCTCAGCCTCCCGCAGGATGCCGGAGGTCGCGCCAATGCGCACGATCTCGCTTGCCGTGGTGCCGGGGCCGATGCGCTCGCGCGTCTCCTCGCCAAACAGATCGAGGAAGTTGTCATTGCATACGACAATCTTCTCATCTGCGTCATAGAGCACGAACCCGTCGGAAATCGCCTCAATCGCATCCGTCAGCCTGCGCCGCGTCTCGCTCAGCTCACGCAGATTGCTCTGCTCCACCTCAACGGCCGTGTCACGAAACACGTGAAGTGCCGCCGCCATGCGCGCCAGCTCGTCCTGGCCCCGGTCATCGGGCAGCGGCGCGTCGATGTTGCCGCCCGCAAGCGCGAACATCGCGTCGCTGAGCGCTTTCATCCGGCGCAAGAGGTTGCCGCTCACATAAAAGTAGATCACCGCGAGCCCCGCGATGATGCTGAGTAGCGTCACGGCGATGATCACCTGACTGCCCAGCTGGCGGCTGGACTGCGCGGCTTCTACCCCGTCATTGATGTCGCGCTTCACTGTGGCAACCGCCTCATCGACGATGCCCGTCAACTGCTCCGACAAATCCGCATTGTTGCGGATCAAGCGGCCCACGGCCCGGTTCAAACGGATCTCTTGCCGCCGCTGAAGCGTCACCGAAGACAGACCAAAGACCAGCGGATCGATGTCTTCCCGGAAATTCGCAACGTAAGAGTAGTCTTGCTCATAGGGACCCAGATTGGACACCAGCGTCTCCAACTGCGTCTGATAAAGGTTCAGCTCCGCCCGGCTTTCTGCCCGGCCCATGTCGCGCAGCGCCACGTAGATGCGCCCGGTGATGTCCCTGATCCGCTGCTGATCCGCGATGGAGACCTGCGCCTGCGCCAGGCGCTCCGGCGCATCGGCCTGATCCAGTGCCAGCGCGCGCAGGATGGCGTTGTCCGCCTCAAGCTCCGCGTTGATCGCGGTGTCAAGCTCTGCGCGCACCAGCGCCAGCACATCCGCATTGGCGCTTCGCAGCTCCGCGTTGCTCAGGCTCGCCTCCACGTTCAGGTTGAGCCCCTGAAGGTTGATCGCAAGCCCCACGATGGCGGGCGCCAGAACGGAGGCCACCTCCGCCGTGCGCGGATCGTTCTGCAAATCCGCCAATTGCTGGTTGAGAAAGTCGAGCTTTTCAAAAATGGGCTCGGCGATGGCCGCGCGCTCGGGCTCTGACTGCACCGCAAGCAGGCGCGAGGCGGCGGCGATCACACTGTCGGCCTCCCGCGACAGCTCCAGCGTTTGCAGCGCGGTGGGCACCTCGGTTTGGGTGATCCTGTCCAGGATGCGCCCACCGGAGACGAAGGCATAAATCGCGGCAGAGGCCACCAGCACCGTCAGGCCGCTGATCACGACAAAGGCCAAAAGCAAGCGGAAGCGCACGCTCTTTGTCACTGCTCACCCCGGCTTTGTTGAATGTCCCCGCATCAGTGATAGGCCAAGCCCGCTACGCGGTCTAGATGGCGTCTGAATATACAGCCGGCGACCGGCGCGCGTCCCATTTTGCCCCTGGCCGTCGACCAGCAGAGCTTTGCGCAGCAAAGTCTCGAAAGGGTCATCACGAGAGCTTTAATGAACCCGTGACAGCCACCAACCCAAAACCTGAGACATGAACATCATGTTTTCATGCGCCGTCCCGCGGGGTGGCGCAAATGCGCCGCCCCAGGGGGGCGTGACGGCGCAGCAGGGCAGTACCTGTTGGGCGGGTGCTTTGAAGAGAGCGGAATGTCTCAGGTATTGAGTTAGTGCATTTAATCCTGCGCGTGCACCGAGGAAACTGTCCCGAAGAACGTTTCCTCATGCGGCTTGCTCCGAGAACTGAGCAATTTTGGACCGAAACCGCTGGCCTTCTGTAAACCCAGACCCACTAAGCACCTCACCTCAGAGCGTTCAGGCGATAGACCTCCAGCGCCCGCTTTCCCTTAAACGCCACCTCGCCCAGGGACTCCGTCTCGCAGGCAAGCCCTGCACGCACCGTGGTGGAGATGCAGACGGTCGAGGGATCAGCAAGCCCCGTGAGCCGGGCCGCGGTGTTCACTGTGTCGCCCCAAAGATCGTAAAGGTGCTGCTGCTGGCCGATCACGCCCGCAATGACCGGGCCATAATGCACCCCGATGCGCACCTGCCAGCCGTCCGTCAGCCGCGGCGCGGCCTCGGCCATCTCAAGCGCGCACCGCGCCGCCGCCTGCACCGGATCCGCCACGGGTTTGAGCAGCCCCGCGGTGCCCATGAAGGCATCCCCGATGGTCTTGATCTTCTCCATCCCGCCGCCGATGGCGATCTCTTCAAAGCCATTGATCAGCTCTTGCAGCTGCGACACCGCAATCTCGGGCGAATTGCGGTCGCAAAACTTCGTGAAGCCCACCACATCGGCAAAGAGCACCACCACGTCCTCATAGCGCTTTGGCCGCACCGTGTTGGTCTTCTTCAACTCCTCGATGGCCGCCTCCGGCAGCGTGGCACTGAGCAGCGCGTCGATGCGGGACTTTTCCGCCTCGATCTGCGCCAGATTGCGCGCGCGCTGATCCGTCAGGCGCTTTTGCCGCAGACAAGAGCCCACGCGGGCCGAAAACAGCACCCGCTCGAAATCCTTGGGTAGGAAATCCTGCGCCCCAAGCTCAATCGCGCGCACGATGGCGTCCATGTCCTCCACCGCGGAGATCACGATGACGGGGATGTCCATCAGCCCGGGCTCCGCGCGCATGCCCGTCAGCACGCCAAAGCCGTCCATCACCGGCATCTCGATGTCCAAGAGCATCAGATCGACCGGCTGCGCGCGCAGCGCTGCCAGCGCCTCCACGCCGTTTTCCGCGCTGATCGTGGCATGGCCCAGCGCCTGCACGGCCTTTTCCATCTTACGCCTGTTGATCTTGCTGTCGTCCACGACAAGAACAGTATGGCGTGCAGGGGTCAAAAGAAGGGGTGTCCTCGTCAAAGATGGGCGGATCGGGCTCGCGGCACGCTCTGACAAAAGCGCGCGGGAGTCAAATGCCCGGAATACCGGAACAATTTGTATTGGCCCACACCTGACGCTTGCGTCCCGCGCCCAGACATGCAGACCTCTTTTCGCGAAAATGTCTGAGGGAGAGGTCACGTCATGACAATCGATACCCACGCGCTGGCAAAGCTGCGCGATCTTGTCGGCGGCGATCCCGAGGATCTGGCGGAGTTCATCGCCGATTTCAGCGATATCGCGCCAGCGCTGGTGGCGGAGATGACCGCAGGGCAGGCCGCGCAGGACTGGGAAAAGGTGCGCGTGGCCGCCCACACGCTGAAATCGAACGCCAAGGACCTCGGCGCGGCGGACCTGTCAGAGCTCAGCAAAACGGTGGAGTTTCGCTGCAAGGAGGGCCAGACTGAAGGGCTTGCCCCGCTCATCGCCCAGATCGACACCGCCACACAGCAAGCAGTGGCAGCGCTCAACCAGATCGACCCCGCCGCCGTCTGAAGCCTCCGCTCCAAAACCCCAGACAACCCGCTCCATTCAAAGCACCCGCCCAACAGGGACTGCCCTGCTGCGCCGTCCCGCCCCTGTCTGGAGTAGTTCTGTTACGATGTGACCGACGGCGACCCCGTGTTCCGCCCCGGGGAAGCGACCCCGTCCGTGGGATTGGGGCGCCGTCGGTTGGCCCTGACCAGCCTGAACA
>JBCCPS010000108.1:0-8757 GCA_039024775.1 Pseudomonadota bacterium
ATCGCTGCCGCGACTTTCTTTCCCGAAAACGCGACCTTCCCAGAGGGCGGCGTGCGCATCGGGGCGGGCACCGCGAATATGGCCTGCGCCTGCTGGGGCGGCGGCGACGGTGCGGGCGGCGCGGCACCCTTGATGAACACGCCCAGCTTCAACAGCCGCGCGACCGCGCAGATGGCGATGAAAGCGCTTTTGCGGGTGCTGCCCGACTTGGACGTGGACGAGATGCACGCCCGCGTGGCGAAGGGCGATTTCGACACCGGCAAGCACCTGCGCGACTACCCGACCACAAAGCTTGAGGGCAAGCGCATGGCCGTCATCGGCTATGGCAACATCGGGCGTGAAGTGGCCAAGCTGGGCCGTGCCTTTGGTATGACCGTGGCCATTTATGCCCGCGAACGCCACCGCGACTGGATCACCTCCGAAGGGTTTATCTACGCCGCCACGCCCGAAGAGGCGGCCCAAGGCGCGGACGTGCTTTCACCGCACACAGGGCTAGGCGCGAAGAGGCCTGACGGCAGTTTTGCCAATGCGGGTCTTGTCGGTGCATCAGTGCTGGACGCGCTCAATGACGGGGCCGTCATCGTGAACTATGACCGTGGCGAGGTGGTGGACGCAGACGCCCTGCACGCCGCGATGGCAAGCGGCAAGGTGCGCTTTGCCGCAATTGATGCGGACCTCTTTGTGAACGAGGACGGCAGCCTTTTTGGTCCCATGGCCCCCTACCGTCCGCTGCTGGAGGCCTTTCCCGGTCGGCTGGAGCTTTTGCCCCATGCCGCGGCGGATACCGAACACACCTCTCGCGTGGAGGGCGCCAAACAGGCGGTGGACCAAATCCTCGCCGCGATCCGCTACCGCCGGGTGATCAACTGCAAAGGCGACGTGCCGACGGGTTACACCAGCGGTGGTGCGCAAACAGTGCCGGGCGTGGGCAAGGTTTCCGCCGATGTGATCGCCGCGGCGTCCGAGGACGCAAACGCGCTGCGCGCGATCCGGGATGCGGCCGAAACGCTTGCCGCGATCTGGGGCGCGATTGAGAGCACGCGCGATCCCGCGCGGCGGGCAGAGCTCATCGCCCGGCACGGCGCGGCGCTGACGCTTGCCACCAACACGCTGAACCGCGATCTGGAAGCGCGCGGGCTGTTGGGCGGCTACGCCTGACGTCGACAGTTTCCCGCCCCGGACTTCATCCGGGGCGGGATGGTGCTGGACGCGGAGCGCAATCTCAGCTAGTTCCGCCTCATCACCTGTCACTCGGGATGCAAGATCATGGATTTACCGTCGCAGGGCTGAGGCCCCTTTCAGAGACCCGGAGCGGAAGCTCCGCCACGCGACTTTGATGCCGAAGACTTTCGGCGGGTATTCTATGACATATTCAACACATTCTCCCACCGCGACCACGCGCGCGGAATATCTTCCGCTTCTAAAACTGGCCGTGCCGCTCATGATCGGGCTGGCGGCTGCACTGCTGATCGGTGTGGTGGACACCGCGATGATCTCTCCGCTGGGGACCGTGCCGCTGGCCGCGGCAGGCGTGACCACAGCCGTGCTTATCATCATGATCTCGACCCTCTGGGGCGTGCTCACAGCCATCTCCGTTCAGATCAGCCAGGCCACCGGCGCGGGCGATCCGGCGCGCGTGGCGCGCGCGTTGCGCTCAGGTCTCTGGCTCTGTGGGCTCAGCGGCGGCTTCGGCGCGCTTGTCATGCTGGCGATCTACCCCCTGCTCGGTGTGCTCGGCCAACCGGAGGAAGTGCTGGCGATCCTGCTGCCCTACTGGATTTCCATGGCGCTCTGGATCGTGCCATTCACGCTCTTTTTCGGGCTCAAAGCGCTCTTTGACGCGGTGGGCTGGCCCTGGACGGCAGTGGTGCTGTCCTATCTGGGCGTCATCTTCAACGTGCCCGCGAACTACGTTTTCATCCACGTGCTGGACTTAGGGATCCTGGGCGCGGGGCTGGCGAGCATCCTGTCCCAGAGCGTTTCGCTGACGGCTGCGGGGCTGGTGCTGGCCCGCGCGCCGGGCCTTGCGCCCTTCCGGCAGAGTGTGAGCATCGCCTGGCGTGACATCCGCGCGCAAGGCAAGGATGCGGCACCGCTGTGCCTGGGCTACGCGGGTGAAGGCGGGGCCTATGCGATCCTGGGGATCATGATGGGGTGGCTGGGCGCGCAGGCGCTGGCGGCGCATCAGATCGTGAACGCGCTGGCGGGGCTCACCTATATGATCCCGCTGGGCATGGCCGGTGCCGCCTCCATCCTGGTTGGGAACGCCGTGGGCGCGGGCCAGCGTGACCGGCTGCGGCCGATCCTCAAAGCGAGCCTGGTGGTCGTGACCTTCTGGCAGACGCTGGCGGCGCTCTTCTTCATCCTTGGCGGGCGCGCGTTGGCGACAAGCCTATCGAGCGACAGCGCCGTGATCGAACTTGCCGTGGTTTTGTTCATCATCGTGGGCCTTTTGCAGGCCGTGGACGGAGTGCAGGGCACCGCGCTCGGCGCGCTGCGCGGCATGTCGGATATGACCCTGCCTACCGTGATCACGCTGAGCGCCTACTGGCCACTGGCACTGCCTGTGGCCTACGTCCTCAGCTTTCAGGCGGGGCTTGGCGCAGTGGGTCTCTGGCTCGGCTACACGCTGGGGCTGGTGGTGGCCGCCATCGCCCTACCCTGGCGGTTCTGGGCCCTGACCCGCCCCACATAAACGCGCAATTTTTGAGACTCCGATTTTCAAGAATTGCTATGATTTGTGACAGCGCCACACGCGTGACTTGCATGGGTAAAATTTGATGCAATAGTCGAGGCACATAGCAAGGATTTCCACAATGGCATTGAATTACAACCTAAAGCGCGACCGCGACGCCCGGATCATCAAGGACTGGGACGCTCAAGACCAAGACCCCTACGCCGCCGTAGGCATCCCGCGCCAGGCTTGGGTCGATCTGCAAGAGGCCATCCAGGGCCGCGTCGTGCTGCCCGGCTCGCCCGATTACGATGGCGACCGCAAGCTGTCGAACCCGCTTTTTGATGAATACCCGCAAGCGATTGTCTATTGTGAAGGCTCTTCGGGCTCGGACGTGCGCGCCGCCCTTGCCACGGCCAAAGAGTACAACATGAACGTCCGCTCCCGCTCGGGCGGGCATTCCACGGCAGGCTACTCCACCGGGCCGGGAATGCTTATCGATCTCAGCGACATGAAAGCCGCGCCCATCTTTGGCGGGAACGGCACGTCGGCGCCCATCGCCCGTGCGCAGCCCGGATGCCCCTTCCGCAATCTCAACGATGCGCTCGACATGGTGAACCTGCACGTGCCCGGTGGAGGCTGCCCCGATGTCTGCGTTGCAGGCTACATGCAGGGCGGCGGTTTTGGCTTTACCTCCCGGATGTTCGGAATGAACTGCGACCGCGTGATCGGGGCCAAGATGCTGACCGCCGATGGCCAGCTTGTTACTGCCTCCGAAAGCCAGAACGCGGATCTGTTTTGGGCGATCCGCGGCGGCACCGGCAACCAGTTCGGCATCCTGACGGAGATCGATTATAGCCTCGTTGAGGTGCCGCAGGTTTGGGGCTTTGCGCTGGCCTGGCCGCTGGAGACACCGATGCAGATGCGCCAGGCGGCCAAGGCGCTTTACATCATGCAGGAACAATACATGGCCGATGCGCCAGCCAATGATGACATCGGTTACATGACCATCATCTGCGGCCAGTCGGAGGGCGGACCCACCAAGGTCGATGGCTCCAACCTCAAGCCGATGCTGCTGATGCGCGGCATGATCACGGGCGATGCGCTCAAGGGCGATGACGCCTCCCTTGAGTCGCGCCTCGCCCCGCTGACGGCCACAGGCGCGCAGATGCAGTGGAGCCAGCGCGGCAGCTACAACATGCTTAACTACCTGCTGCTGTCCCACCCCAATGAAATCCCCGATTTCCCCGCAGGCACGCCGCACCCCTATGAGGACAAGAATGCCCGCTATGTGAACAAGGACGTGAAGCTTGACGTGGGCGATTGGACGAACCTCATCGAACTGGTGACCTTGCAGGCGCCCAACCCCTACTTCTGCCTTGTGATCGAACCCTATGGCGGCGCGATCAATAAGGTGGGCAAGATGGACACTGCCTTTATCCACCGCGATGTGTCCTGCGACATCTTCCTGGATGGGTTCTGGTGGGAAGGACAGGACCGCACGCCGGTAGACAAATGGCTGGGCGATTTCAACGCGCTGATGGCGCCCTTCTGGAACGGCCATGTCTATCAGAACTACCCCTCGGGCGCGCTGAAAGACTATCGCTGGAACTACTTTGGCGATGCCTATCCCACGCTGCAGCAGGTCAAGCAAAAGTACGATCCCGGCGGGCGTTTTGCCTTCCCTCAGTCGATCACGCCCACCCCTGCGGATACCTCAGGGCTGACGGTATCGACCGCCAAGCCGCTGTTCCCAGAGAGCCCGATTGAGAGCTAAGGCGGGCCCTGCATGAGCGATCCCGGAACGCCGCATCCTTCCATAGCGGTCTGGCTTGAAGCGGCGGGGCTGGAAAGCCTGCGCGCGGTCTTTGAAGAGGAAGAGATCACCTGCGACGTTCTGGGGGAGCTTGATGATGACGATTTGCGCGAGCTTGGGCTCAAGCTCGGCCAGCGCAAGAAATTCCACGCCGCTTTGCGCGCCGGGTCCGCGTCGATACCGGCAGCACAGCCTGCGGTCGTCGAAGACCTGCCCGCCGATACGGCGGAATCCGTCGCCGCCGAACCCCGCGGCGAACGGCGGCAACTCACGGTCGTTTTTGTTGATCTTGTGGGCTCCACCGATCTGTCCCGCAGGCTCGACCCAGAAGAAATGTCAGAGCTTTTGCACCGCTACCAAGACGCGGTGTCGGGCACAGTGGCGCGCATGGGCGGGCACGTAGACAAATTTCTGGGCGACGGCGTGGTCGCCTTCTTCGGCTGGCCACTGGCGCGCGAAGACGCGGTGGAACAAGCGGTGCACGCGAGCTTGTCCATCGTCAGCCAGGTCGCCGCACTCAAAGCGCCCCAGGGGGAGACGCTGGGCTGCCGGGTGGGCATCGCGACGGGCCTCGTTGTGGTGCGCGCGGATGGCGAAGTGATGGGTGAGACGCCGAATCTGGCCGCACGGCTGCAATCCATCGCGGCCCCCGGCGCTGTAGTGATCAGCGGCACCACTGCCGCGCTCACACGCGGGATCTTTGCCGCCAACGCCATCAAGAACGCCGATCTGAAGGGCTTTCCAGACGGAACGGATGCCTTTGAGGTGACAGACGCACGGCACGGCGTCAGCCGGTTCGAGGCCAAGGGCCAGCGCGATCTGATGCCAATCGTGGGCCGGCAGGCCGAATTGGACACGTTGGGCGCGCTTTGGGAAGAGGTGCGCGCCGGCCACGGCGTGGCCGTGCGCATTGAGGGCGAGGCGGGCATCGGCAAATCGCGGCTGCTCGCAGCGCTCAAGGCGATGGTGCCTTCCGGCGAGCGGTTTGTGGTGAATTACCAGTGTTCCACGCATTACGCGGATGTGCCGCTCTGGGCGGTGGGGGAATCGCTGCGCCAGACCTATTCGATGTCAGGCTCCGCCCGCGCGCCCGATGAACACCGCGCCCGCCTGACGGAGCGGCTGGAGACCGTGGGCAACATCACGCCCGGTGCGCCCACCCTGATGGCGCAGCTCATTGGCGTGGACGCTGGCCCCGACCCGGAGATCGACGCGCTCGACGCCCGCTCGCGCCGGTCCCGGACGCTGGAGATGCTGCTCAGGCAGGTCGAATGCATGTCCGCCATAAAACCGCTGCTCATCGTGCTGGAGGATGCCCACTGGGCCGATCCCACGACGCTGGAATACCTCGACCGTATCATCGCCAACAAGGCGCGGTTGCCGATCTACGTCGTCATCACCTCGCGCGGCGGCGACGTGCTCGAAGGTGCGGATTGGTCCGCGCGGCTGCACCTTGAACGCCTGGGCCGGGCAGAGAGCCGCGCGATGATCAGCGAGATGCTGCAAGACACGATGGGCGTTGAAGGCGCGGAAAACGCGGTCAGCGCTGACCTTGTCGAGTCGCTCACCGCGCGGGGCGAGGGTATCCCGCTCTTCATCGAGGAGCTCACGCGCGGGCTCATGATGGCGCGCAAAAGCAATCGCGCGGTGGCGCGGGCGGATATTCCGGTCACGCTGCACGATCTGCTGATGGCCCGTCTCGACCGGCTGGGCAGTGCCAAGGCGGTCGCACAATCGGCCGCCTGCATCGGGCGTGAATTCTCCGTCGATCTGCTGAGCCAGACGCTTGATCAATCCGCGGCCAGCGTCTCCGTCGCGCTGGCGGACCTGACGGAAGCGGGCGTCATCGTGCCCGCGCCCGCCATCGCGGAGGGCGATTTTGCCTTTTATCACGCGCTGATCCGCGATGCCGCTTATGAGAGCCTGTTGATCCGGGACCGGCAAGCGCTGCATGGCCGCATTCTCACCGCACTTGATGCAATGTCCGATGTCCGTCCCGAACTGATCGCCCAGCACGCCCAGGCAGCAGGCGATCTCACGCGGGCGGGCGATGAGCTTTTGCAGGCGGGCAAACGCGCGGGCGAACGCTGGGCCAACAAGGAAGCACTGCAGCTGCTGAACCGCGCATTGAGCGTGATCGCTCAGTGGGACACCGGCGAGGCGCGCGCACTGGCCGAGATCGAATGCCGCCTTGCCCGGGGCGATGCGCTCGGCGCGATCCACGGATATGCGGCCCCGGAGGTGCGCGAAAACTATGAAGCCGCGCGCCTGCTGTGTGAGGACGCGGGCCAGACAGAGCTCTTGTTCAATGCCCTGCGCGGTCTCTGGAACGGCATCTATAATACCGGCGGGTTCGCCGAAAGCCTGCCTGTGGCCGAACGCATGCACAGCCTCGCCGAACAAACCGGAGAGGTAATCCACTGGGTCGCTGCACAGCGGTCGCTCGGCTCCAACTACCTCAGCCTCAATCGTTTTGATGCAGCCAGCGCGGCCTACCGCGACTGCATCCGGCGCGGCGCGGATCTGCCGGATGGTGCGGCGACGTCCTACGGTGAACTGCCGCTGGCAGTGGCGCATGGCATGCTGTCCCAGCTTGAGGCCTTTGCCGCAAGGCTCGACACCGCGTTGGACCTGGTACAGCGCAGCGACGCCATTGCCCGCGCCAATGGGCATCCGCTGGCCATCAATCAGGCGCTGGCCATTGTGGGCATCATCCATTGGCTGCGCCAGGAACCCAAAGAGGCGCTCAAAGCCGCCGAAGAAGAGGCGCGACTGGCCACCAGCTATGGCTATGTGCACTGGAAAGCCCACAGCGATGTGATGATCGGCGCTTGCGAGGCGCGGCTGGGCAATGCGAATGCAGGCCTCAAACGGCTCGCCAGCGGCATCGACGCCTGGATCGGCACCGGCGCGCGGTCCTACGCGCCGGTGTTCTACGGCTATCTGGCCGACTGCGCCCATGATGCGGGCGCTGATGACATCGCCGCAAAAGCGGTCGAGGATGGGCTCGCCCTGGCCAAGTCCTCCGGGGAATATTTCGCTTTGGCAGAGCTGCAGCGCCTCGCGGCCAAATTGGCGCCGACCCATGAGGCGCCCGCGCTTTTGGCCCAAGCGCTTGAAACGGCCGAAAGTCAGGGCGCAACGCTCTATCTTTTGCGCAGTCTGTGCGACGCGCTTGATCTGCCGGGGGGCACGGCGCCAGAGCTCAGATCCACTGCGCAGAAACGCCTAACGGGGCTAATGACAAGCTTGCAAGAACATACCACCGGGCCAGAACTGAGACGCGCGAGCGATCTGTTGCAGATGTCCGGCTCCCGATAGAGCATGGCAGGGGCTGAGGGACTCGAACCCACGACCCTCGGTTTTGGAGACCGATGCTCTACCAACTGAGCTAAACCCCTACGCCGGTGCCGGGGTAGTCCCAAAATGCGCCGCGATCAAGAGGGGTTGGAGAGTTGGCCCTCAATTTGCCGCGAAATCGGAACGACCTGGGGCAAGTCTGGTTCAGTGAGTGAAGCAAGTCCAAGGGCCTTGCGCACACTAAAGGAGAGCCAAATGCCGATGAACAATCTCAAAGACGTCTATCTCGATCAACTGCAAGACCTCTACAGCGCCTGCGACCAGTCGCACCTGTCAACGCTCAAGCTGATGGATGCGGCGTCAGACGCGGAGCTGACACAGGCGCTCAAGGATGGCGCCAAGGGCATCGAAAGCGGCATGGCAGAGCTGAAGGCGCTCTGCGATGGCCACGAGATTGATCCGAAGGGCGAGCACTGCAAAGGCATGGAAGGGCTCGTGCGCGAGGCCAAGGCACATGCGCTTGAAGCAACGTTTGGCGATGACGCGGCGCGGGACGCGATGATCATCACGCAGTACCAGCGGATGGTGCACTACGCGATTGCAGGTTACGGCTGCTTGGTCGCGTTTGCTGATCGGTTGGGTTTTGACGCAGACGCCAGCGTACTGCGCCACTTGTTGGAAGACACATACGGCGGGGACCGTCGGACGACCGGGTTGGCTGCAGGATCCATCAACAAGAAAGCCGCTTAAGGGTGCGGTTCTGCTTCAAGAAAACCCTGGCAACGGCCGGGGCTTTTTCGTCTCTGACCGCGGCCCCCCTACGCTGGGCACTCTCCCCACCTTCGGCTTGGGGCACGCAAAAAGGCCGCCCCCTAGGTTTGGGGCGGCCTTTTCTTTACTTGCTACCGGGTGCTGCGGCGGGGGTTCTCGTGACAGTCCTTTCAGGAATGCACTGCTGCCCCGTGCC
>JBCCPS010000109.1:0-8603 GCA_039024775.1 Pseudomonadota bacterium
AGCTTTACGGTGCCATTGAAGGAGGGCTTGAGGATATCGACCTCAACCCGGCCATCGGGGCCCACCTCCAGCGGGCCTGAGAAGAACGCCATCAGCTTTTCGGTGGGCGGTGGCGATTGCAGCTGCGCGGAGGCCGCGCCGTCCCCGCCGGAGCGGACCTGACCCATCGCGCCGTTCATCCCGTCGATGAGCCGCCCGTAAATGTCGCGCATCTCCACCCCCAGCCGCCGCTGGCCAAAGTAGTGCCCGGTGGCGTCCGGCGCTTCAAAACCGGTGAGGTTGAGAATGCCCACATCCACCGCAGCCAGCGTGACATAGGCGGTCTCTCCGGCCTTCACGCCCGCCACGTTGACGGCGGCGCGCATGGTGCCTGCCTGTCCGTCCACAACCTCTGCCACGTCAAAGCTCACGGAAAGCGCCTTGTCCCCGGGCCGCACTGCGGCGTGGGCCAGGCCGAGGCTGCGCGCTGGGTTGCGGCCCGCGTCCACGTCCATGCCGCGCAGGACGGAGGCCGTGACATAGGCCCCGCTGCCCCAATCGGCGGTGACATCCATCGCGATCACGTTTTCGCCCGCGGTGACGGGCACCACCTTGCGGTCGATGACCTGGTTGGAGAGCACGGTGACAAGCGCCTGGCCAACGCCCTCCGCCACCAGTCGCAGCTGCGCGGTATCGCCCACGCTGTACTCAGTAGCATCCAGCGACAGCTCCAGCCGGTCGGGCGTGTCGCTGGCGCTGTCGCCACCGTACCATCCCGCATAGAAATTCACCGAGGAGGCGGCGTAGGAGGTGCCCATGCGTTCCACCACAAATTCGTATTCACCCCACTCGGTCGGCGCGCTGATCCGGATAGGCGTTTTGCCCAGCATGACCTCGCCCGTGTCCACCCGGGTGCGTCGGGTCGTGGGTTCCCACTCCCAATTTCCGAAGAGTTGATACCACTGATAGCGCGTCTCCACCCGGTTGAGCGTCCAGCGCACCTGCATCGGCTCGGGCCAGAGGCCCGTATCCACCGCGATAAGCTCAAAGGCCGCCTCGGTGCCTTCTGCCAGGACGTCTTGGAAGAGCGGCTTGATACCAATCATGGGCGTCTCGGGCGCAAGCGGTTTCGTAAGCCGGCGTTCTACCGGCCGGCCGGAGCCTTCGGCCACACGGATCACCACCTCGGCCACCAACGGCACGCCGGGGTCTTCCTCCAACTCCGGCAGACGCAAGGAGAGGACTGCCTCGCCCGTCTCATCCGTCTGCGCGTCGCCCTGAAAGCGCGTTTGCGCGCGAAATGCGGTGTCATGGCGGCCAAAGCGGAAGCCTTCCCACCCATCAAGGCCGCGCGTGGCTGTGAGCCGTACGGTGCCTTCGATGTCCAGCCCCGCGCCCGGCGCACCAAAGAGGTAATCGGCCTGCACAAACAGCGGCGGCGCACTCTTTAACCGTAGAGGCGCGTTGGGCAGCTCTAGCGTGAAGTCGATTCGCTCTGGCAGGAAGTCCTCCACCAGCACTGTTCGGCTGGCGAGTGCGGGCTGGTCCACATCCGTGTGGATATCCACGCGCCAGGCACCGCGTGGCACGTCCCCGCCCAAAGGCAGCGCGAAAACATGCCCGCCTGCGCGGGCGCTCGCGCTCAACTGTCGGGAATACTCAACGCCGTCGGGGCGCGTGAGGATCGCGGTCACCGGCAAATCGCCCAGCGCGCGCGCCTGCGCGTCCCGGGTGAGCGCCGTGACATAGATCGTCTCGCCCACGCGGTAGGCGCCGCGGTCGGTGGTCAGGAAGGTGTCGATGGGCGGCGCGGGCGGGCGGCCCTCAACGCCGCGGTCCGAAAGGTCAAACGCGGGATCGGTCAGCGGCAGGAAGGCAATGTCCTGATCGCCGTCCTCCGCCATCAGCAGCGCGGGCTGTGCTGCGCCTGCGCCGCGCGTCAGCCCCGCGGGGAAGCTGGCGAAGCCTTCAGCATCCGTGGTGGCCGTGCCCAGCACCGCGTTTGCGCGAGAGATGAGCGTCAGCGTGACGCCCGCGCGAGCGCCCGCATCGCCCAGGCCACGCACATTGGCCGACAGCCCTTCAACGCCCTGCCAGGTGGAGAGGCCCAGATCCGACAGGACAAACCACTGCGTGGCCGCCGGATTGTCGAACAGGTCCTGCCCCGGGATCGACGCGCTGAGCGCGTAAATGCCGGGCGCTTGGCCCGCGAGCGCCTCCGCCATCGGCAAGCGCGTGGTCATGTCCACGTTGAGATCGTTCTGAACGGTCGCCTGCCCGGTCCAGACCTCTTGCGCCATGTTGCGGCTGAATTGATCGTCTTCATATTTGCTCAAAGGCCGCCCGAAGTAGCTTTCACGCAGCGCGCGCACCAGATTGCGGTCGCTCAGCCGCCGCAGTCGCAAATCGAGCGTGTCGGTATTGACCGTCTCCACCGGCAGAGCGGCCTCGGCGCTGCGGGGCAGCACATAGGCGCGGCCCGGGAAACGCACGAGCGGGCTGCGGTCACGGACGTAGAGACGCAAGGTCACGTTCTTGTGTAGCGTCTCTCCGCTGGCGGCAGGCAGGCCTGCGCGCAGCGTCACAGAATAGCGCGCGCCGTGCTCCACCCCGTCGATGCACAGTTGCGCGCCATCGGCCTGCACCACGAACCCGCGCCCTTCGAGCGCCACGAAGGGTTCGTAGTCCTGGCCCACCTGCACGAGCTTTTCAGAGAACTCCGCGCAGATGCGCGGGGCGGCGGCGTCATTGTCGACACGGGTATCGGTGACGCGAAAGCCGTATTTGCCAACGGCCTCGTCCAATGCTTGCGCAATGTCCTCGCGCGGGCTGAGCTGCTGGGCCAGCCGCAGCGCGGGGATCATGTCGCGGCCCCGACGCGATACGTCGAGCGCACGCGCCAACGTGGACAGGGCATCCGCCTGCACCGCGCGATTGTCCGCGCGCAGGTAGGCATTGACCGCGCCCAGCACCGCGCGCCGGTAGCTCGCGCGCTTTTCGCTGCGGTTTTCCAGCTGTCCGCCGCGTTTGATCGACAGGTGGGCATAGCGCACCCACAGATCGCCGCGGTCCGTCAGTGCCACGGCACGCGCCGCCCAGGTCAGCGCGACACGGGTGTTGCCGCTTTCCTCCGCCCGCAGCATGGGCGCGATGATGTCCTCCGCGCGCTCTTCCCCAAAGGAAAAGCGGCCCGCGTTGCTGGCCACCAAGCGGTTCGCCTCTGCCAGATCGCGGGCGCCCAGAAAGGCCAGATCAGCACTGCGCGCCGCCGCATTCGCCAGCACCGCCGCATCCGTGGGCAGCTTGCGCGCCGACAGCGCGCCCTCATAGGGCTGGCGATCGGTTAGGGCGGATTTGGGGAAACAGGCGTTATTGCGGGTGTTGAAAGTGAAGGCCACGCAGGCCTCCTGCGCCGAACAAGCGCGCGCGCAAGCCTCCCGCGTCGTGTCAAAGAGGTTCGTCAGATCGGCGCCATAGAAATCCACATCGCGGGTAAAGAGATAGCGATGCTCCGGCACGGAGGACTGTGCCAAAAGCGAGCCCGCAGCCAGAAATGACAAGACGAAGGACAGCCCGAAGGCGCGCATTAAGGACATAACAAAACTCCAGTATACAATGCAGTGATGCTGCCACGCGAAAACGCGTTGGGCAAGTCGCACAAAGCGGCTCCGTTTAAGCAGATGTTCACCCTGATGGCCGATTTTGCGCGCGATAGCGGGGATGCAATGCAAGAAAATCCACGGCTTCTGGCGAGCAAATTGACCCAGGAACGCCGCAGCTGGTTGGCGGCGGAGCGTCTGCTTGAGCTCAAGCAGGCGGAGCTTTTTGCCGCCAACAAGAAACTCGGCCAGCACGCTCAGCAGCTCAGCGCTGAGATCAGCGAAACCCGTGCCGAGGTTGAAACGATCCGGGGCGAAAACCAGCGGGTGAAGTCGCACCTCTCCGCTGCCAATCGCAAGGTGGCGCTGACCGAACGCAGGCTCTGGCAGAGCATCGAATCGATCACTGACGGCTTTGCGCTGTTTGACGGCGACATGAACCTGATCATGGCCAACCGCGCCTACCTGTCGGTGTTTGACGGGTTGGAGGAAATTCGCCCCGGCGTAAACTATGTCACCATTCTGCAGGCAATGACGGATGAGGGCATCGTGAACCCCGGCTCCTTTGGACCTTCCGGCTGGCGGCGCATGATGACAGAGCGCATTCAAGAGCCCCGGCCGGAGCCCGTTGTGATCCAGCTATGGGACCGCGCCTATATCCGTTTCATGGACCAGCGCGGCCCAGACGGCGACCTAGTCTCGCTGGGGATCAACATCACGGCTACCGTGAAGTATGAACAGCAACTCAAAGAGGCCCGCACCGTGGCCGAAAGCGCCAACCGCGCGAAATCGGCCTTCCTTGCCAACATGAGCCATGAGATCCGCACGCCTATGAATGGGGTGGTCGGCATGGCTGATGTACTGGCCGACACCGGGCTTTCAGACGAACAGCGGCTTTACGTGGACACCATCCGCAACTCGGGCGAGGCGCTTTTGGTGATTATCAATGACGTGCTCGACTATTCCAAGATCGAGGCCAAGAAGCTGGAGCTATACCCCGAGGAGTTCGATCTGGAGCGGGCGATCCAAGAAGTGTTGCTGCTGCTTCAGCCCTCGGCCAAGGCCAAGGGCCTGTCGCTGGTGCTGGACTATGACCTCTTTATCCCTACCCAGCTGATTGGCGATCCGGGGCGCATCCGGCAGGTGCTGACCAACCTGATTGGCAATGCGGTGAAGTTCACCACTGAGGGCCATGTGCTGGTGCGGGTGACGGGCGTACCCAGTGAAACCACCCACCGGGTGAAGCTGCACATCTCCATTGAAGACACAGGCATCGGCATCCCCGAGGACAAGATCGGCCACATCTTTGGCGAATTCAATCAGGTGGAAAACGAACGCAACCGCCAGTTTGACGGCACCGGGCTGGGGCTCGCCATTTCCAAGCAGCTGGTGGAGATCATGGACGGCGAGATCTGGGTCACCTCGGAAGAGGGCGTCGGCTCCAACTTTGGGTTCAAGGTCGATCTTGGCATGGCGGGAGAGACGGAGGACCGGCTAGAAAAGCCATTGCAGGGTCTGGGCCAGATCGTCTTGCTGTCAGAGGTGGAGGTCAAACGCGTGCTGCTTGCTGACCAGCTTGAAAAGCTGGGCGCGGCGGTCATTGCTTGCGACACGGGCGAGGCGGCGATCCAGCAGCTGTCGCCCAAAACCGGGCTGTTGCTGGTGGACCATGACAGCGCAGTAG
Organism: Pseudomonadota bacterium; assembly: GCA_039024775.1. Lineage (GTDB taxonomy): Bacteria > Pseudomonadota > Alphaproteobacteria > Rhodobacterales > Rhodobacteraceae > Sulfitobacter. Next base: position 5,263 of record JBCCPS010000109.1, read on the forward strand.
GCGCTGATCTGGCTTTTGGCGAGGCCGTGCGTGCGCAAGACGCGGAGGTGCCGATCCTGTTGATGAGCACCAATCCCGGCAGTCTGAAAGGACTGCCGATCCGCGAGCTGGCTCAGGGCACGTTGCAATTCCCGCCGCCCCGCAAGGACATGATTGGGCAAATCACTGCGCTCAGCCGACATCAGGGGTTTGAACCCTCTGCCCCCGAACCGCTGCTGCCTCGGGTCATGCGCATCCTCGCGGCAGAGGACAACAAGACCAACCAACTGGTGTTCCGTAAGATGATCAAGGACCTTGAGGTGGAGGTCACCTTTGCAAACAACGGCGAGGAAGCGGTCGCGCTTTATCAGGAGATCTCTCCTGATCTGATCTTCATGGACATCTCCATGCCACGCATGGACGGCAAGGAGGCGACCCGCCATATCCGCGCGCTGGAGGAAGAGTTGCAAGTGCATGTGCCTATTGTGGCGCTAACCGCCCACGCGATGACGGGCGACAATTCAGAAATCCTTGAAGCCGGGCTTGACCACTATTTGCCAAAGCCCCTGCGCAAGCCCGACATTATCACCCGGATCGAAGCCGTCCATCACAGCAAACTTGCGCCACTGCGACGCCCACAGTCAGCAGATTAGGCGTGGGCCACATTCGGCAGAACGCGTGGCGTTAAAAAGTGATCAAAAACCGTGCCCCGGTCGCCTGCGGCTCGAATTCGATGCGCCCGCCGTGGGCCTCCACCAGCGCGCGGGTGATGGCCAGCCCCATGCCAGTGCCGCCCGCCTCCCGTGTGGTGGTAAAGAAGGGGTCGAAGATCCTGCCTTGATTTCCCGGCGCAACGCCCGCGCCGTTGTCTGTCACGCGCAAGACCGGCGTTTGCCAATCCAGTTCCAGCCGGGTCGCGCCGTGGGCAGCGGCGTTCTGTGCGAGTTGCGCGAGGACGGCTTGAAGATCTTCCAGGGCCATCGGAATGGGCCCCGTGCGGCCCAAGGCAATGTCGATCTGCGTGACCTTTCGGGCGGCTTCTGATAGGTCGCAGCGGCTCGCGCCCCGGTCCCGACCTGCGGCTGCATGGGCACGCAAGTCGCTCAACAATCGCTCCATTCGGGCGGCTGCTGCGCGGATAGTCTGCGCAAGGGCCGCGCGGTCGGCGTCATCTGTGGCCTCCTGCAACAGCTCTGCCGCGCCAGTGATGGCCGTGAGAGGTGACTTGAGCTCGTGTGTTACGTGTCCGGCATAGGCGCGCATGCCCGCGGCGCGGTTTTGCAGCGTCTCACCCATGTCGATGACGCTTTGCCCCAATTCGGAAAATTCGGGCGTGCCGAATTGCGCGGGCGGCGGCGCGGCGCGGCCGGCCTTCATCGCGCGGGCATGGGCAGTGAGCGCCGTCACCGGGCGCAGCACCAGCCGCCAAAGCAAGTAGCCCAGGATCAGTGCCGCCGTCACCGACAGGGCGATGATCGTAAGCGCCACTTCCTTTGCGCTGAGGATATTGCCCGCAACGCGCACCCACAACAGGCCAAAAACGGCGACAGCCACCACTCCCGCCATCGCGCCCACCACGATGAGCGCCAGCGGCGGGCGCCATTTACGCGCTACCCGGCCTGCTGACATGGCCCCATCCTGAGGCCCACGCCGTGCACTGTTTCGATCGCATCCGGGCATCCGGCCTGCGCCAGCTTGGCGCGCAGGTTGCGCAGGTGACTGTCCACCGTGCGGTCTGAAACCTGGATATGCGCGCCATAGACCGCATCGGTGAGCGCAGGCCGCGGGACCACTTGATCCGGTCGCTGCATCAGATATGCAAGGATCCCCATCTCCCGCGCGGTGAGCGGCACCGCCACCTCTTGCACCCGGCACAGATGCTGCGCGGCATCGATCTGAAGGCGCCCGCGGGCGAGCATCTGCCCTGACGCAGCCGCAGTAGGCGCGGCGCGTTTCAGGATCGCCTTGATCCGCGCCGAAAGCTCGCGCGGGGAGAAAGGTTTGGTGACGTAGTCATCTGCGCCCAGCTCCAGCCCCAGCACGCGGTCGATTTCCTCATCCCGGGCCGTGAGGAACAGCACCGGCGTGTCGTCCTGCGTGCGCAGCGCGCGGCAGACCTCAAGCCCGTCCATCTGTGGTAGCCCGATGTCGAGCACGATGAGGTCAAAGCGGCCGGTCCGCGCCTTGGCCAGACCCTCCGCGCCATCGCCCGCCTCGGTCACTTCAAAGCCGCCCTGTCGCAGAGCGATGCGCAGCACGGCGCGGATTTGCGGATCATCATCGACGATCAGAATGTGCTGGCTCATCGCGCGGCTCCCTGCCCGGTCCAGGCAAGGCTAGTGCGCGCCCGCCAGTTGCGAAAGCCCCATTCGCGCCAGTCGCGCGGGCGGTCGATACGCAGTTGCGAGGGCGTGCAGGCGGCAGGCGCGCGGCGCGCGATCACCGGCTTTGCGGCATCGCCCAACTGGCAGAGGTAGTAAAAATCCTGCGCCACGTCATGGGCCAGGTTATACCTCGCGATTGTGGCATCAAAGCTGATGAACGCGCTGAAATAGAGCACCGCGGCGGTCAGCGCGCCCCCGCGCCGCATCAGCCAGCCGTTGTCGCGGTGGTGGTAGACCTGCCAGAGGATCAGCCCCAATCCAACCGCCGTCAGCGCCATCCAGATCGCGGCGGCCATGCGCAGGCGGGTGAGCCCGTAGACATCGACATACATCTCCAATCGGACAAGCGAGCTGAGCACCAGGGCCAGGTTTTGCGCAACAAAGGCCATGAGCAAAAGCCGCAGCGCGGGATCTTGTTGCACCCAGCGGCGGCAGAGCAGTGCAAAGCCGCCGGCCAAGAGCCCCGTGACCACCAGCGGATAGGCACCGCGGTGGGCGTATTGGGCATAGCTAATCCCCTCAGGCAGTCCAAACCCGCCGTAAAGAAACACCAGGTCCATGCCCGTTTGCAGTGCAAACACAGCATTGAACAGCACCAGCGCCCGCAACGTCGACGCGGGGTTCACAAGACCCAATGCCGGCGGCCCCATCTTGCGCGCCCTGCCCGCCGCAGTCAGCCTTTCCCGCAGCGCGCTCAAGCGCAGCACGGTCCAGCAGAGAGGCAGGAGGCAAAGCCAAAAGAGCGCGCGGTCAGGGGCAGGCAGGCCCGCAGTGCCAAGCTCCAGTTCCGCCAGCCAGCGCTCTGCCACCGGGTTGGCGGCAAGAAGCAGGGTGACAAAGACCAGCCCCAAGAGCACCGGCATGAGCCAGCGCATGATGGCCTCCTGCACCCGCGCCCCGAGGTCGAGCCTGCGCCTGCCGCCCAAAGCGTGGCGCGCATCCTGCGCTGTTTGCTCCATGCCCCGGGGCCAGAGCCTG
>JBCCPS010000110.1:0-8269 GCA_039024775.1 Pseudomonadota bacterium
ATTTCCCGCGCCCGATGCGCGGCGAGCATCACCAGTTCGAAACGGTTCGGTACCTTGTCGACGCAGTCTTCAACGGTCACGCGGGCCATGGGATGCTCCAATCAGATCAAAAAGCTACTCGAGCGCATCACTTAGGCCGGTAAAGCCAATAATACAAGGCGATTCTGCGGCTCTCAGCGCGGGGCGCGGTACTGTCCCGTCAGAGGATGAGCCGAACCTCTGCCAGCGATTCTGGTGAAAGCGCATCGCGCATCTCAAGCACCGTGCGGCCCAGCACCGGGTGGCGCCAGTCGGGCGCCACGTCCGATAGTGGGACCAACACGAAAGCCCGGTCCTGAAGGCGCGGATGCGGCAGGATCAACCGCTCGGGCGCGCGGCGCGCCTGGTCCTCCAGCGGCAGGTCGCGCCAATGGGCGTAGACTTGCGCATCAGGCAGTACCAAATCGCCCATCGCCAAAAGATCAAGATCCAGCGTGCGCTGGCCCCAGCGCGTGCCCCGCTCCCGGCCCATATCGGCCTCAACCGCATGTAGGTGGGAAAGCGCCTGCGCGGGAGCCCAGTTTGCGCTGATCCTTGCCGCTGCGTTCACATAATCCGGCCCCGCGCCGACAGGGAAGGCAGGCGTGTTGTAGTATGCACTGATTCTTTCAACCACCGCCCCCCGCGCGTTAAGACGGTCCAATGCCTGGTCAAGTGTGTCTGCGGGAGGTCCGACAGGTGACGTCAGGTTACTTCCCAGTGCAACCAACAGTTGGTGATCCAATTTGAAGTTCGCCTCCGTTTTTTCCCCGTAGCGGAGGCTTGCTCCACCGCCAAAAACCTATAGGTATGCGCCTCAATGAACAGCGCCCCGATTTCGGGGAGCGGGCGCTGGGTCCTTAAAACGAAAACATAGACGACAAGTTATTGCTTGGCGAACAACGCCGGAAGGACAGACGGATGTTTTACAAAGATGAGCGGCTGGCGCTGTTCATAGATGGGTCGAACCTCTATGCCGCCGCCAAGACCCTTGGGTTTGACATCGACTACAAACTATTGCGGCAGGAGTTCATGCGCCGGGGCAAACTGCTGCGCGCGTTCTATTACACCGCGCTTTTGGAAAACGACGAATATTCCCCCATCCGCCCGCTGGTGGACTGGCTGCACTACAACGGCTTTTCCATGGTGACCAAACCGGCCAAGGAATACACCGACAGCATGGGCCGCCGGAAGGTGAAGGGGAACATGGACATCGAGCTTGCGGTGGACGCGATGGAGCTTGCCCCGCGCGTCGATCACATCGTGATCTTTTCGGGCGACGGCGATTTCCGTCCGCTGGTGGCGAGCCTTCAACGCCAGGGCGTGCGCGTGTCGGTCGTGTCAACCACCCGCAGCTCCCCCCCGATGATCAGCGACGACCTGCGACGGCAGGCGGATAACTTCATTGAGCTTGACGACCTGCGCGAAGTCATTGGCCGCCCCCCGCGCGAGCCGCAGACCTCCGACAACTGAGGCGGGCAGCTAAGGCCGGAAATGACGGCGCTTGTCATTTGACAGGCCTGCACCCGTGCCGAATACTTTTCGCATGTTGCGCCGCGTCCTGCTCCTGATCTTTCTCTTCACCACACCTTTGCACGCGGGCGTGCTTTCTCTGGATGAGAACGCGGAAGAAGGGATGAGCGATGCGCAATGGCTTGCCCGCATGGTGAGCGCGGTGCAAGGGCTCGACGGGCCGCTCTTTGCCGCGCCCGACCTGCCGCCCGCAGCTTGCGCGCCGGGCCGCAGGGGCGTGACGCGCGGCATCTTCGTGGCCGCGGACGCCTTTTCGGACGAAGAACGGCTGCACCTACGCGGGCCCGTCAACGACGGGGAAATCTTGCGCAGCGTTCTGGTGGGCAAGGGCGCCAAGGCCGAAAACATCCGCCTGCTCCAGCACGGGGAGGCGAGCCTTGCCGGATTGGAACGCGCCGCACAGGAGACTTTGAGCGAAACGGATTGCGGCGATTCCGTCATTCTGCAGTTTTCGGGCTTTACCTTCGGCGCACCCCTGATCGCGCTGACGGAGGATGGCTCAAGTCCCTTTTCGCTTGCGCCCAAGATCAAGCGTCTGACGGACCTGGGCGGCGATCCTTTCAAAAGCGGCGTGGCCGATCACATCCTGACCGGCGCGCCCTACATCCCGCTCAACCCCGCGAGCCCTTCCGATGCCCAAGTGCTGAGCGCGGCTGCGCTGTCGGAACTGGTCACTCTGTTTCGCAACCGCGGCGCGGATGTCGCCGTGCTGCTTGACGTGGGCTCCGCCCGTGCCTTCCGGCTGGAGGAACGCCAGGCGGCGGTTGATGCCGCGCGCCTCACATGGGTCTCCATCGACGGGCGCACAGGAGACGGCTGGCCGCGCAGCACGCTCGATCCTCAAGCCGGGGCATTGACGGTGTTCTATGGCACCGAATTGGGAGACAGCGGCAGCGAAACGCGGTTCCCGAAAGGCCAGGCCGAAGACAAGAAGGTCTACGGCGCCTTCAGCTATGGCTTTGCCCGCGCGCTCGCCACAAGCGAGTCGGGCACCATCGGCGCGATCATGCGCGCCATTCAATCGCTGCCAAGCTCCGCGATGTCCAGCCGCCCGCAAGATTACACCTTTGCCTCCACCAACCCGGACCTGGACCTGGTGGCAGAGGCGCGGCCCGACGCGGCCCTTGATGACACCCGCATCATCATCGACAGCCCCGAGCCCACCCGCGCCGCAGTCGCGCGGACCCGGCCCGAAATCGAGATCAGGGGCCGCATCCTGTCGCGCGGGGCCCCGATCAACGTGGAGGTCAACGGCGCGGCGGCCCAGCTTGACCCCGCGGGCGCGTTCCGCGCGACGCTGCGGCTGACGGCGGGCGTGAACCGGATCACCGTCTTTGCCATGACCCGCGAGAATGAGGCGATCACCCATTCCTTTGAGGTCTTCTACGAGGGCGATATTTTGGAGACGATGGGAAAGGGCCGCAGCTACGCCGTGCTCATCGCCAATCAGGATTACGCCGACGGGTCCGGCATTCCCGATCTGGCCACGCCCATCGGCGACGCGCAGGCGCTGGCCCAGATCTTGCGCGACACTTACGGCTTTGCCACTGAGATCGCGCTGCCGGGTGGGGAGACGCTCGATCTGATGCTCACCGACGCCAGCGCGCGCGACATCGGGCTCACGCTCGACAGGCTCGCCCGCGCGGTGGGAGAGCGCGACAACGTGCTGGTCTTCTACGCGGGCCATGGCGAATACGAGCAGCTGACGGGCGCGGCCTATTGGTTGCCGGTGGATGCGGTGGCGGGCGCGTTTTCCACCTATCTGGAAGCCTCCAGCATCACGCGGTCGTTGCAACGGATGGGCGCGGGCAACGTGCTGGTGATCTCTGACAGCTGCTATTCCGGCATGCTGTTGCGCAGCGCCAGCGCGGGCGAGCCGCCGCCCGCGGGCGACCGCCTGCAAGCGCTGCAACGGCTCAACGATCAGCGCAGCCGCGTGGTCATGTCCTCTGGCGGGAACACGCCAGTGCTTGACGGCGGGGGCGGCGGGCATTCGGTCTTTGCCGCGGCCTTGCTGGAGGAATTGCGTGCGCCCGAAGACCGGGCGTTTTCCGCACGTGAGTTGCACGGGCGAGTGTTTTCCCGCGTGATCCGCGCCGCCGCGCAAGAGCCGGATTTCAGGCCCATCGACGGCGCGGGCCATGATGGCGGGGATTTCGTTTTCATCGCGCAAACGCAGCCTTAGCGCGATTGGCCCCGTAACCTGGACGTTTGTTGCAGAAATTCATGCGCCGTCCCGCGGGACGGCGCAGCAGGGCAGTGCCTGTTGGGCGGGTGCTTTGAAGGGAGCACAGTGTCTAAGTGTATAGTCGGTTGCATTAGAGAGTTCTGCGCCTAGAACAGACGGCCAACTAGTGTGCTTGCCATACGTGCATGACGGCTTATCCTTTCTGCCAGGCTTCAAACACCGAGGATTGCGCGCCCCATGGGACATCCCTTTGATCCCCAACGGGTGCTGCAAAAGCCTCTCATGGCGACACTGGGCACAATCGCCGCCGACGGCAGCCCGCGCACGGCGCCGGTCTGGTACCACTGGGAGGCGGATGCGCTTCACATGCTGGGCAGCGACACCGGTTCAAGCAGCCAGCGCATTCTCGCCGACCCCCGTGTGAGCGTGGAGATCACCGACTACGACAACGCGGCCGGGCGCCTGCTGCATCTGGGCCTGCGCGGCAGAGCGGAAATCATCCCGATGGATGGTGACCTTTTCCGGCGGCTGCTGGACCGGTATCTGGGCGCGCGCGAGACCTGGAATGCCTGGTTCATCGACACTATCGCCGCCATCGACGACCCCTCCGGTCGCCTGATCCGGCTGGTGCCGCAGAGCGTCTTCACCAACAACGTCTCCTACTTTCGCACCGGTCCCGACTTTGCTGCCTGATGACTACATCGCCTTCGAGGCCCGGATTGAACCGATGGAATGGGGCCGCAACACCTACACCGTGCTGCGCCTGCCAGACGATGTGATCGCGGCGCTGAACAACCCCAAGCGGGTCGAGGGCGAGCTGGGCAACCACCCCATCAACCTCGCCGTGACCCGCGCGCCGGTCATCGAGGATGCCTTCCTTTACACCGGCAAAACCCTGCTGGAGGCCGCGGGCATCGACCCCGGCGACATGGTAGAGGCGCGGCTGCGCGCCGCCGATCCCGCGCATGTCGAGGTGCCTGCCGACCTCGCCACGGCACTGCGCGCTGCCGGGCAAACGGACGTCTGGGAGGGGTTGACCCCGGGCAAGCGGCGCGGTCTCATCGCGCCCATCGAAGCGGCGAAACGGCCCGCCACACGGGTGGCGCGCATCGGCAAACTGATCGCGTCGCTGCAGGAGCCCGCATGATTTCACTTCAATTTTTGCTGACGTCCTTCGTGGTCGTCCTCGCGCCCGGCACGGGCGTAATCTACACCCTCGCGATTGGCCTGGGCCAAGGGCGCCGCCCAGCGGTTTGGGCCGCTCTGGGCTGCACTTTCGGCATCCTGCCGCACCTCGCCGCGGCCACGCTGGGGCTGGCGGCGGTCCTGCACACCTCCGCGTTGCTGTTTAACGCAGTCAAATGGGCCGGCGTCTGCTATCTGCTGTACCTGGCTTGGCAAATGCTCAAATCCGGCGGACCGATGGCGGTGGAGGCCACGCGCAGCGCGGAGCCCGGTTGGCGGATCGCGCGGCGCGGCGCGCTGATCAACATCCTGAACCCCAAACTGTCGATCTTCTTTCTGGCGCTCCTGCCACCGTTTCTGAGCGGGAATGCCGCGCAGGCAACCTCAGAGATGATGCTTCTGGGCGGCGTCTTCATGGCCATGACTTTCGCAGTCTTTCTGGTCTACGGCATGTTCGCGGCGGCCACGCGCCGCTGGCTGCTGGGATCCGAACGCGTGATGCGCTGGATCAGCCGTTCCTTCGCGGGTGTCTTTGGAGCGCTTGCAGGCCGGCTCGCGTTGGAGCGGGCATGACGCGCATCCCTGCCGCAGCCCTTCTGCTGACGCTGGGCGGGCTGATCCCGTTTCTCTACGCGGCCACGCTGCTGCTTGGATTCTTGTCGCTCGACAACCCGCTCGCGGCGCTGCTGGGCACCGATGCGCGGCTTTTGATGGCGCGCTACGGCGTGGTAATCCTGTGTTTCATGGCGGGGGTGCTTTGGGGCTTTGCCACCAAGACAACGGGCGCGCAGGCGGCCGCTGCCTATGGGCTTTCGGTGGTGCCCACGCTGTGGATTTTCCTCAACCCGGGGCGCAACGCCGATGAGGTGCTGATCAACCTGATCATCGGGTTTGTCGGCGTGCTGGCGCTCGATTTTGCCTTTTACCGCTGGAGGCTTGCGCCGGCCTGGTGGATGGCGCTGCGGGTGCCGGTGACGGTGGTCGTCGTGCTCTGCCTCGGTCTGGGATTGATCCGATGAGCGATCCTGAAACGCTCAACGTCTACGCCCAAAGGGCGGAGGAATACGCAGGGCTGGTGGGCGATGAGCTGGAGAGCGATCCGCTGCTCGCAGCCTTTGTCGCCGCTCTGCCCCCGGGTGCTGAGGTGCTCGATCTGGGCTGCGGGCCGGGACATGCGGCGTCTGCCATGGCGGGCAGCGGTCTGCGCGTCACCGCCACGGATGCGGTGCCGGAGTTCGTCGCCATGGCGGGTGCCCATGCAGGCGTGACCGCGCAGCTGGCGGCCTTCGATGACATCGCGGGCGGAGACGTGTTCGATGGTATTTGGGCCAACTTCAGCCTGCTGCACGCGGACCGCGCCGACATGCCCCGCCACCTGAGCGCGCTTCACACAGCGCTCAAACCCGGTGGCCTGTTCCACATCGCGCTCAAGAGCGGCACCGGCGCGAAACGCGACAGCATCGGGCGGCTCTACACCTACTACACGGAGGCCGAGCTGACCCAAATGGTGACAACTGCAGGTTTCACCGTCACGGGCGCGGCGCGCGGCACAACCATGGGCATGGACGGCCTGCCCGCGGACTGGATCGCGCTTTCGGCCCATGGCTGAGCTTTTCGCCTATACCGACGGCGCCTGTTCGGGCAATCCCGGCCCCGGCGGTTGGGGCGTGCTGATGCAAGCGCGCGAGGGGGAGGCCGTGGTCAAGGAGCGCGAGCTCAATGGCGGTGAGGCGCAGACCACCAACAACCGGATGGAGCTCTTGGCCGCGATCAACGCGCTTGAGGCCCTCGCGCGGCCCAGTGTGATCACGGTGGTGACCGACAGCAATTACGTCAAAAATGGGATCACCGGCTGGATTTTCGGCTGGAAGAAGAACGGCTGGAAGAACGCGGGCAAAAAGCCGGTCAAGAATGCGGAGCTTTGGCAGCGGCTCGATGCCGCGCAGGCGCGCCACGAAGTCACCTGGAAGTGGGTCAAGGGCCACGCGGGGCACGCGGAGAACGAACGCGCCGACAAGCTCGCGCGCGACGGCATGAAGCCTTTCAAGCCGTGAGGGACGTGGCTTGCCCCGTCGCGTTGCACCCTGACGGAGTGCCCCTGCGCCTGCCTGTGTTCGAACACCCGAAAGGCGGCTTCCAGATCGTGAAAGGCGGAATCAAAGAAGGCGAAAGGCCTAAGCGGGCCGCCGCACGCGAATTGATCGAAGAAAGCGGTTTGCAGACCCGTTCCGCGCTGCTGCTGGGGACTTCCGAAGAGATTGTATCGGGCGAGCGCTGGCACTTTGCGCTGTGCCGTGTGGCCCCGCCCGTGCGCGACCGCTGGCAGCACTTGTGCGCGGATGACGGCGGCCTGTTGCTGCGCTTTGATTGGGGGCCGCTGGATGATGCGCGCCTTGAGGGGCGCTTTGCCCGCGCCGCGGCCTGGATCGCCGCCGCGCTATGACCCTGATCGGCCTGCTGGACTATGGCTCGGTGCTGATCTTCGCGCTTACCGGCGCACTGGTGGCCAGCCGCGCGCAGCTTGACCTGGTGGGCTTTGCCTTTATCGCCTGCCTCACCGCTGTGGGCGGCGGCACGATCCGGGACCTGCTGCTAGACCGCAACCCGATTTTCTGGATCGACACGCCCGCCTACCTTGCGGTGGCAGCGGGGGCGGCGCTGGTGGTGTTCTTCACCGCGCACCTTTTGGAAAGCCGCCAGCGCACGCTCATTTGGCTCGACAGTTTTGCGCTTTCCATCGCGGTGGCGGCAGGCTGCGGCGTGGCGATTGCGCAGGAGCAACAAGCGGTGATCGTGATCCTGATGGGCATGATCACCGGCTGCATGGGCGGTCTGATGCGCGATGTGGTGGTGGGGGAGGTGCCGCTGGTGCTCAAACAGGGAGAGCTCTATGTCACGGCGGCGTTCGTTGGCGCCGCTGGCACCATCCTCACGGACCTCTATCTAACGGACACGGGCCCCGCGCTGATCGCCGGCGCCGTGCTCACCTGGGTGTTGCGCGCGGGCTCGCTGGCCTTCGGCTGGCATTTGCCGGTTTACAAGAGCACGCCGCCCAAGACCTAAAGCCACCGACTGAAAAACTGATACAGACACAACAGAAATTCATGCGTCGTCCCGCGGGGTGGCGCTGATGCGCCGCCCCAGAGGGGCGGGACGGCGCAGCCCAACAGTGCCTGTTGGGCGGGTGCTTTGAATGATGCGGGCTGTCTCAGGTTTCCAGTCGGTGGCTTTAAGCGGCACACCCCGCGCTACTTTCGCCAATGCGTCGGCACGATGATGAGCGCGCCCACCGAGGCCAGGATCGCGTTGAGCCCGGCGGACCGAAAGCCGATCTGGAACATGATC
>JBCCPS010000111.1:0-8254 GCA_039024775.1 Pseudomonadota bacterium
ACGACCGCGCGCGCATGGTCTTCGCGCTCTCTGACGTCGCAGCCTACGGCGGACGCCTGGCGGGCGAATTTGTCATGAACAACCGCAACGGGCTGTCGGTGGGCGGCAAGCTGGAGGCCCGCGGCGTGGATATGAACCCGCTTTTGAGCGACACGATGGGGCTCACGCGCTTTACCGGCACCGGCACGGCGCGGCTGTCCTTTTTGGGCGTGGGCGAAAACGTAAATGACATCATGCGCTCGCTGCGCGGCGATGGTGCGCTGGAGGTCGGGCGGGGCAGCATCTCCGGCATTGATCTAGACAACCTTTTGGGGAACTTCGATGTCGCGGGCGGCACCACGGTCTTTGATAGTCTGAACGCGGGCTTTGTCATTTCGGGCGGCGTGTTGCGCAACGACGATCTGACGATGGTCCTACCCAATTTTGCCGCTTCCGGGCAAGGCGCGATCGATCTGGGCGCGCAGCGGATCGACTATACCGTCGTGCCCAAATCCCTGCGCGGCAACGGCGGGCGCGGTATCGCGGTGCCGGTGCGCATCGTGGGCGCCTGGGCGGATCCGGGCATCCGGGTGGATCCCAGCGACATCATCGATCTGAACCTGCGCGAAGAGCGCGAGGCGGTGGAGGAACGTGTGAAGGAGCGCGTGGAAGAAAAGCTGCGCGAGGAGCTTGGCGTGGTGCGCGAAGAGGGCCAATCGGTAGAGGATGCGGTGAAGGACCGGGTGGAGGAAAAGCTGAAGGAAGAGCTGTTGCGGCTCTTTGACTGAACGCGCAGGCCGTCCGGAGGTTAACCCTTTTTTCACCAAGATGGGGGAGGCTCGGGCCATGCAGATGATCTCAAATCACATGTCAGCGGAGCATTGGCTGCGGCAGGTCTTTTCCGCAAAGGCGGCGGTGGAGGGCGGTGTCGTGCGGCGCAAGGTCGCGGACGTGCACCGGATCGTGGGCTGTCTGGCTTTTGAGGCAGAGGTGCGCCGCCGCGGGTTCCGCGCGGTTCAAAATGGGCGCGACTACGTGGTTTTCTGCAATTCCGAAAGCTTACGCCTGATCGAGTAGCGCAAATCCCTTGCAAGGGATTTGCCAAGACCTTTGCAAAGGTCTTGGCGCGGGTGTCTGACGCAGGCGACCAAATCTCTTGTAAGAGATTTGGCCAAGGCTTTTGAAAAAGCCTTGGGGCTTTTACGCGGCAAATGGGTGCGATAGACCCATGGCGTAGCCGCAAAGGAGAGCCCGATGGCCGACGACCTTTTCAATTCCTTCATGACTGGCCCCGACGAAAAAGGCCGCTTTGGCGATTTCGGCGGGCGGTTCGTCTCCGAGACGCTGATGCCTCTCATCCTGGAACTGGAGCAGCAGTATGAAAAGGCCAAGACCGACGACAGTTTCTGGGCCGAAATGCACGATCTTTGGACCCATTACGTGGGCCGTCCTAGCCCGCTCTACTTTGCCGAACGGCTGACGACACATCTTGGCGGCGCAAAGGTCTATATGAAGCGTGATGAGCTCAATCACACCGGCGCGCACAAGATCAACAACGTGCTGGGCCAGATCATCCTCGCCCGGCGCATGGGCAAAAGACGCATCATCGCAGAGACCGGCGCGGGCCAGCACGGGGTGGCGACCGCGACCGTCTGCGCCAAGTTCGGCCTGGAATGCGTGGTCTACATGGGCGCGCACGACGTGGAGCGTCAGGCGCCCAACGTCTTCCGGATGCGCCTTCTGGGGGCCAAGATCGTGCCGGTGACCTCTGGCCGAGGCACGTTGAAGGACGCCATGAACGATGCCCTGCGCGACTGGGTCACGAATGTCCGCGATACCTTCTATTGCATCGGCACAGTCGCGGGCCCGCACCCCTATCCCGCGATGGTGCGCGATTTTCAGAGCATCATCGGCAAGGAGGTCCGCGAACAGATGACCGCCGCCGAAGGCCGCTTGCCAGATACGGTGATTGCCGCCATCGGCGGCGGGTCGAACGCGATGGGGCTCTTTTATCCCTTCCTCGATGACAAGGAGGTGGGCATCATCGGCGTGGAAGCAGGCGGCAAAGGCGTGAACGCCAAGATGGAGCATTGCGCCTCGCTCACCGGCGGGCGCCCTGGCGTCCTTCACGGCAACCGGACGTATCTGTTGCAGGACGATGACGGGCAGATCCTCGAAGGCTTCTCGATCTCCGCGGGGCTCGATTACCCCGGCATCGGTCCCGAACACGCCTGGCTGCACGACATCGGGCGCGCGCAGTACGTCTCCATCACCGACGCTGAGGCGCTGGAGGCGTTTCAGCTATGCTGTGAGCTTGAGGGTATCATTCCCGCGCTTGAGCCCTCCCATGCGCTGGCACATGTGATGAAGATGGCGCCTGATTTGCCCGCAGAGCATGTCATCTGCATGAACATGTGTGGCCGCGGCGACAAGGACATCTTTACAGTGGCCAAGGCGCTGGGGTTTGAGATGGGGGAGTTTGCGTGAACCGCTGAGTGGGGGCTCTGCCCCCGCCGCGCTGACGCGCGCCTCCCCCGGGATATTTTCAGCCAGAAAAAGGGCTATCTGGTCAGTTCGAGGATGTCGAAGTCGCTCTCCACTGCGGGGCTGGGGAACATCAGGCGGGCGCGGGTGGGGCTGACGCGCTCAAAGATCGCCACATCCGTTTGGATGCGTCCGTCTGAGCGGAAGTCTGTGGGCAAGTCGGCGTAATCGGGCGGGTTTTCGCCCGCGACAAAGCCCACGCCGATGTAAACCGCCCGCCCATCGCGCAGAGTGATGGTGCCCCGGGTGCGTTGCGATCCGGTGAGCTTTTCAAAGTCAAAGCCGGTGGCGCCTGGCGTGAACCGGCACTGGAAGTTGGTGTAGACCGTGAGCGGGGCAATTCCGCCCAGCTTCATCGTACGGCAGCGCCAGTCGCCCGTGAGCCCTGGATCAAAGGCGATCTGCGGCCTGCCGGACAGGGCTTTGCTCAAGGCCGCCACATCGCCGGGCGCACCGGCTGATAGCGCTTGCAACAGGGCCTCGCCCGCTACGGTGTCGAAGCCTTGTAGGCGCGCGGCGTCCGCGGCGCGCAGATCGGTCTGCGCCTGGGCAGGCACGGCTAGGGCAAGGGTGCATAGCAGGGGGAGGAGAAGGCGCATAAGCTAGACTTTCAGCATCTGAAGGTGCAGGCGGATGGACGGAAAAAAGAACAGGACCAGTCCCACCGACAGGAAAAGCAAGATCGCCGCGGGATACCAGATCAGCGCAAAGGCAAGGCCCACACCGCCGGCGATGCGCGTGGCGCGGCGCGGGGGCATGAAGCGAAACAAGACAAGCTGCAGCAACCTGCCGCCATCCAGCGGCTGCACCGGCAGCATGTTGAAAATGCCTAAAAAGAGGTTGATCGTCGCGGTCCAGAACAGCACCCAACCGAGCAGGCCTGTGCCCGCCCATTGCCCGATAAGGGAGGCTATTGCCCAAAGCGCGAAGTTCACAATCGGGCCCATCGCGATGATCAGCTCATCCGCGCGGGGGGTGCCCGTGCGCGCGTGCTCGCAAAACCCGCCGCCGCCGTGCAGCATGATGCGCTTGACCGCCACACCCTGGACCAGACAGCCCCAGGCGTGGCCCAACTCATGCAGGAAGATCGATCCGATCAGCAGGCCCACGAAAATCAGGCTGAAGGCCAGCCCGTTGCTGCCCGCCAGTACCAGAAAAAGAAGCGGTAAAAGCAGGATCGACCCGCCGATCTGAACCGGTATGCCCCAGGGCCCCGTGAAGGTGAAAATCGGCTTTTCAGCGCCCATCAGGGGTTTCATCCACCGCATGGCGTTGCAGCACATCCAGCGGCACGATCTCCAGCGCCCGGGCATGGGTCGCAGCTAGATGCACGCGGGGCGCGCAGCCCTCTTCGGCCGCCTGCATGAACCGGCCCGCGCAAAGGCACCACGGATCGCCCGGTTTGAGGCCCGCAAAACTATACTCGGGCCGCGGCGTGGAGAGGTCATTGCCCACGTATTTCGAGAAAGCCAGGAATTCTGCCGTCATCACCGCGCAGACGGTATGGCTGCCTTGATCGCCAGCACAGGTGTTGCAAAAGCCGTCTCGGAAGAACCCCGTGACCGGGTCGCTCCCGCAAAGCACCAGGGCCTCGCCCAGGACGTTTACGCTTTCATCTGGTTCCATGGTCCCTCACAGGCTTTCCGCGATCTGGCGGAAGATCTCCACGTTTTGCGCGTGCACACCGGGTTCGCGAAACTGCCGGTCCGCTGCGGTGGTCACGATTACCACATCGCGCGCGGTGTCGATGTAGATGTACTGCCCGTATATGCCGCGGCCCATGTACTGGCCAGCCTCCGCGCCAAGGGGGATCCACCACTGATAGCCATACTGGATCGCGCCCTCAGCCGTCGGCGCCTGCGGCATGGTCGATGCCTTCACCCAATCGGCAGGCACGATCTGTTGTCCGGCGTATCGGCCACCTTGCGCAAACATCTGCCCAAACCGGGCATAGTCCCGCGTCGTCAGGTTGAGCCCGCCCAGCACAAAGGCTGTGCCCCGCCCGTCCGTCAGATAGGTGGGCGCGTATTCCAGACCCAGCGGCTGAATGATCTTCTCACTCAGCAGATCGGGCACCGACCGGCCCGTCGCCCCCCGCACCACAATGCCCACAACATGCGTGTCGATAGAGACATACTGCCAGATCGTGCCCGGCTGGGTGAAGCGCTCCTGCAATCCGGCGGCAAAATCATCAATACTGCCACCCAAAGCCAGCACCCGGCCCATGCGGTTGATGTCGGAATTGAAGTCCAGATAATCCTCGTCAAAGGTCACGCCGCTGGTCATCTGCAGCACCTGGCGCAGCGTTGTGCCGTCATAGGCACTGCCTGTGAGCTCCGGCGCATATTGTGTCACTGGAACGTCCAAGCTCTCAATCGCGCCTTCCTCCAGCAGCACGCCCACCAGCGCTGAGAGATAGCTTTTGGCCACCGACCAGCTGATGCGTCTGTCTTCGGCGGTGGTGCCCTGGAAATAACCCTCATAGACGATAGCACCGTCTTTGAGCACCAAAAGCGAGGTGACGGTCCGTTCCTCAATCCAGGGCGCGACGCTTTTCGGCAGCTCAGTTTTCGGGCCAAAGGGCAGCTCAGACGTCGGGCCATCGCCACGGGCCACCGGCGTGGTCAGGAAGGCTGCGTCCATATTGCTGAAATTGTTGACGATTTTCTCCTCCGAGAAAAGCGAATTCACCGCCAAAAGGCGCGTGATCTCCTCCCGGTTCCAAAGCCCCACCGCAAGGGCCGCCACCACAAGCAGCAGAAGGAGCCTCAGCCCCCATTTCAAGACACCGCGCATGCGCTTTCCTCGTAATGCCAATCGATCCAACGGCCGTGAAAATCCGCGCGGCCCAAGGCCAGCGTGATGTCTCCCGGCCAAAGCCGCAGGGTCAGCGCTGCACCGCGTTTGGCCGTGGTATCACCCTCGGTTTCCATCGCGAGCCAGGCCAGCGGCGCATCGGCGCGCGCCCCTGCTGCCTCGATCAGCGCTTTGCCCCGCGCCTGCGCGGCTGCGGGAAAATACTGCCAGGCAACCGTGTGCTGGATCAGATGCAGATGCCCTGCGCGGGGCGCGGCGAGCCTCTGTTCCAACCAGTCTATCGCATCGCCCCGGGCGATCTGCGCACAGGCGACCGCTGCCGCGGCGCGCGTCAGCGCCATCCGCTGAGGCTGATCGGGCCAAAGATAGGCCGTTAGCCGCAAAAGATCGTCCTGATCCGAGGGGTCGAGCGGGTTGAGATCGACGCCCGCGCGTTCGGCCACTGTGACGCTTCGCGATGGCGGGGCAGGGCCGCGCCACTCAGGGCGCAACGTGAGGGCAGGGGTTGCAGGCCCGATCCGGGTGCCCGCCACCTCCAGCGCATAGTGATCCCACATCAGGTTGAGCCCGCCGCTCGCCCCAAGCTCTGACAGGCTAACCGGCAGATCGAAGTGTGAAGCGGCCACCTGCGCCCCTGCGATGAGCGCAGCGGACCGGCGCACCTCATTGGTTTGCGGCGGGCTGTCGGTCCAATCAAGCAAGAAGGTCTCATGCGCGCGCAAAGCGAAGAGCACCGCCTCTTTGAGGGCAGCGTCAGTCGGATCATGGGGAGGATAGACAGCCTTGAGCTTCTCCTCTGCGTCCTTGAGCACCAGCGCATGCAGGCCGCCCGCGACCCGCAAAGGCAGGGAATGACCCGCAGGACCCAGATCGCCGGTAAAGCCCGCGAATTTGACCCCCAGCGCGCTGTCTTGGGGCCAGTGCGCGGCCAACATGTCCAGCAGCCGCGCCATGAAAGGGGAGCCCATCGCAGCGCAGCTCACAGCCTGATCACGGAAAGCCTGGGTTAGCGTCATCGAAAGCGCTCCATCAGCTTTTGCAGAGCGGAGCGCGTGTCGGGTTCGGGCTTGGGTGCCGCGTCCTCTGCAGGCCTTTTACCTGTGGTCGACGCGTGCTTTCCGGTGCCAGAGCGCGGGGGGTTCACCCGCATCGCCACCGCATTGGAAAACTTGCCCGCATCCCCCGCCGCCAGATGCGCCGCACCATCGCTCACCCCGCGCAGAACGTCGTCCAGCCAGGCCTCATCCGCCTTGGGAAAATCATGCAGCACGTAATGGGGCACTGCGTCCTTGTGGCCCGGGTGGCCCACCCCCAGCCGCACGCGGGCATAGTCTGCACCGATGTGGTTCTGGATGGACCGCAGCCCGTTGTGGCCCGCATGCCCGCCGCCGCGTTTGAACTTCACCTTGCCGGGGGCAAGATCAATCTCGTCGTGGATGATCACCACCTCCTGCGGCTCCAGCTTGTAAAAGCGCATCGCCGCCTGCACCGATTGCCCGGATTTGTTCATGAAGGTCTCGGGCTTGAGCAAAACGATCTTCTTGCTCCCCAGCCGCCCCTCGCTGATCGACCCCTGATGTTTGCCCCGCCAAGGGGCAAAGCCGTGGTCGCGCGCGATCTGATCCACCGCCATAAAGCCGATGTTGTGGCGGTTGCGCGCGTATTTGGTGCCCGGATTGCCGAGCCCTGCGATGAGGATCATGTGCTGCTCCTGCTGCCTGCGCGCAGTCTATCAACAGCCGAGGAGGAGGTGAATGCCGCGCGTGCGCATCCCTTGACAAGAAGGGGCCGAGCCCTGATCTAAGAGGATGCTGTCCCCAAGCTTTGAGAACCTGCCAGGAGACGCAAAGCGGCTGTCCAACCGGATGGCCTTAGTCAGACATGCGCAAAAGGTTTACCCCGTGGCAGGCAAAAGCGGCAGAACAGCAATCGTCAAAGAGGTGAAGGAGATCACGCCCAACATGCGCAGGATCGTGCTGGGCGGGCCGGACCTTGCGGATTTCCCAGAAGACGCTCTTGGCGGCTACATCAAGTTCATCTTCCCCAACGCGCCCCGCAGCAATCCCGACCGACCGGTCATGCGCACCTATTCGGTGCGCGCCCACGACACCGCAGCGGGCACCGTCGCCGTTGATTTCGCGATGCACGCCGACACCGGCGGCATCGCGATGGACTGGGCGGTGGGGGCCGCGGTGGGCGATGAGATCGCCGTCGCGGGGCCCGGCACCATCAAGATGGCCCCGGCCGAAGCCGACTGGTACCTCATCGCTGCCGATATGACCGGTCTTCCCGCCGCGTCGTGCAACCTTGAAAGGCTGCCCCCGGAGGCCCGCGGCCACGCGGTGTTCGAGATCGCCTCGGATGCCGACGCGCAGGAACTGCCCGTGCCGCCGGGCATGACGGTGATCTGGGTGGTGAACAGTGACCCCGCGCAAAACAAGACAGCGCTCTTGGATGCGGTGCAGTCGCTGGACTGGCTCCCGGGCACACCCTTTGTGTGGACGGCCTGCGAATTCGACACCATGCGCGCGCTGCGCAGCTATTACCGCCTGGAGCGCGGCCTGGCCAAAGCGGAGCTTTACCTTTCAAGCTACTGGCGCGCGGGCCGCACCGAGGACCAGCACAAGGTAGATAAGCGCAAGGATGCCGATGCCAGTACGCCAGGGCTTGCGGGTGCCGCGCGAAGCACCGTGAACGCCGTGCGCGGCCTCGTCTCCCGGTAGAACCTCCGACCCAAAACTTGAGACATACGCGACAGACTGTCATGCGCCGCGCCATGGGCAACTGTGGAGATCAAACGGGTTTGAGGAAGGGTTTTCCCTGTTTGATCACGGCATTTGCGATGGTGAGGATGGTGCGCGCAAGGGCGATCGCGATGACCTTTCCCGGTTTGCGCGCCGCGCGCATGCGCTCG
>JBCCPS010000112.1:0-8192 GCA_039024775.1 Pseudomonadota bacterium
ACGCGCTTTATGGGCGATGCGGGGCCGGATGTTTCCGTCACATCGCTCGCGCTGGCGATGTTTGCGATCACGACGGTTCCGGTGCTGCTGGGCGTGGCGCTCCGGCGCTTTGCGCCCGCTTTGGCTGCGCGCATCGAACCGGGGCTGTCGGTCCTGTCGACCGCGCTTTTCGTGATCATCGTGATCGCGGCGCTCACGGGGAACTGGGCGCTCTTTGCTGCCAACATCACCACGCTGGGGCCTGCGCTGATCTCGCTCAACGTGGTGCTGATGCTGCTTGGGCTGCTCTTGGCGGCCGTCGCCGGGCTCGCCTGGCGGGCGCGCAAGACAGTGGCGATTGAAACCGGCATCCAAAACGCGACACTGGGCATCGCGCTAGCCGGGCTGATCGCGCCGCAGGCCGAAGGTTTTTCGGCCTTGGCGCTGCCCTCGGGCGTCTACGGCGTGACGATGTATCTCGTCGCACTGCCCTTTGTCCTCTGGTTCCGGACCCGCTGACGCGGCACGCAAAGCCCCCGGGGCGGTCGGCGTGGGCCTGCCCGCGCCGAAACCGGATCACCCCGCAGGCGGCGCTGCGCCCACGTCCCACCACAGGCCCGCCATCATCTCCAACCCTTCCCGCACCACATCTGCCAGCAGATGCTCATCCGGCGCGTGCTGGCAGCAGCCGCGATAGGAATGCGGCACCCAGATGGTCGGCAGGCCCAGAGTGTCCGTGAAACAGGCATTGGGCAGCGCGCCCCCGAGGTTTGGCAGCACATGCGGCGCCTTGCCCGTGGTCTCTACAATCGAGCCCAGGACAAAGCGCACCCAGGGGTGATCCAGCGGCTGGCGTGTCGCGGCCATCGGCGCCATCTCTTCCTCCAGCACTTTGGCCTGGCCAAAGCCACGCGCCTCCAGATGCCGCCTGAGCGCGGGCAGGATGTCCTCCACCGGCGTGCCCACGACAAAGCGCAGCTGGCAGACGGCAAAGGCGCGGCCTGCGATGGCATTCACAGGCGCTGCGGGCACGCCAGACTCCATCGCCAGCACCGCAAAGGAGTTCCAGCCAAAGCAACGCTCCGCTGCGCTCAGCCCTTCCTCGCCCCAATCTGGATCAATCGCGGGCCCCTCTGGGCCCTCCATCGGCAAGTCGCGGATCGCGCGACGCACATCCTCGGTCAGGCTTGTGGGCCGCCATTCTGGCACCGCGATCTGGCCGCGCGCATCGGTGATGGAGGCCAGCGCATGGGCAAGGATCATCGCCGGATCCGCCAAGAGCCCGCCCCAGTTGCCTGAGTGATGCGCACCCGCGCGCAGATCAACCTCCAGCCGGAAATTCAGCGCCCCGCGCGCGCCCAGAAACACGCATGGCGTCTCAGGCTGCAGGCGTGGCCCATCCGAGGCGATGAGCACATCCGCCGCCAGCGCCTCCCGCTCGGCCTCAAACAAACGCTCCAGCCCGGCAGAGCCCGTCTCCTCCGACATCTCGATCACCCATTTGGCGTTGAAGCCGAGCCGCCCGCGCACCGCCAGCACCGCCTCCATCGCGAGGATATTGATCAGATGCTGGCCCTTGTTGTCCGCCGTACCGCGCCCGTAGAGCCGCGCGCCTGCGCGTGTCACCGCAAAAGGATCGCGGCCTGCGCTCCATCTGCCTGCTTGGCCGTGCACTGTATCGCCGTGGCCATAGTGCAAAAGCGTAGGCAGCCCGTCCGCTTCATGGCGTGTTGCAATCAGAAAGGGGCCCCCTGCGGGGTCCGGGTTGTCCGCGATCCGGATCTCGAACCCCAGCGCGTGCAGCCGGGGCGCGATCCCATCTTCGAGGTAGCGGGTAAGGGCAGGGGCGTTGTCCGGCTTTTGACTTTCGCTTTCCAAAGCGACCAGCGCGGTCAGCGCGTTTTCAAAAGCGCCGCTGTCAAAAAGATCCGAGGCGTGGGCGATGGCATCCGCACGGGTAGGCAAGGTGGTTTCCTCCTCGCGCCAGCGTGATCGCCTTGCCCCGGCTTGGCAAGAGCCGACACGCGAGAGCTCCAGACACGCGAAAGCCGCGCCCGGTAGAGCGCGGCTTGAAGCGACATTCTTGAAATCCGCTAGCCCGGCGTGCGCGCCGTCCCGAACCAGCGAAAGAGCGACCGGGCAGGCCGTTCCACCGGTGCCTCGCGGTGGGAGGCGACATGAGTAAGCACCCGCTTGACCTCATTGAGCCTGCGCCGCGCGCCGCTGCCGCCCGCCGCCGCCTGCACGCTCAGGATTTTGGCCTGGGTGTGCAGCGCCGCCTCGATCACCGCCAGCTCGTCCTGCGTGACGTCAAGCTTCTTGTCGGTGTCGAACATGGCTGCTTCCTTCTTGATCTGGCTACGATATAGGGTTGCTGTGAGGGATACGCCACAAAAACCTGATCGGATCACCCATTGGTGTTCCCCGCGTGAGCGGATCTTTGCATACAGTTTGAAGAAAACCGCTTGCTTCGCGGGTTTCACACGCCCTTTTGCCCTTTTTCCCACCCCCATAGACATGACCGATTGCACCCGTCCTATCGCGTGGATAGACCGGCGCGAACTTACGGAACAAACGCCCTCATGTTCGCCTCATTCCTCCCCGGTTTTGCCCTGGGCTTCACGCTGATCCTCGCCATTGGCGCGCAGAACGCCTTTGTGCTGCGCCAGGGGCTGATCCGCGAGCATGTCTTCTGGGTCTGCCTGACCTGCGCGGTCTCCGATGCGCTGCTGATCGCGGGCGGGGTCGCGGGGTTCGGCGCGCTGGCGGAGGCCGTGCCCTGGTTCGAGCCGCTGATGCGCTACGGTGGCGCGGCGTTCCTCATCTGGTACGGCTGGCTCAACGCCCGATCCGCCTGGCGCGGCGGACAGGCGATGGACACCTCGGGCAGCGGGCAGCGCAGCCTGCGCGCCGCGCTGCTCACGGTGCTGGCACTCACCTGGCTCAACCCCCATGTCTATCTCGACACGGTGGTGTTGCTGGGCTCCATCTCGGCGCAGTATCCGTCCAAACTGGCCTTCGGGGCAGGGGCCGTCACCGCCAGCTTTACCTTCTTTTTCTCACTGGGTTACGGCGCGCGGCTCTTGAGCCCCATTTTCGCCCGCCCCCGCAGCTGGCAAGTTCTCGATGCGCTCATCGCGCTGGTGATGTGGGGTATCGCGCTGAAATTGCTGCTGATGTGACTTGCCCCCGCAGCGCGGAAGGCCGAAGCTTATCCTCATGACCATCGCCACGCCGCACCGACCCGTGACTGCCATCGCCTGGATGGTCACCACCGGGTTCTGCTTCATCGCCGTCACCGCGCTGGTCAAAACCATGGGCCCGCGCCTGCCGGCGGCGGAGGCGGCCTTCCTGCGCTACGCCATTGGACTCCTCTTCATGCTGCCCGCCGTGCTTTCGCTGCGGTCCGAGCCCATCACCCGGCGCCAGCACGGGCTTTTTGCCCTGCGCGGGCTGTTCCACGCGCTGGGCGTGATGCTCTGGTTCTACGCCATGACCCGCATCTCCATCGCGGAGGTGACGGCCATGAATTACCTCGCCCCCATCTACGTGAGCCTGGGTGCGGCGCTCTTTCTGGGGGAGCGGCTGGCGGCACGGCGCATCATCGCGGTGCTGCTGGGGCTCTTGGGCGCGGTCATCATCCTGCGCCCGGGGTTCAGAGAGCTGTCGCTGGGCCACATCGGCATGCTCTTTGCGGCCATCGTCTTTGGCGGATCCTACATCCTGGCCAAGATCATGGCCGATGAACAAAAACCCGGCGTCGTGGTCACCATGCTGTCGATCTACGTCACGCTGGGGCTCGCACCCTTCGCCCTTCCGGTCTGGATCACGCCCACCTGGGAAGAGTTGGGCCTGCTCACCGCCGTGGCCTTCTTTGCCACGGCAGGCCACTACACCATGACGCTGGCTTTCGCAGCAGCACCCGTGACCGTGACCCAACCGGTGACGTTTTTGCAGCTTCTCTGGGCGACGCTTCTGGGCGTGGTGGCCTTTGCCGAACCGGTGGACATCTGGGTCGTCCTCGGCGGATCGCTGATCCTGGCCTCGGTCACCTTCATCACCTGGCGCGAGGCGGTGCTCAAACGCCAGATCACGCCGCACGCCCATGCGCCCAAGACCTGAGGCGGGTTCTTGATTGACTGATCAGTAAAAATTGGCCAGATATCGAGCGACCCTTGAGAAAGCCCGCCGCCAATGCCCAAACTCGGGATGGAACCCATCCGCCGCACCGCGCTCGTTGAGGCCACCATTCAAGAGATCGGTGCCGCCCATTCGCTCGACGTCACCGTGGGCCAGATCGCAAAGCGCGCGGGCATGTCCACGGCGCTCGCGCATCACTATTTTGGCGGCAAGGATCAGATTTTCCTCGCCGCCATGCGCCACATCCTGGCCGAATACGGCGCGGAGGTCCGCGCGCGGCTGGCCCAGGCCCGCGGCCCGCGCGACCGCGCCGCTGCCATCATCGTGGCAAGCTTTGACGAACAGAGCTTTTCTCCAGGCACCGTCATTGCCTGGATGACGCTTTATGCCGCCGCGCCCAACAATCGGGAAACCAAGCGCCTGCTGCGCGTCTACCAGGCGCGGCTGCGCTCCAACCTCACCCATGCGCTGCGCGGCATCAGCCGCAATCCCGGCGTGGACTCCGAAACGCTCGCGGCGCTCATCGATGGGCTCTACCTGCGCGCCGCCCTGTCCGAGCGCGGCACCGCGAATGCCGCCCGCGCCTCCGCGCTCTCCACCCTCGATCTGCTGCTGAAAGACGCCTCATGAGTGCCCCCAATATCCTCATCCTGATGGTCGACCAGCTTAACGGCACGCTATTCCCCGATGGCCCGGCGGAGTGGTTGCACGCGCCCAATCTCAAGGCGCTGGCCGCGCGCTCTACGCGCTTTGCCAATACCTACACCGCCAGCCCGCTCTGCGCGCCGGGGCGCGCGGCGTTCATGTCGGGGCAATTGCCCTCCGCCACGGGTGTCTATGACAACGCTGCCGAGTTTCCGGCGGCCATCCCGACCTACGCGCATCACCTGCGCCGCGCAGGCTATCAGACCTGCCTGTCGGGCAAGATGCACTTCGTGGGCCCCGACCAGCTGCACGGCTATGAAGAACGGCTCACGACCGACATTTACCCCGCCGATTTCGGCTGGACCCCAGACTATCGCAAACCAGGCGAGCGCATTGACTGGTGGTATCACAACATGGGCAGCGTGACAGGCGCCGGCGTGGCAGAGATCACCAACCAGATGGAATACGACGACGAGGTCGCCTACAACGCCCGCGCCAAGCTCTATGACCTCAGCCGCGGGGAAGACGCGCGGCCCTGGTGCCTGACGGTCAGCTTCACTCATCCCCATGATCCATATGTCGCTCGAAAGAAATACTGGGATCTCTACGCGGACTGCGATCACCTGCTCCCTCAGGTGCCCGCGATGGCCTACGAGGATCACGACCCCCACAGTCAACGCATCTTTGACGCCAACAACTGGCGCGACTTCGACATCTCGGACGAGGATATCCGCCGCTCCCGCCGCGCCTATTTCGCGAATATCTCCTATCTCGATGCCCATATCGGCGACATCCTGCAAACGCTGGAAGACACCCGGCAGGAGGCCATCGTTATCTTTGTCTCCGATCACGGCGATATGCTGGGGGAGCGGGGGCTCTGGTTCAAGATGTCCTTCTTCGAGGGCTCCGCGCGCGTGCCGCTGATGATCAGCGCACCCGCCATGGAACCTGGCCTGCAGAGCTCGCCGGTCAGTACCATCGACCTGTGCCCCACGCTCTGCGATCTGGCGGGAGTGAGCATGGAGGAGGTCATGCCCTGGACCACCGGTCAAAGCCTGGTGCCCATGGGGCAGGGAGCGGAGCGCACCGAACCGGTGGCCATGGAATACGCGGCGGAGGCCTCTTATGCCCCCCTGGTGTCGCTGCGTTACGGCAAATGGAAGTACAATCGCTGCGCGCTCGACCCCGATCAGCTTTTCGACATGGAGGCTGATCCAAATGAGTTGACCAACCTTGCGGATGATCCTGCGCATCAGGGCACGCTGAATTCCCTACGCGCCAAATCAGAGGCCCGCTGGGATCTGGCGGCCTTCGATGCGGATGTGCGCCGCTCTCAGGCGCGGCGCTGGGTGGTCTATGAGGCGCTGCGCAAGGGCGGTTACTACCCCTGGGACCACCAGCCGCTGCGCGCCGCCTCCGACCGCTACATGCGCAACCACATGGATCTCAACGTCCTGGAAGAGACCAAACGCTTCCCCCGAGGGGAATGATGTTTGTGGTTGTCACTTTAATGGGCTCCGCCCGTCTCGGGCTGAAAGGGTCCACTGGACCGTTTCTGTAACGCCCTCAACTCCCCGCCGGAGGCACAAAATCTCATGCCCTACGATCCCCAACCGAAAGCCAGCCACTTCATCGCGGGCCGCTACGTCGAAGATACCAACGGCACACCGATTGAGGTCGTCTACCCCGCCACGGGCGAGGTGATCTCGAAAGTGCATTCCGCCACGCCCGCCGTCATGGAACTAGCGCTCACCGCTGCGAAAAGGGCGCAGCCCCGCTGGGCCGCGATGAGCGGCACCGAGCGCGGCCGCATCCTGCGCCGCGCCGCTGACATCATGCGGGAACGCAACCACGACCTCAGCGTGCTGGAGACCCAGGACACCGGCAAACCCTATCAGGAAACCAGCGTCGTGGACGCGACCTCTGGCGCGGATGCGCTGGAATACTTCGGCGGCATGGCTGCCACGCTTACGGGCGAACACATTCCCTTGGGCGAAGGCAACTGGGCCTACACGCGCCGCGAGGCGCTGGGCCTCTGCGTGGGCATTGGCGCCTGGAACTACCCCACCCAGATCGCCTGCTGGAAAGGCGCGCCAGCGCTGGCCTGCGGCAATGCGATGATCTTCAAACCCTCAGAGACGACGCCGCTTTGTGCGCTCAAGGTCGCTGAAATCCTGCATGAGGCGGGCCTGCCCGATGGGCTTTACAATGTGGTGCAGGGGCTGGGGGATGTGGGCGCGTCGCTGGTCAGCGATCCGCGCGTGGACAAGGTCTCGCTCACCGGTTCGGTGCCTACGGGCCGAAAGGTCTATGCCGCCGCAGCAGACGGCATGAAACACGTCACGATGGAGCTGGGCGGCAAATCGCCCCTCATCGTCTTTGACGACGCGCATCTCGACAACGCGGTCAGCGGCGCGATCCTGGGTAATTTCTACAGCTCCGGGCAGGTCTGCTCCAACGGCACGCGCGTCTTTGTCCAGCGCGGCGTCAAGGAGGCCTTTTTGGAGCGGCTCTCTGCGCGGCTGGAGCAGGCGGTGATCGGCGATCCGATGGAGGAGGCCACCAACTTTGGCCCTATGGTGTCCCAGCGCCAGTTGGACATTGTGCTGGGCTACATCGCCAAGGGGCAGGAGGAAGGCGCGCGGCTCGTCACCGGTGGCGCACGGCTCAAGCGCAATGGGTTCTATCTGCAACCCACCGTTTTTGCCGATGTCACCGACGCCATGACCATTGCGCGCGAAGAGATCTTTGGCCCCGTGATGGCGGTGCTCGATTTCGAGGAGGAGGCCGAGGTGCTAAAGCGGGCCAATGACACGGCCTTTGGCCTGGCGGCGGGGGTTTTCACCGCAGATTTGACCCGCGCGCACCGCGTGGCTGCCGGGTTCGAGGCGGGCACCTGCTATATCAACACCTACAACGATGCGCCCGTCGAAGTGCCCTTTGGCGGGTCCAAGATGTCGGGCGTGGGCCGGGAGAACTCCAAGGCCGCAATCGCGCATTATTCGCAACTGAAGTCAGTGTTTGTGCGCATGGATGACCTAGAGGCACCGTTCTGACCGTGACGCTGTTAAAAGGAGCGCTGACGCGCATGACATTCTTGGCGTTTGTGGCTGGCGTGAGCCCTTTTGGGTGTGTGGGGCGCGGGTGGCTGAGGTTTGGTTTTTCCGCTGAGAAGCGGTTCAGGGGCAGGTTTGCCCTGAACGCGCCTCATCCAGGGTGTTTGCGACTCTCCTCGCGTCAAGGACATGCCGCGCTGCGCGCGGTGCTGCGCATCCTTGACCCGAGCAGAATGACCGGGGGGGTCCGACATGCAGGCTGAGTTCGTCATTGTCGGCGCGGGCTCTGCGGGCTGTGCCATGGCCTACCGGCTCGCGATGGCGGGTCGCAAGGTCATCGTGATCGAATTTGGCGGCACCGATGCGGGGCCC
>JBCCPS010000113.1:0-8092 GCA_039024775.1 Pseudomonadota bacterium
CCGGCGGACCGGATGATGGTCTGCGAAAGCGGGCTTTTCACGCCAGCCGATCTGTCGGACATGGCGATGTACGGCGCGCGTGTGTTTCTGATTGGCGAAAGCTTGATGCGGCAGGAGGACGTGGCCACAGCCACGCGCAGCTTGCTCGCAAACCCGCTGATGGCCGGGGGCATGTGATGGCGCTTTCGCATTTTGACGGCAAGGGCGATGCACATATGGTTGATGTGTCGGACAAAGCCGTCACGGACCGCATTGCGGTCGCTGAAAATCACGTGAGGATGAGTGCAGAAGCCTTTGATATCATTTCAAAAGGGGATGTGAAGAAGGGCGACGTTCTGGGTGTGGCGCGGCTGGCGGGGATCATGGCGGCCAAGCGGACAGCGGATTTGATCCCGCTGTGCCATCCGCTGCCAATCTCAAAGGTCGGGATTGCGCTTGATCTCGACCCGGACCTGCCTGGCGTACGCATCAGCGCCACGGTGAAAACCACCGGGCAAACGGGGGTTGAAATGGAGGCGCTGACAGCAGCTTCCGTCGCCGCCCTGACCGTTTATGACATGGTCAAGGCGGTGGATAAGGGCATGGAGATCAGCGGCTTGCGGGTCATTCTTAAGGACGGCGGCAAAACGGGGCGGTACCAGGCGTCATGATTTCCGTCGAAGAGGCGCTGGACCACTTGCTAGCGCTTGTGCGCCCGCTTGAGGTTGAGGATGTGCCGCTAAAGGCTGCATCCGGCCGGACGCTTTCGCGCGATGTCCATGCCGCGCGCGACCAGCCACCCTTCGATGCCTCCTCCATGGATGGTTACGCGCTGCGCGCAGCAGAGGTGGAGCCGGACGCGCTTTTCAAGGTAATTGGCGAGGCGGCGGCAGGCCACCGGTTTGACGGCGTGGTCAAGCCAGGGCAAGCGGTGCGCATTTTTACCGGCGCGCCGGTGCCGGAGGGTGCAGATTTTATTGTGATACAAGAGGATGTTACGCGGCGTGGCGATCTCATCACGTTAGGTCCAGGCATCGGCCCCAAGGTCTTCATCCGGCCCGCAGGCAGTGATTTCACGAAAGGCAGCCCGTTGACTGCGCCGCGCGTCCTGCGCCCAGTGGATGTGGCGCTTTTGGCTGCGATGAACGCGGGCCGCGTACCGGTGACCCGCAAACCGCTTGTGGCGATCCTTGCCACCGGGGATGAGCTTGTGCAGCCGGGAGAGGACCCGGGACCCGACCAGATCATCGCGTCCAATGCGCTTGGGCTATCGGGCCTCATTGAGGCGCTTGGCGCCCAGGTTCAGATGCTGCCGGTGGCGCGCGATAAGGAAGCTTCGCTCGCGCAGGCCTTTGCGCTGGCGCGTCCTGCGGATCTGATCGTGACCATCGGCGGCGCATCCGTGGGCGATCACGATCTGGTCGCACCGGTTGCCGCGCAACTGGGTATGGAACAGAGCTTTTACAAAGTCGCGATGCGCCCCGGCAAACCCCTGATGGCGGGGCGTTTGGGCCGCGCGGCGATGATCGGGCTGCCCGGCAATCCGGTTTCTGCGCTGGTCTGCGGGCATGTCTTCGTGGCGCCGATGATCCGGCGTCTGTTGGGCCAAGAGCGGCTGCAAGACGCGGTGCTAAGCGCACCTTTGGCGGCCCCCTTGGCCGAAAACGGGCCCCGCGCCCATTACATGCGCGCGGTTGTGGAAAACGGCGCGATCACCGCGGCCGAGCGGCAAGACAGCGCGCTGCTCACGGTGCTGGCCCAAGCCAATGCGCTGCTGATCCGCCCGCCGCATGATCCGGCGCGTGTCGCCGGCGACGTGGTCGCTTACCTGCCCCTTTGAAGTTCTTGACACAAAACAAGAACATCAATAGAACAAAGCCAAACCAACGGGCAGGGAGTATTTAAAATGCTAACGAAAAAGCAGCTGGATTTGCTGTCTTTCATCCACAAGCGGGTGCAGCGGGACGGCGTGCCGCCCAGCTTTGATGAGATGAAGCTGGCGCTGGACCTGCGGTCGAAGTCAGGCATCCACCGTTTGATTACAGCGCTTGAGGAACGGGGGTTTATCCGCCGGCTTGCCCACCGCGCCCGCGCGATTGAGATTGTAAAGCTGCCGGAAAGCCTGGGCGGCGCGCCCGGTTTCGTGCCCAAGGTGATTGACGGCGACCGGCCTGATGCGCCGCCGCCCGCCGTGGCCCAACCCGTGAGCGTTGAGGCGATGCAACTGCCCGTCATGGGCCGGATCGCCGCCGGTGTCCCGATTGAGGCGATCAGCGAGGTCAGCCACACGGTCGCCGTGCCGGGCGGCATGGTCGCGGGCTCGGGTGAGCACTACGCGCTCGAAGTGCGCGGTGATTCGATGATCGAGGCGGGGATCAACGACGGCGACGTCGTGGTGATCCGCGAAACATCCGTAGCTGACGACGGCGATATCGTGGTGGCCTTGGTCGAAGATCAGGAGGCGACGCTCAAGACTTTCAAGCGCAAGGGAAGTTCCATCGCGCTTGAGGCTGCGAACCCGGCCTATGAGACCCGGGTGTTTCCTTCTGACAAGGTCAAGGTTCAGGGGCGATTGGTCGGTTTGATCCGCACATATTGATCCGCGCGCGGCGCGGCGTCGTTTTCGGGCTCCGGCCATCTGGTCCAGAGCCTGTTGCCGGTGGATTGGCGCGCTGAAACGATGCGCCAGCTTTTGCCCGTTTCGTAAAGGGCAAGCGCGCCAGTAACGCGCAGTTTTTCGGGATCATAGAGTGTGCAAGACATGCTGGTTTTGTCGGGCACGGGGACGGAGACGACGACGATCTGCTCGGGGTCGCAGCCGTCGAATTGCGCGACGGCGCGTTTGCCAGACAGATGCACCACGCGGGTGCTGTCCCAACGCGCCGCTGCCGCCTTTTGGCCCACACCTTCGCCGTCATTCTCAAGCCAGTTCCGGGCGACAAATCCCGCACCGCGTTCCTTGCTCAGCGCACGGCCCGCTTCCGTCATGACCCCGACAAGCGTGCCCGTGTCCGCGATCAGCACGGCGGGACGCTCCACATCGCTCCAAAGCCAGAACGCAAGGCCCACGCCGGCGAGTCCGCCAAATCTCAACCGACCCTGCCAAAGGATAACCCAGAGCGCGCCAAGCGCGATCAGAGGCAGCACCAGCGCATCCGGCCCCGGCACATGCCCGCGCGCGCCATCAAATCCCGCGACCCATGCCGCCACGCCGAGGATCCAGGCCAGCCCCTGCCCCATCACCCAAAGCGCGATCCATTCAAGGCCAAGGGGGCTCAGCACCAGGGCCAGGACCGCCATGGGGATCACCAGAACGCCCATCAGCGGCACCGACATGAGGTTCGCCACCAGACCGTAGTGGGCGATCACGTTGAAATGCGCCGCGGCGATGGGCGCAGTGGCAAGCCCCGCAACGGCGGAGGAGACGAAGACCGAGAAAGCGGGGCGGAGCACCTGCGGGATGCGCGTCATCTCCACCCCGCGCAGCATGCCGAAGACGGCCACAAGCGCGGTTGTGGCCGCAAAGGACATCTGAAAACCGGGGCCCAGCAGCGCCTCGGGCCGCAAGAGCAGCACAATGGTGGCCGCGACCGCCACAGCCCGCAAGGACAACGCGCGCCGACCGATCATCAGCGCGCCAAGGGCCACCGCGACCATGATATAGGCCCGTTCGGTGGCCACATTCCCGCCAGAGAGCGCCAGATACCCGGTTGCGGCGATCAACGCGCCCGCGGCGGCGATGGCCTTTGTTGGCCAGGTCAAAGCGGTCACCGGGTGCGCGGCCAGGATAAGGCGCAGCGCGCCAAAGACCACCGCGGTCAAAAGCCCCATGTGCAGGCCCGAAATGGCCAGAAGATGCGCCAGATTGCTGATGCGCAGGTCCTCCAGCACGGCTTGGGACACCCCACTCCGGTCACCGGTGGTGATGGCGGCGGCAAAACCGCCGATGTCGCCCGGCAGAATCTCGCGAAGATGGGCGGAGGCGCTCATGCGGATGCGAAACACGGCGAGCCCCGCCTGCCCTTCGTCAGCCGGCGCGGCCCCGAGCAAGGGCACACGGGTGTAGCCTACGGCCCCAAGCCCGGCAAACCAGGCATGACGCTGAAAATCAAAGCCGCCGGGCTCCACCGGGCCAGAAGGCGGCGCAAGATGTCCGGTCGTCATCACCCGCAGGCCGGGGCTGGGCGTGATACCCTCCGCCCCCTCCCCGTGCAGCGAGATGCGCACGCGGTTCGGCGTGCGCGCGGGCGACACGCGCGAAAGACGCACCTCATCAAGTGTCAGACGCAGAGCGTCGGACTGGCTGCGGTCGATGCCCACGATGCGCCCCTCAATGGGGCCGTAGTAACGCCAGCCGAGCACGGGCCCGGACACGGAATGCGCCCGCGCGCCCGCAATCAGGATGCCTATGAGGAAAAGCGCGATGCCAAGACCCAGAGGCGCGGACCATTCCGGCATGACCCGCCCTGCCCCCAGGCAAAGCAAAGCGCAGAGGGCAAAGAGGCCGTAGTGCAGCGCGCCGGGCTCCCAGAGCAGCGCGAAATAGCAGCCAATGCCTGCGGCCAGACTCACCGGGACCCAGCCCAGCAGGTGGCCCCGCTGCGCCAGAAAAACGCCCCTCACAGGCGTCATCACCCGGGCTGCGTGCCCCATGCTTGCCCCCGTTCCCCGCGCTGGATAGACAGGCGCCAAAGCTTAACGGGAACATGGTTAGCAAGTTGTTAACGCGTCTCCTGTAGCGACAAGAAATGGTAAGGAAACTCCCCACATGACCAACGTTGTGACCCGTTTTGCCCCTTCGCCCACGGGGTTTTTGCACATTGGCGGGGCGCGCACGGCGCTGTTCAACTGGCTTTATGCGCGCGGACGTGGCGGCAAGTTCCTGCTGCGGATCGAGGATACGGACCGCGCGCGTTCCACGCCGGAGGCGACGCAAGCGATCCTGCAAGGCATGGCCTGGTTGGGCCTGGATCACGACGGCGAGATCGTCAGCCAGTTCGAGAACGCGCCGCGCCATGCGGAAGTCGCCCATGCGCTGCTGGCAGAGGGCAAGGCCTACAAGTGTTTCGCCACGCAGGAGGAGATCGCGGCCTTTCGCGAGGCGGCCAAGGCGGCTGGCAGCTCCACTCTTTTCCGCTCTCCCTGGCGGGACGCGGATCCGGCCACGCATCCCGACGGCGATTTCGTTATCCGCATCAAGGCCCCGCAGGAGGGCGCCACGGTGATCGCGGATGCGGTACAGGGCGACGTGACTATCGCCAACGACCAGCTTGATGACATGGTGCTGCTGCGCTCCGACGGGACGCCGGTGTATATGCTGGCCGTGGTCGTGGATGACCATGACATGGGCGTGACCCATGTGATCCGTGGCGATGACCACCTCAACAACGCCGCACGGCAGATGATGATCTACAACGCGATGGGCTGGCCGGTACCGGTTTGGGCGCATATCCCGCTCATCCACGGGCCGGACGGCAAAAAGCTCAGCAAGCGGCACGGTGCGTTGGGGGCGCAGGAGTATCAGGCGATGGGCTACCCCGCGGCGGGGATGCGCAACTACCTGGCCCGGCTGGGGTGGAGCCACGGCGACGATGAGTTTTTCACCGACACGCAGGCGCAATCCTGGTTCGAGCTGGGTGGCATCCGCAAAAGCCCCGCGCAGTTCGACCTCAAAAAGCTTGAAAACATTTGCGGCCAGCACATCGCGGTCACGGATGACGCTGCATTGCGGCGTGATATCGAAGCTTATCTGGATGCCTCAAATCAGAACGCGCTGACACAAAAACAGGCCGAGGGGCTGGAACGGGCGATGTACTGCTTGAAAGAACGCGCGAAGACCTTTCCAGAACTCATTGAAAAAGGTCACTTTATCCTGATCGAGCGCCCCATTGTGCCGGATGAGAAAGCGGCGAAGGCTCTGGATACGGTATCCCGTGGTATACTGGCGGAATTGACGCCGCATTTGCAAAATGCTAGCTGGGGCCGTGAGACGCTGGAGGAGGTGCTGAACGGTTTTGCCGCCGCAAAAGACACCAAGTTTGGCAAACTCGCAGGGCCGCTTCGCGCAGCCCTTGCAGGGCGGAGCGTGACCCCATCGGTTTTTGACATGATGCTCGTGTTAGGAAGTGATGAGACGTGTGCCCGACTGGCCGATGCAGCGGCCTGAGACGGGGCAATGCGTTTCGAAATCTGCGGAAATGGCCATTCCGCTCGGGGCGCGCCTGCCCCATGGACAGCGACAGACGGGAAGGGACGATATGTTCGACAAGAATCAATCCGCGAAACTGACGATCGGCAGCGAGGAGTACGATCTTCCCATCTATTCCCCAACTGCGGGGCCTGACGTGATCGACATCCGCAAGCTTTACAGCGAGGCGGGTGTTTTTACATATGATCCCGGCTTCACCTCCACCGCCGCGTGCGACAGCACAATTACCTTCATTGACGGCGCTAAGGGGGAGCTGTTGCACCGCGGGTATCCCATCGACCAGCTTGCCAGCAAATCCCACTACCTGGAGGTCTGCTATCTGCTGCTGTATGGCGAGCTTCCCTCGCCCGCACAGCTTGAGACGTTTGAGAGCCTGGTGACCAACCACACCATGCTGCACGAGCAGATGATCAACTTTTTCCGCGGCTTCCGGCGCGACGCCCACCCCATGGCGATCATGGTCGGCGTGGTGGGCGCGATGTCCGCCTTTTATCACGACAGCACAGACATTGCGGATGAGCATCAGCGCGAGGTGGCCACCATCCGGTTGATCGCCAAGATGCCCACCATCGCGGCCTGGGCGTTCAAGTATTCGGTAGGTCAGCCCTTTGTCTATCCACGCAATGACCTGGACTATGCCTCCAACTTCCTGCGCATGTGTTTTGCAGTGCCAGCGGAGGATTATGTCGTCAATCCGATCCTGAGCCGCGCGATGGACCGCATCTTTACGCTGCATGCGGATCACGAACAGAACGCCTCCACCTCCACGGTGCGGCTGGCGTCCTCTTCGGGGGCCAACCCCTTTGCCTGCATCGCGGCGGGCATCGCCTGCCTTTGGGGCCCTGCCCATGGCGGCGCGAACCAAGCCTGTCTGGAGATGCTCAAGGAGATCGGGACGCCCGACCGCATCCCCGAATTCATCGCGCGGGCCAAGGACAAGAACGATCCGTTCCGCTTGATGGGCTTTGGTCACCGGGTCTACAAGAACTTCGACCCGCGCGCGACCGTGATGAAGGAAAGCGCGGACGAGGTGCTGGAGCTGTTGGGCGTGGAAAACAACCCCGTCCTACAGGTGGCCAAAGAGCTTGAGGCCGCGGCCCTCGCGGACCCCTACTTCACCGAAAAGAAGCTCTTCCCGAATGTGGATTTCTATTCTGGGATCATCCTAGAGGCGATGGGCTTTCCCACCTCCATGTTTACGCCCATCTTCGCAGTGGCGCGGACGGTGGGCTGGATTTCCCAGTGGAAAGAGCAGCTCAGCGATCCGCAGCACAAGATCGGGCGGCCGCGTCAGCTTTACCAGGGCGATGTGCTGCGCGACTACGTCGACATCGAAAGCCGCTAAGGCACCCAGGGACAGTCAAGCGCCCCGGCATGTCCGGGGCGTTTTTCTTTGCGCGATTCGAATGACGCAGGCCACGCCCACGCGGGCCTGGATAATGCGCGGCGATCCATCTTTCTGTTTCATGGGCCGGTTTCGGATCGGAAACAGCGCCCCGCTGAAATGCGGCGAATTTGCGGCATTGTTTCGGGCGGTGCGACAATGCGGCGGCGTGCTTGACCGGGCACAAATTCAAAAGCTAGCGTGAGGTCCAAGATCGATTGGGGGCGATCAGCGCGGGCCTTGGAAGACGGCTTGCGCAGACGGGTCCTCCTTACACCAGACGGGGCAGACGGGCCGCAAGGTCCGCGCTTTCGCGCAGATAAGAAAGATCCTGTGATGACAGCCAGCCGCCACGCCCATCCCAGCCCCAGCGACTGGATGGGAGCCAAAAGCCTGCAGCCAGATGCGTTAAAGGCCATGGAAGGGCCGCAATGCGCGCTCGTTCCCGTGAGCGATGCGCAGTCGGATCACATCGCGGTGGTCTATCCCGGCGGAGAGACGCCGCCGGAGATCACCATCGA
>JBCCPS010000114.1:0-7880 GCA_039024775.1 Pseudomonadota bacterium
AGGGATTTCTGGCTGGTCGGCGGGGCGTCCAACACCGGCGGCGCGGTGCTGGCGCATTTTTTTTCTGGCGCGGAATTGGCGCGCTTGAGCGCCCAGATCGATCCGGATCGCGACACGGGCTTGGGCTATTACCCCCTGCTGTCACCGGGAGAGCGTTTTCCGCGCAATGACCCTGACTTCGCAGGCTTCATGTCCCCCCGCCCCGAGGATGACGCGCTCTTTCTGGCAGGCCTTTTCGAAGGGATCGCTGCGGTGGAGGCCACCTGCTACCGGGAGATCGAGCGCCGGGGTGGGCGCTATCCCACGCGAATTTTCAGCGCCGGGGGCGGTGCGGCCAACGCGGTTTATGCCCGGATCAGATCGCGGTGTCTGGGACTGGCGGTCGAACGCGCCACCCATGGCGATGCTGCCATCGGCACCGCCCGGCTCGCCGGGTGGGTGGCGTCCTAGACACCGCTGGTCTATGCCCGCGCAAAAGAGGGCTTTGGGCATGTTCACCGTCGTTTTGATCACCGCACCTGAAAGTGACGGCTTGAGCGCTGATTTGGTGGCTCGCCTCCAGGCGCGATGGGGCGGAGGTGCGCCGCGTTGGCTGGCACCCGCAGAAGCGGCCGAATTCGATGTGGAGACCCAGCCGCCCGACCTTTGGGCGGTTTGGGAGGAGTGCCAGGCGGCAGGCGTGGACATGGTGGTGCTGCCAGCGCAAGGGCGGCGCAAGAAGATGCTGCTGGCGGACATGGACAGCACCATGATCGAGCAGGAGTGCATTGACGAGCTGGCGGATGCGGCAGGCGTCGGCCCCCGCGTCAAGGAGATCACGGCCCGCGCCATGAACGGGGAGCTGGACTTTGAAGGCGCGCTGCGCGAACGCGTGCGTTTGCTCAAGGGCCTGCCTGCCACCGTGATCAATGAGGTGATCGCAGAGCGAATCACGCTCATGCCGGGGGGTCGCGCGCTGCTTGGCACGATGAAGGCCCATGGCGGGCATGCCGCGCTGGTGTCGGGCGGGTTTACCGCTTTCACGGCACGGATCGCTGCCACGCTGGGCTTTGATGAACACCGCGCCAATACGCTGCTGGTAGCAGAGGGCCAATTAACCGGCACGGTGGGCCTGCCGATCCTGGGTCAACAGGCCAAGGTGGATGCCCTCGCAGAGATCACTGCGCGTTTGGGTATAGAGGCTGCGGATGTGATCACGGTAGGCGATGGTGCCAATGATCTGGGCATGCTTCAGCGCGCTGGCATGGGCGTGGCCCTGCACGCCAAGCCCGCGGTGGCGGCGCAGTGTGACATACGAGTCAATTTCGGGGACCTGACCGCGCTTCTTTATTTGCAAGGCTATGCCAAAAGCGATTTCGTGGTCTGAGCACAGCGGCGCCTACATCAGCGTGGCCGCTGGCCGGATCATGCCGGTCTCCAGCCCATCCCAATTCAGGATCGGCGCGTTCATGCGCTTGAGGGTCGCGGGGTGCTCTGGCGCCAACA
Organism: Pseudomonadota bacterium; assembly: GCA_039024775.1. GTDB lineage: Bacteria > Pseudomonadota > Alphaproteobacteria > Rhodobacterales > Rhodobacteraceae > Sulfitobacter. The sequence continues at coordinate 1,486 of JBCCPS010000114.1, forward strand.
CGCCCAGCCGCACCAAAAGCGCGGCGATGGCGCATTCCGCAGCGCGGGTGCTGCCGCAGGCGGCTTTGAGCGCGAGCCCCATGCGCTGCTCCGGCAGGATCGCGATGAAGAACCCCTCCGCCCCGGTCTTGAGCGCGACCTTGCCGTCGCAGGCGCGCATCAGTTCGGTGCAGGCGCGGCCCTCGCCCGCGACAAGCTCCGGATGGAGCCGCATCGCCTGATGCAACCGCGCCTCGGCAGAGCCGTCGGCTGCCGCGGCGAAATGGGCCATCGCGCGGGCCATGCCGTGCAGAGTGAAGGCGAAATTAGGCGCTGAACAGCCGTCGACGCCGTATCCAGGCGAATGCTCGCCCGCGACCATTTCTGCGGCCTCAAGGCAGGCGCGCTGCACCGGATGATCAGGGGCGACATAGTCAGGGCCGGCGCCCAGGTGCCGGGCAAGGGTCAAAAAGCCGCTGTGTTTGCCCGAGCAATTGTTGTGCATCCGGCAGGGCTGTTGCCCCGCGCGGATCAGCGCATCGCGGTCGGCTGTGTCGCGCGGCTCCTGCGGGCCGCAGTGAAAGGCGTCGTCGGACAACCCCAGTGCGTCCAGCCAGCCTGTCACGCGCGCGGTATGCATCGGCGCGCCCTGGTGTGAGGCGCAGGCGAGGGCGAGATGCTCAGGGCCCAGCCCAAAGGCATCTGCAGCACCCGACGCGATCAGTGGAAGCGCCTGGATCATCTTGGCCGAGGAGCGCGGCAGCACCACCAGTCCCGGATCGCCCCAGCTTTGCACTATCTCGCCTGTGTCGTCGCAGATGACCGCATGCCCGCTGTGCACGCTTTCCAGAAACGGTCCGCGCCAGATTTCGGCGAAAGGGGCGGCTTGGGACATTTTGAGACCTCCTGTCGCGGGAAATTCTGCGCAAAAACCTGCCAATCAGGGTTTCGTGTGTCGCATGATTGGCGTTATTATGCTTGTTGTCGAAAAGATTACAGACACTTGCAAGAGAACCGCAATCAACGCGCGGCCGGCAGGAGTTTGGGACGCATTGAGGTAAAGGACAGCTGGAGGCTGTGAACATGGGACTTTTTGGAAAGATCGGCGGGTTTTGCGCCGCGACAGCTTTTCTTGCGAGCGCCGCCGCCGCGCAGGAACAAAGCACCAACCAGGTGGCGGCCAAGACCGATTGGTCCGTCTTCGTGGAAGACAACCCGACAGAATGCTGGGGCGTTTCCACACCCAAAGAGACGGTCAATACCCGCGACGGGCGCGTTGTCGCCGTAAACCGTGGCCAGATCCTGCTGATGGTCTTCTACCGGCCCTCTGCGGGGGCCAAGGGGCAGGTGGCCTTTACCGGCGGCTACCCCTTTGCGGCGGGGTCGACCGTGAATGTGAGCATTTCGGGCAATTCCTATGAGCTTTTCACGGATGGCGAATGGGCCTGGCCTGCGACCACCAACGATGACGCGCAGATCATCACCGCGATGAAACGCGGGGCGGATGCGGTGATCACCGGGCGGTCCGGGCGCGGGACGACCACGAAAGACACCTTCAGCCTGCTGGGCTTTACCGCAGCGGTGGAAGACGCGGCAAAGCGCTGCGGCAGCTAAGAGCGGCGCACTTGCGTCAAAAGGGGCCATGCCGCCAGCGCGGCGTGGCTTTTGCATTTGCGGCAAAAGCCTATATAGCAACCCGATCCAAGCAGATGAGCCAGAGCCCGTGCCCAACGACCAGCCAACCCCTGCCATCACGCCAGCCCCCAAGCGCGCGGCCGTCACGCCTGATGTGCTGACCGTTCCGCGCAAGGCGCCGGAGGGGCCGGTGAACCTCGTGGGTCTGACGCGAGACGCGATGCGCGCCGCGCTCATCGAGGCGGGCACGCCTGAAAAGCAGGCCAAGATGCGCACGGGTCAGATCTGGCAGTGGATTTACCAGTGGGGCGTGCGCGATTTTGCCAGCATGACGAACCTCGCCAAGGCCTATCGCGCACAACTGGCAGAGCGGTTTGTCATCGAGGTGCCTGAGGTCGTCTCTAAGCAGGTCTCCACCGATGGGACGCGCAAGTGGCTCGTCAAGATCGCGGGCGGGCATGAGGTGGAGGTGGTCTATATCCCCGAAGAGGACCGCGGGACGCTTTGCGTGTCCTCTCAGGTGGGCTGCACGCTCACGTGTTCGTTCTGCCACACGGGCACGCAAAAGCTGGTGCGCAACCTCACGGCGGGGGAGATCGTGGGCCAGATCATGATGGCGCGCGACGATCTGGGCGAATGGCCGGTGCCCGGGGCGCCCAAGGATGAGACGCGTCTGCTGAGCAACATCGTGCTGATGGGCATGGGAGAGCCGCTTTATAACTTCGAGAACGTGCGCGATGCGATGCTCATTGCGATGGATGGCGAGGGCATCAGCCTGTCGCGGCGTCGGATCACGCTGAGCACGAGCGGCGTGGTGCCCGCCATTGAGCGCACGGCCAATGAGATCGGCTGCCAGCTGGCGGTGAGCTTTCATGCAACGACGGACGCGGTGCGCGACGTGCTGGTACCGATCAACCGGCGCTGGAACATCGAGACGCTGATCGAGGCGCTGCGCGCCTATCCCCGGGGGCGGAATTCGGAGCGGATCACGTTTGAATACGTGATGCTTGACGGGGTGAACGACAGTGATGCCGACGCCCACCGGCTGCTTGCGCTCATTGAGGGGATACCGGCCAAGATCAACCTGATCCCGTTCAACGAATGGCCCGGCGCGCCTTACAAGCGGTCTTCGAACAATCGGATCCGTGCCTTTGCCGATATCATCTACAAAGCCGGCTATGCCTCGCCCATCCGAACGCCGCGGGGGGAGGACATCATGGCTGCCTGCGGGCAGTTGAAATCGGCCACCGAGCGGGCGCGCAAATCCCGGGCTGAGATCGCGGCAGAGGCGGGTCTTTAGGGGAACGCTGCGCGGCGCTCGCTTGCAGCATCGCCCCGCCCACCGTCCCATATGGCACCAGGAGGGTGATCCGCGCGCTTATCTACTTGCGGTTATCCTGGGCGGCAATTGGTCCGCAAATTACCCCGGCCTTGCCGCAATAGCGGTCAACTCCTGCCATGATCAATGAACACTCTGTTTCCAATGGTACACCAATCAGGAGACAGACCATGTCCGTCATGTTCAACAGCGACCCTTTCATCACCGCGCAGGTGATGGACCTTGTCCTGCGCGAGCGCGCGGTCGCGCTTTCGCCGCGGGAATGGAAGCACCGGCTTGCAGGCTACGGCTATGCCATCAAGGATACCGATCATGGTCAGGTGGTCGAAACGCTGCCGCATCGCGTGGAAGTGGGTGTCTTGCCGCAAGACGCAGCAGTTGCGGCCGACCACTAAGCATCACACCGCAGGTCTGCGCCAGAGGATGAAGAGCCCGGCGAGCACGATCAGGCCGCAGCCGATCAACGTTGCGACGCTCAGGCTTTCGTCGAAGATGAGCACACCAAGGGCGATGCCAAAGAGCAGCCGGGTGTAGCGGAAAGGTGTCACAGCGGACACCTCTCCGGTGCGCATCGCTTTCATCAAGGCGCCATAGGCGGTGACGCCCGCGAGCACAGCGCCCGCGACCATGGCGCCTGAGAACGCATCTGGCGTGGCAAAGGGCCTGTCTTCCCAAGCCATGTAGAGCGCGCCCGCGAGAATGATGGACAAAAAACCGTAAAGTCCCAGCACATGGGTGCTGAGCGTGGCGGGTGCCGCGCGGCTGGCCAGATCGCGCCCCGCAAACCCCAACATGCCCAAGACAGCCAGAACGGATAGCGGTGTGAAACTCTCCGCCCCCGGCTGGATGATCACGACCACGCCTAACAGCCCAATGAAGATGGCGGCCCATCGGCGCACCCCGACCTTTTCGCCAAAGATCACAGCGGCCCCCGCGACGACAACCAACGGTGCAGCCTGCAAGATCACGGTGGCAGAAGACAGCGGCGTCAGCACGATGGCCAGAAGGTAGAAGAGCCGCCCCGCCACTTCGAAGACCACGCGGATGAGCATCGGACGCGACAGCACGTCCGGTGGGGCGAGCGGTTGATCATAGCGGCGCGCGAGCGCGGCGAAAATCAGCGCGCCGCCGCCGCCAAAGAGCATCAGGATCTGCGCCACCGGCAGATGCTGACCGGCGGCCTTGAGAAACGCGTCTTCGATGGCGAAAGCGGCCATCGCGGCCACCATCCAGAGGCTGCCTTGCAGGTTTGGATTCACCGCCCTGGCACGCTGTCCCGCGCGCCGACGTCTTCCCAGGTTTCGATGATCTCCATCGCTTCTTCTGCGGTTTCGACAAAGCGGAAGAGGTCCAGGTCTTCCGCGGATATCGTACCCGCATCCGCCAGCGCGTCCCAGTTGATGATCTTGTGCCAGAAGTCACGGCCAAAAAGCAGGAAGGGCACGCGTTGCATCCGGCCTGTCTGGATCAGCGTGAGGCTTTCAAAGAGTTCATCAAGGGTGCCGAACCCGCCGGGGAAGACGCAGATCGCGCGCGCGCGCATCAAAAAGTGCATCTTGCGGATCGCGAAGTAGTGGAAGTTAAAACAAAGCTCTGGCGTGACATAGGCGTTCGGCGCCTGCTCGAACGGTAGCACGATGTTGAGCCCAATGCTTTTGCCGCCCGCATCCACCGCGCCGCGGTTGCCCGCCTCCATCACGCCCGGGCCGCCGCCGGTCACGATCACGTCCTCCGTGCCCCCGGACGCCATGGATTTTTCCGTCATCAGCCGCGCGAAGGTGCGGGTTTCGTCGTAAAAGCGCGATAGCTCCGCCAGCGTCTGGGTGCGCGCGCAGTCTTTCTTGGCGGGCTCGGGGATGCGCGCGCCGCCAAAGAGCACGATGGTCGATTTCACGCCCGCCTCATCGAGCAGCATTTCGGGCTTCAAAAGCTCCAGTTGTAGCCGGACCGGTCGCAGCTCATCCCGGCACAGGAAGTCGTCGTCCGAAAAGGCGAGTCGGTAGGCGGGCGCGCGGGTTTGCGGTGTGTCGGGCGCCTCTCGCGCCTTTTGCCGGTCCATATGGGCATCGCGAAAGGGCTTGCGCGCGTCGTCTTTCATGGGGTCCTCCAACCTATCCCGCTGACCGTGGCCCGGTTGGCGCGATGATGCAATGGCTGCTAGGCTGGCGCGCGACGCGAATACGGAGAGCTTTGAGGCCGCTCACGTCCACGCAGACCGCCCTTCGCCCGGCAGCATGCGATTGCGCGGCGTGAGCCGTGGCGCTATAGCGCGCGCAGATGATTGAGGAGAGAGCCGATGTCCAACGCCCAACTTGAGACCGCCATCGAAGCCGCTTGGGAGGGCCGCGACGCGATCACCCCCAGCACCGGGGGCGAGACGCGCGATGCGATCGAGGACACGCTGGCCGCGCTTGACAGCGGCAGCCTGCGGGTGGCGGAGCGGCAGGCGGACGGCAGCTGGCACGTCAACCAATGGGCCAAGAAGGCGGTGCTGCTGGGCTTTCGGATCAAGGACATGGAAATGCAGCCGGGCGGCCCGCAGGGCGGCGGCTGGTGGGACAAGGTCGACAGCAAGTTTTCGGGCTGGGGCGACAACCAGTGGAAGACGGCGGGCTTTCGCGCCGTGCCCAACTGTGTGGTGCGCAAATCGGCTTTCATCGCACCCGGCGTGGTGTTGATGCCCTCTTTTGTGAACCTCGGTGCTTATGTGGACGAGGGCACCATGGTGGACACCTGGGCCACGGTGGGCTCCTGCGCGCAGATCGGCAAGAACGTGCACCTGTCGGGCGGCGTGGGCATCGGCGGCGTGTTAGAGCCGATGCAGGCGGGGCCCACGATCATCGAGGACAACTGCTTTATCGGGGCGCGGTCCGAGGTGGTTGAGGGCTGCATCGTGCGGGAGGGCTCCGTGCTCGGCATGGGGGTCTTCATCGGGCAATCGACCAAGATCGTGGACCGCGAGACCGGTGAAGTGATGTATGGTGAGGTGCCCGCCGGTTCGGTGGTTGTCGCAGGCTCCATGCCCTCCAAGAACGGCGTGAACCTTTATTGCGCGGTAATCGTGAAGCGGGTGGATGCTCAGACCCGGTCCAAGACCTCCATCAACGAGCTTTTGCGCGATTGATCTGAACCAATCGGGCGGTCTCACGTTGCCGTTTTAGCAGCTGAAAGGAGCGCGTCATCGGGCTGGGATTTTTCGGGTCGATCATCGTCGGTGGTCTGGCGGGCTGGTTTGCGAGCATGATCATGAAGGCGGACACCGGGGTTTTCGCGAATATCGGCCTGGGCATCCTTGGCGCAGTCGTGCTGAACTTCCTGCTTGGAATTCTGGGCATTTACGCAGCGGACGCCTGGATCCCGCAGCTTGTCGTGGGCCTTGTCGGCGCTTGTCTGCTGATCTGGAGCTGGCGGAGGCTGCGCAGTTAGGGCCTCCAACCCGAAA
>JBCCPS010000115.1:0-7771 GCA_039024775.1 Pseudomonadota bacterium
AACAACTCGAACGCGCGCAACTTCACATATCTCGCCTCTACCGGCATGGTCCAGTTCCATGCCATCCCGCGGCCCGGATCGACGCCTGTGGATGATCTGGCCTGGGCGGACAAGCGCGATGTGCTGATCGCGATCACCTGCAGCCCCTATCGCACAGAAGTGGTGGAGGCCGTGAAAATCGCGCATGAGCAAGGCGTCACGGTTATCGCCCTGTCGGACAGCCGCGCCAGCCCCATTTTGCAAGGCGCGCAGCATGGCTTTGTCATCTCCGCTGACACGCCGCAGTTCCTGCCGTCTTCGGTGGGCATCATTGCGCTCTTGGAGACGCTGCTTTCTTTCGTCATCGCCACCGCCAGCGACGAAATCGTCGAACGGGTGGAGACCTTTCACGCCCGGCGCCACGCGCTGGGGCTCTACCACGGAGAGGGACCATGAACGCACCCACCCGGTCGCTTGAGGCGCGCTATTACACCGATGCGCAGGTCTTTGAGATCGAAAAGGAGGGGCTCTTGTCGCGCACCTGGCAGTTCGCCTGCCACCTGGGCGATCTGCCGAAAGTAGGCTCCTACGCCACCTTCGAGATCGCGGGCGAGAGCCTTTTTGCGGTGCGCGGGCGAGACGGCGTGGTGCGGGCCTTCTACAACGTCTGCCAGCACCGCGCGCATCAGCTTTTGCAGGGCGCGGGGCGCACCTCCACTGTCGTCTGCCCCTACCATGCCTGGGCTTATGAGCTGACGGGCGCGCTGCGCTCAGGGCCCAACATCGACGCGGTGGAGGGCTTTGACCGCTCGGAGATTTGCCTGACTGAGGTGCGCGCGGAGGAATTTCTGGGCTTTCTCTTTGTGAACCTGGACCCCGACGCCGAGCCAATGGAAAGCTGGTTCCCCGGTGCGCGCGCCGAGCTGGAGGAATGGGTCCCCCACTGGCACCGGCTCAAGCCGCTGGAATGGGTGGAGATCGCCGAGAACTGCAACTGGAAGGTCTCGGTGGAGAATTACTCGGAGTGCTACCATTGCGCGCTCAACCACACGACGTTCTCCAACGGCGTGGTGAAGCCCGAAACCTACGACATCCAGCCGCAAGGCATGTGCCTGCGCCACACGACCGAATGTCAGGCGCTGGACCGGATGACCTATGACGTGAACTCCGGCTTCGCCCACAGCCATGAGTACTCCAGCTGGTTCCTCTGGCCGATGTTCTCCGCCCAGGTCTACCCGGGCAATGTGCTCAACACCTATCACTGGCGCGCGCTGGATGCGCGCCGCGTGGTGGTCTGGCGCGGCTGGTATTCGGTGGATGGGGCGGAGGATGCGACGGTGCGGCAACTGGCCGTACAGGACCGCGAGACGACGGTGGAGGAAGACATCCATCTGGTGGAAAGCGTGCAGCGGGGATTGCAATCGCGCGGCTACCGCCCCGGGCCACTGGTGGTGGACCCCAAGGGCGGCGTGAATTCGGAGCACCCGGTGATGCACCTGCAACGCTGGATGCGGGAGGCGGTGGATGGCTGAGCGGCGTCAGGGCGGGTGTCCTTGCGGCGCGGTGCGCTTTGAGGTCACCGGCCCGCCAAAATGGACCGCGCTGTGCCACTGCGAGAGCTGCCGCAGGTACTGCTCCGCCCCCGTGGTGGCCTGGATGGGTTATACGCCACAGACCGTCCGCTGGACCGGCAGCCGCACGCTCCGCGAATCCTCCCCGATCGCCACGCGCGGCTTCTGCGCCCAATGCGGCACACAGCTTAGCTTTGAGAGCACCCGCTGGCCGGGGGAGCTACACCTTTATGCGGTGAGCCTCGATGACCCGTCAGATTACACGCCAGAGCTTCACTGCCACCACGCAGAACGGCTCTCCTGGCTGCATCTGGCAGATGCCCTGCCCCGCTTTGAAGGCAGCGCTGAGACGAAAGCGCCGCAGTCATGATGCCCGCCGACTGGCGACCGGAGCACAAGCTCTTTCCCCACCAGGTAGGCTTTACCTGCCCGCCTTTCGACTTTGATGCGGCCCCCTCGGACTTTCTGCGCATCGCGCCAGCATCCGTGGGCGTGCACGGCTGGATGCTGCATGTGCCCGACTATGCGCATGGGCTTGATCAGCGAAAGCAGAACTTTGGCATGCTGGAGGACTTCGTGCACTGCATGTCGCGAAACGGCGTGGATGTCTGTGGACAAGTAGGCTCCAACTGGGTGCATGCCAGCGGGCTAGGCGTGGAGGGCATCCGCCAGCATTGCGCGGCGCTGTCAGACAAGTACCAGACGCGCTTTCACATGGCGGGCTATGCGATGGTGGAGGCGCTGCGGGCACTTGGCGTGGAGAAGGTCGCGCTCAATGCCGCCTACCACTTACCGGAATGGTGGCAGGGGACAGTCGGTTTTCTGAAAGAGGCGGGTTTTGACGTGCTCTGGGCCGGCAACTTCCACGATCAGGGCTGGTTTGCCAGCCAGGAGGAGGTCAACGCGCGCCGCTGGGTCTTTGACGGCGATCTAGCGGAGAAAAGCTTTGCTTACGTAGCCGAGCAAGCGCCAGATGCAGACGCCTACCTCATCAACGGCATGTGCAATTTTCGCAGCGGCCCCGGCGGCCTCCCGGAACGCCCTTTGCACCTCACGCGCCAGCTCGAAGCGCTGACCGGCAAACCGGTCATCGGTCACGATACCGCGCTCTACTGGCGCCTTTTCAAAGACCTCAAGCTCGCGCCAAGCACGCCGCACGGCACGCTTCTGGACAGCCTATGATCCCGCTGATGCCACCGACATTCGCACCGCGCCCTTCCAGTCTCTGCCATCCCGCCCAGCACATGCCAGTAAAGCGCCCAAAATTCTTCCAAGAATTTTCCCTGGCGGGCCAAAGGCCCGCCGCCCCCGCCTTCGTCAGATTTTTCAAAAATCTGTCCCGCATAGAGCATACCCATGCATAAGATCATCGCCCTGTGGGCCGTCCCCCGCTCCACCTCCACTGCTTTTGAATGGATGATGCGTCAGCGCGGCGACCTTGACTGTCTGCACGAGCCCTTTGGTGAAGCTTGGTATCAGGGCGAGGACCCGCTTTGGCCCCGCTTCCAGCCGGGCGATCTCACCACACCCGGCCTTACGCTGGGCACCGTTTGGCACGACATCCAGGCCCGTGCGGAGCGTGGCCCGGTCTTCCTCAAGGACTTCCCCCACTACATCAGCCACCTCTGGACGCCCGAGTTTCTGAGCCATTTCACCCATGCCTTCCTGATCCGCGACCCGGCCAAGACCGTCACCTCCATGTTCGACAAATGGCCCGACTTCGAAGAAACCGAAGTGGGTTTTCCCGAACAGCGCGCGCTCTTTGACCTTTTGACCGCGCTCAACGGCCACCCGCCGCCGGTCATCGACAGCGATGACCTGCTGGAGGAGCCCGAAACCATGGTCGCAGCCTTTTGCGAGGCGGTGGGCATCCCCTACCTGCCGGACGCGCTCAGCTGGGAGCCTGGAGCCGCCACGAGCCAATACAGCTGGTGGGACAGTGGCAGTTTCCACGCCAACCTCATGATCTCCACCGGACTTACGCGCCAGAAGCGCAGCTATGTGGAGCTGGACGACGCGCCTTACCGCGTCGCCCGCGTTGTGCGGCGCATGAGGCCGCATTACCAGCATCTGCACACACAAAGGATCACGCCATGAAAGCCTATTGGCAAAACTACATCGACGGCGCCTGGACCGACGGCGGCGCGGGGCGCATCGACGTCGTGAACCCCGGCACCGGTGAAAAACTGGCCGAACACGCGCTGGCGGATGCCGCAGACGTGGACCGGGCGGTGGCCGCCGCCAAGGCCTGCCACGAAAGCGGCGCGCTGAGCGCGCTGCGCCCCGTTGAACGGGGCCGCATGGTGCAGGCAATGGGGCGCTATCTGTTGGCGAACGTGGACGAGATTGCGCGCGTGCTCACGCTGGAACAGGGCAAACCGCTCTGGGAGGCCCGGATCGAAGTGGAGGGCGCGGCGCGCTACTTCGAATACTACGGCAACCAGGCCGAAACGGTGGAAGGCCGCTCCATCCCGCTGGGCGCGGGCTACTTCGATTTTACGACCTATGAGCCCTTTGGCGTCTCCGCCCAGATCATCCCCTGGAACTACCCCCTGGAGATGACCGCGCGCTCGCTCTCCGCCGCTCTTGCCACGGCCAACGCCTGCGTGATCAAAACGCCCGAGCTGACCCCGATCACCAACGCCTGGTTCGCCCATGCGGCAGAGGCCGCGGGCGTACCGCGCGGGGCGGTGAACATCCTCTGCGGCTTGGGGCATGAGGCAGGGGCAGCGCTGTCCGCGCATCCTTATGTCAACCAGATCGTCTTCACCGGGTCCGTGCAAACGGGCATCGCGATCGCCACAGCGGCAGCGCAGAACGTGGTGCCCTGCGTGCTGGAACTGGGCGGGAAATCGGCGGCCATCGTGCACGCGGATGCAGATCTCGACGCCTTTGAAAACGACATCCGCTGGGGCATCTATTTCAACGCAGGCCAGGTCTGTTCCGCCATGTCCCGCGTGATCGTGCACGAAAGCCGCCACGATGAGCTTGTCGAGCGCGCCGTGAACATTGCTAAATCGCTCAAAGTCGGCCCCGGGATTGATGCGCCAGACTTTGGGCCCACCATGGGCGCGATGGTGTCCGAGGCGCAGCGCGACCGCGCCGCTGCCATGGTCTCCACTGCTTCCGCCGCCGGCGCCACCGTCGCGACCGGCGGGCGCAAGATGAACATCCCCGGCGCCTTTCTGGAGCCCACGGTGCTGAGCAACGTGACCCCCGACATGGCCATCGCGCAGAAAGAGGTCTTTGGCCCCGTGCTCTCGGTGATGAAATTCAGCGACGAGGCCCGCGCGATTGAGATCGCCAACGGCACGCCTTACGGGCTGGTCGCGGGCGTCTTTACCCGCGATCTGGACCGCGCCACAAGGGCGGCGGGCGCGCTGCGCGCGGGCCAGGTCTTCGTGAACGAATGGTTCGCGGGCGGCGTGGAAACGCCCTTTGGCGGCTACGGCAAATCCGGATACGGTCGCGAAAAGGGGCGCGAGGCGCTGTGGAATTACGTGCAGACCAAGAACGTGGCGATTGCGCGCCGTTAGAGGGGGTAGACAGATGAGCACATTCGACGAGGATCTTTTTCTCAAGGGTCTGGAGCAGCGCAAGGCGACGCTGGGGGCGGAGTATGTCCAGAAATCGCTTGATGGGGCGGATGACTTCACCCGCCCCTTCCAGGAGGCGATGACCGCCTGGTGCTGGGGCTTTGGCTGGGGCGACGATGTGATCGACGCAAAGACACGCTCCATGATGAACCTCGCCATGATCGGCGCGCTGGGCAAGATGTCAGAGTGGGAGCTGCACTGCCGGGGGGCGCTCAACAACGGCGTGACAAAAGAGGAAATCCGCGCGATCATCCATGTGATCGCGATCTACTGCGGCGTGCCCCAGGGCTTGGAGTGTTTTCGCGCGGCCAAACGGGTGCTTGAGGCAGAAGGCTAGCCGTTTACCAAGGCGCGCGGGCCTGTCACAATCCAATCTATGACCCAAAAGCCCGATCGCACTGCACGCCCCGACATCGCCACGCTCAAGACCGGCGCGGAACTCAAGCGTTGGTACTGGCGCAAGGATGAGCTTTTGGCCCATGCCAAAGACCTCAAGCTCAAGACCACGGGCGGCAAATTCCAGATCCTCGACAGGATCGCGCATTTTCTCGATACCGGAGAGCGGGCGTTTCCAGGTGATATCGCGCCCCGGCCCACCTCCACATTCGATTGGCACGGCGCGCCCCTCACCGATGAGACCGTCATCACCGACAACTACCGCAACAGCCAGAACGTGCGGCGCTATTTTCGGGAACGGTTGGGCGCGCGGTTCAAGTTCAACATCGCCATGATGGATTGGATGCGCGCCAACGCGGGCAAGACGCTGGGCGATGCCGTGGCCGCCTATGACAGCTTTCAGGCCGCGCCCGGCACCTCCAAAATCGCGGATCACAACCAGTTCAACCAGTACACGCGGGACTTTCTGAAGGATAATCCGGGGCTCGGTATGCACGACGTGCGCCGCATTTGGGCGTTGAAAATTCAGGAACCGTCCGAGACCGGACGCCACCGCTATGAGCGCTCTGACCTGAAGCTGGGCGATTGACCCGTGGTGGGCAGATTGCCCCCCTTACGCAAGCTCGCTCAGAAGCACGCCAACACCTACGACCAGGGACAACAGGATCAGCAGCCTGCGAAAGACGCCATCGCTGACCCGCCGAAACACGGCGATACCTGCTAACGCACTGCACAGAGACACCGGGACAGCGATGCTCAGCGCGCTGAGCGCCACACCCTCGTAAGCGCCGCGGAAGGTGAGCATCGCCACGGTCGTGCTGAGTACCGACATGTTAAAGGACTGCAACGTCGCCCGGATTTGCGTTTTGGACCAGGGCCGCAGCGATAGAAAGAGGTTCGGCACAGCGCCCGCCAGCGCTGCCGCGCCGGCACAAAAGCCGCCGGCAAATCCGATCACGCCGTCCAGCACGGGCGTGCGGCGTTCGAAGACCGGCAGCGCGCTGCGAAAGCCGAAGTAGGCGCCGTAGACGATCAAGAGCACCGCAATAGCGTAGCGCAAGGTGCTGGCGTCCACCACCTGCAAGAAAGAGACCCCCATCGGCACGCCCAAGAGCCCCGGCAGCATGAACCGGGCGAGACGGCGCGGATGGTTGAGGATTTCCGCCCGCACTACCCAGAGTCCCAGCAGGCTGGTCAGGACCGACATCGCCGCCACCACCGCGACAGCGGTGACCGGCGGCAACACCACCAGATAGAACCCAAGCGCGAAAAGCGCGGTCGCAGTGCCCGCCAAGCCGTTGATGAACCCGCCCGCAGCGGCCCCCAAAAAGATGTAGAACGCAAAGCCTTCGGTCATGTCGGGACGACAGGCAAGGGAATGCGAGGCCGGTGAGAGGCAGCGGTGGACATGGCGGCTTTTAGATCGCGTTGGCAGGTTGCGCACCCTCGCGCGGCGCGGTGCATTCGACAAGCCATGCCGGAGCTGCCGAGATGCCGGTCACCATTTGAAAGGAGTGCCCCATGACCCACCCTGCCCTGACCGCCAATGCAACCGCCGTCGTGACCGGAGGCGCCTCCGGCATCGGCCTTGCCGCGGCAGAGGAATTCGCCCGCCGCGGCATGCGCCTTGTCCTCGTGGATCAGGACGCGGCGGCGCTTGAAAGTGTGGCACCAGAGATTACACAGGCCGGCGCCGCGGAGGTGATGACCTCTGTGACGGATGTCTCCGACTTTGAGGCTGTGACGGCGCTCGCGCGAGACGTGAAGACGCGATTTGGCGGCGCGCAGGTCCTGATGAACAACGCAGGCATTGGGCGGGGTTCATCGGCGCTAGGCGACCGGGCAGCCTGGGCAAAGATGCTGGCGGTCAATCTCTGGGGCCCGATCAACGGTTGCATGGCTTTCGTGCCGGATATGATCGCGCGCGGATTTCCGGGAGCGGTGATCAACACCGGCTCCAAACAGGGGATCACGACGCCGCCGGGCAACCCGGGTTACAACGTCTCCAAGGTGGGTCTGCGCGCCTATACTGAGGCTCTGGCCCATGAGCTGCGCAACGGCGAGAACCCGCAGGTGACCGCCCACCTCCTGATCCCGGGCTTCGTGCACATGCCTATGATAGGCTTGCCGGAGAAACACCCCGCCGCCTGGACCGCCGCGCAGACGATCGCGTTTTTCATCGAAAGCCTGGACCGGGGGGATTTCTATATCCTGTGCCCCGACAATGAT
>JBCCPS010000116.1:0-7652 GCA_039024775.1 Pseudomonadota bacterium
CTGGCTGCGCGATGCGCTGAACCCGAGGTTACGGTGATGTCAGAACCGCGCCATCCGGTCGATCTGGGGGCCCATCGTGCACCAGTTGACGTCATTTTCCACCCAGATCACGTCGCCGTTCTGGGCGTGAACGATGAAACGTCCCGGTTCGGAACTGACAATATCGGGGCCGATGAGGTTCAGAAATACGATGAGGGCGTGAAGGCTCATGCACATGGGGGACATCCTTTTCTTGATGCGTCCGTGTCCTCCCTTTTTGTCGTAGGATCAGCTTGCATGGTGCGGCACGCTCAGAAAAGGCGAAATGCTGCGTTGCGGCAGATTTATGCTGCAAAGCAGCATGACCCGGGCGGAGCTGCCTATTTTTCAAGCAAAGCGGGCGGTTTTCGATGACAGAGTCGATCCTGTCGATCCGGGGGCTCACGGTGGAGATACCGACGCGTCACGGGCTTTTCCGGCCTGTGGAGGACGTGTCATACGATATCTCTCCGGGTGAAATCCGCGGCGTGGTGGGGGAGTCCGGGGCGGGCAAGTCGATGACGGGCAATGCCGTCATCGGACTTTTGGACCCGCCCGCGCGCATCGCGCAGGGGGAGGTCTGGCTGAGGGGCAGTCGGATCGACCATCTGGATGCAGAGGACAAGCGCCGCATCAGGGGCAAGGAGATCGGGATGATCTTCCAGGACCCGCTGACCTCGCTCAATCCGCTGTTCACGGTGGGAGAACAACTGGTGGAGACCATTCAGCTGCACCTGGGCGTTTCCGCCTCTGATGCGAAGGCCCGCGCCATCGCACTGCTCGACCGCGTGGCGATCCCTGATCCTGAGACGCGCTTTGACCAGTATCCGCACCAGTTCTCCGGCGGGATGCGCCAGCGGGTGGTCATCGCCTTGGCTTTGTGTTCGGAGCCGTCGGTGATCGTGGCGGATGAGCCGACGACGGCGCTTGATGTCTCCGTTCAAGCCCAGGTGCTCGATCTGATCAAGGATCTGGCGCGCGAACGCGAGGTGGGGGTGATCCTGATCACGCACGATATGGGGGTGATCGCGGATACCACCGATCAGATGACGGTGATGTATGACGGGCAGGTCGTGGAAAGCGGTGCTACCGACCAGGTGCTGAGCGCGCCCGCGCATGCCTACACCCGCTCGCTGATCTCCGCCGTGCCGCGCCCGCAGAAAAAGCTGCACCGCTTTCCGCAGGTCAGCTACGGCGGGCGGGAGACCGCGTTCAAGATCGAGGATCTGGCGCGCAACTGGGACAGGGGAAAAGCCTCCGACAGCGGCACGCTGGTGGAGGTTCGGGGGATCACCAAGCGGTTCATCGAAAAGGGCTCCTTCATCCCGTCGCGGCGCAAATACTTCACGGCTGTGGATGAGGTGAGTTTTGACATCCGCGACGGCGAGGTGTTTGGCCTCGTGGGCGAAAGCGGGTCGGGTAAGTCGACCGTCGCGCGGATGATCGGCACGCTTTATCCGGTGGACGGCGGCCAGATCTTTTTCGACGGGGAGGAGATGACGGGCATGGATGCCCAAGGGCTGGCCCGCTACCGGCGCCAGATCCAGATGATCTTTCAGGACCCGTTCTCCAGCCTCAATCCGCGCATGAAGGTGGGCGACATCGTGGCCGAACCCCTGCGCCATCACAAGCTGTTGGAAGGGGCGCAAGTGGCCCCGCGCGTGCGTGAGCTTTTGGACCGGGTGGGGCTGGCGGCGGATGCCCATGCCAAGTACCCGCATGAGTTCTCCGGCGGGCAGCGGCAGCGGATTTCCATCGCGCGGGCGCTGGCGACGCAGCCGCGCTTTCTGATCTGTGATGAACCGACGAGCGCGCTGGATGTGTCGATCCAGGCGCAGATCCTGAATATCCTCAAGGATCTGCAAGAGCATCTGGGCCTGACGATGCTATTCATCAGCCACGACCTGCCGGTGGTGCGGCAGATGTGCGACCGGGTGGCGGTGATGCGACAGGGTCGGATCGTGGAGGTGGAGGAGACGGAGGCGCTTTTTGCCGATCCGCAGCACGCCTACACGCAAGAGCTGTTGGCGCTGATGCCGAGGCTGGAGCAATTGCCTGAAGCGGAGCAGGCGTGACCTAGCCCCAGACGTGATCAGATCTCGAAGACGTCCAGGTCTTCGACCACCCCGCAGGGTCCGTCGAAATGCGCGGCAAGCGTGGCCTTCGCCTGTTCCAGCCGGGCGTCCATGTAGACGCGGAAGTGCGACAGCAGCAGCCGTTTCACGCCCGCCCGCGTGGCCATTGCGCCAATTTCTGCGGGCGTTGGCGTCACCGCCTCCATTGCAGCACTCATGGAGACGCCTTCGAGCCGGTAGCACCAGTGCACCAAAAGGTCCGCGTTTTGCGCCAGCGCCTCAATCCCCGGCGTGATGCCGCTGTCGCCGGAGTAGACGAACTTCTTGCCGCCCGCCTCCAGCGCGAAGCCCATGCAGTCGAGATAGGGCTGGGCGTGGGTCGCGGTGGCGGCGGTGATGCGCCAGCCGTCCCCGTCGATGACGGCGCCAGCGGTGATCTCCGTCACCTCCGGCGCGGGCCAGTGACGGGGCAGGGTGCCGCCGCGCGCAAGCCAGACTTCCTGGCTGCCCTTGAGCTCGGTCCGGGCGATCAGATCATGGGCCAGCACGCCCTCGCGGCCAAAATACCCTTCAGTGATCCGAGCAAGGGGCGCGGGGCCAAAGACCTTGAGCGGCGCCCCGCCCTCGTCCCAGGCGGCATGTACCAGCCGAGCGTAGTCCATCATGTGGTCCGAGTGCAGGTGGCTGAAGACCAGATGCGTGATGTCGGAAGGCAGCAGCCCCGCGCGCAGCAGATTGTCAAAGACCCCGCCGCCGCAGTCAAAGAGCACCCGGTCGCCGCCGACTTCCAAAAGGAAACCGCTGGAAGCGCGGCGCGCATAGGCCTCAGGAGAGCCGGAACCTAGGACAGTGAGCTTCATCGCGGGCCTATCTCGCGCTTTCCAGAGGCCTTTTCGATGCGGGCGAGCACGCGAAAGAAGGTCTCTGCATCTCGCGGCTCCACCCCTTGTAAGAGCCGCCGCTGCCGCTCTTGCATCACCGGGGTCAGTTGCGCGGCCAGTTCTTTGGACTCAGGGGTCAGATGTAGATGTTGGATGCGTTGATCGTTTTCATCCATCTGGGAAAAGATCAGGCCCTTCTTGGTCATTGCCGCGACCTTGCGGCTCAGCTGGCCCTTGTCGATCTGCAATTCGCTTGCGATCTGGCTCATCGATGCGCCGTCGAGCATCTGGACGATAAGGATGATGCGCCACTCCACCAGCGACAGGTCGGACCGCGACTTGAGGATCGCGGTGGCCTGGGCATTCAGCTTGTTCTGGGTTCGGGCAAGTCGGAAGGTCACAAAGGAGGTCAGTTCGGAAAAAACGTTCTTGAGATCGTCAGGCATGGAGGGGCCGTTTTAAGCAAGATTTACCGGACTTTTGCGATTTAAATTTGACAGGTCAACGTATTTCTGGCTCCCTTCGATGCACAACAGGGAGGATCACCATGAAGAACATTATCAAAGCGGCTGCGGCGGCAGCTGTTCTTGGCATCAGTGCCGCAACCGCGTCTTTCGCGGACGGCCACGGCTGGAAACCCGAAGGGCCCATCAGCCTGATCATCGCCTTCACCGCAGGCGGTGGCACGGACACCCAAGCGCGGCTCATCGCGGATGATATGGCTGCCGCCACAGGGTGGGAGATCATCCCCGAACAAGTGACCGGCAAGGGCGGTTTGAACGCCGTGGTAGAGCTCAAGAACCGGCCCAACGACGGCACCGCAATTGCGATGATCGTGACCGAGACGCTGGGCTATAACGCTGCCACATCCAATGCGGGCGTCACGCCCAGTGATGTGACCGCACTGACCACCACGGCGGTCTTTCAACTGGGGCTGGTCGCCAAGTCCGACAAGGGCTGGACCTCTGTCGAGGACATGGTCGCAGCCGCCAAGGGGGGCGAGACGCTGCGCTTTGGCGCGATGAGCCCAAAGCTTGCCGACCTGGCCTTTCTGCTGGCAGAGGCGCAGGGCATTGAGTTCAACATCATCAACGTCAAGGGCGGCAAAGCAGTGATGAATGGCGTGCAGGCGGGCGACATGGATCTGGGCTGGATGGCTGGCATTCAGAGCAAGGGCGTGGCCTCCGGCGATCTGGTGAACCTTGCCTCCGGTCTGGGCCGTCCGCTGGTGCAGACGCCTGACGCACCGACGATGGCCGATCTGGGCGTGCCGTTCAACGCGGATGGCTACTGGGTCTTTGTGGCGCCCGCGGGCCTGCCCGATGACGCCCGCGCGGCACTGACAGACGCGCTCAGCACGGCGGCAACGACCGGCAAGGCATCCGAAATGATCGAGGGCCGTCTGGGCGGTCACGTGGTCATCCAAGGCGCAGAGCTCGACGCGCTGCTGCAGGCGGACTTCGATTCCGCAGGCGCCCTGCGCGACGCGGTTGAGTAAACGTCACACGCAAGATCAATGACGCGAAAGGCCGGGCCATGCTGAAACACTTCGGTGCTGACCGCTGGCTCGGCCTTTTGACAGGCCTGGCTGCGCTTTTGCTGATCTTTGTCTGGGTGCCGCTGGACGTGGACACCGGGATCGTCGACAAGGTGCGCCGCCAGTTTGTGATCGGTGACAGCCTTGGCCCCGTGGTGGCGGGCGCGGTGATTTTGATCGGTGGCCTGCTGTGCCTGCTGCGGCCCAACGCGCAAGATCCGGCGATAGGCCCGGACAATCTTATCTGGCTCGCGCAGCTTCTGGCGACCCTGGCCGCGAGCCTTCTGGTGATGCGTTTTGCCGGTCCCGCGTTGGTGGAGTTGTTTGCAGAGCCGTCTTACCGCGCGCTGCGGACCACGGCGCCCTGGAACTACACGGGCTATCTGCTGGGTGGAACCGTGCTGATCGCAGGGCTCAACTGGGCGATGGGTGGACGGCCACGCCGCAATGCGGTGCTCTTGGGTTTTGCCGCGAGCCTTGCCATCGCGATGCTTTACGACCTGCCCTTTGACAACCTGCAACTGCCGCCCAACGGGGACGTCTGATGGATTTGATGGGCCACGCGCTGGCCGGGATCACGGCCGTTTTTCTGGGGCCGGAGGCGTTTTCGATCCTGGGGCTGCCCATTTCCATCACGCTGGTGATGATCCTGTTGGGTTTTCTCATGGGCATCACTGTGGGGGCCACGCCGGGCCTGGCAGGACCGATGGCCATGGCCATCTCGCTGCCCATCCTGATCTCCATCTTCGGCTTTTCGCAGGATGCCTTTCTGCCGGTGATGAGCTTCCTCATAGGGATCATGAAAGGCGCCACGGTGGGCGGCTGCGTGCCTGCGATCCTGTTCAATACGCCCGGCACGCCGGATGCTTTCATGACCACGCTCGACGGGTTTCCCATGGCCCAGAAGGGCCAGGCGAAGAAGGCGTTGAAGGTAGCACACCTGAGCTCTGTCACGGGCGATACGTTTTCTGACATCGTGCTGATTTTTTGCGCGCCCTTTCTGGCGGTGCTGGTGGAGGGCTATCTCGACCTGCCGGAGAAGACCGGGCTTTTGATCCTGTCGCTGGCCTTCATCGCCTCCGTGATCGGCGGCTCCGTGGGCAAGGGGCTGATTTCCATGGGGCTAGGGCTCTTGGCGGCGATGGTCGCCACGGGGGAGGATTTCTATCCCCGGCTGACAATGGGCGCGCCCGCGCTCTCAGACGGCTTTCCCATCGCCACCGCCGTGCTGGGCGTGCTGATCCTGGGCGAGGTTTTCAAGGCGATGGAGGATCTCGCGCGCGGGCAGGGCACGCGGACCCCGCAAAGGGGCGCAGCGATCGAAGGCGATCGCTTGAGCCTTGCGGACCTACGCCGCATGGGGCCCAACATCGCGCGCTCCTCCGTTATAGGCACGGCCATCGGCGCGCTGCCCGGCGTGGGTTCCACCCTCGCAGCGACGCTCGGCTATACCTCCGCCAAGGCGCGCTATGCCAAGACCAAGGCGCCCGAGGATCCAGCCTTTGGCACCGGCGCCATCGAAGGGATTGCAGCGACCGAGGCCGCCAATTCCTCCGTTTCGGGCGCGAACCTCATTCCGGTGCTGTCGCTGGGCATTCCGGGCAATGCGGCGGCGGTCTTTTTGATCCTCGGCATGGACAGCATCGGCGGCTTCAACCCGGGCCCGGGGGTCTTTCAGGTGCCCAGCGAGGGCGTGAACGAAGAGATGGTGTTGGTCTTCGGCCTCTTCACCGCGATGTTCGTGACCAACGGGCTCAACTGGACCATCGGCGGGGTCTTCATGCGCGTGGTGGGCGTGATGGCGCGGGTGCCCAAGGCCATGCTGCTGCCGGTTGTCCTACTGCTCACGCTTACGGCGATCTATGTGGAGGAAACCTCCATGTCCGCGATGTGGATCGCGGTGGGTTTTGGCGTGCTGGGCTATCTGATGCGCCGCTCTGGCATGTCGCCGCTCCCCTTCGTGATCGCCTTCATCCTTGGCGGCAATCTGGAGCAGACAGCGCGGCAGGCGTTTTCCGCGACCGGCGGCGACCCGTTTTTCTTGTTCTCCAGCCCCATCGCCTTTGCCTTTGTGGCACTCGCGGTGCTGGTGGTGGTGCTCAACCTCAGAAAGGGTGACGCGTGAGCCGACCTAACATTTTGCTGATTTCTTCCGATCAGCACAGGGCAGACTGCATGGGACATGAGGGCCGCGCCATCAAGACGCCGCATCTCGATCAGCTGGCACGGGATGGCACGCGGTTCACCAATTGCATCACGCCCACGGTTGTCTGCCAGCCCGCACGCGCCTCGATCCTCACGGGCCAGCTTTGCCGGACGCACGGGGTGCACGACAATGGCATCGATCTGGAGCCTGCGATCGGGGAGAAAGGTTTTGCGGGCGCGATGGCGGCGGTGGGTTATGAGACCGCCTATTTCGGAAAGGCGCATTTTTCGACCTATCACACGCATGCGCCCACTGGCACGCCCGAGTGCCTGAAATCCTCCGCCAGTTATCCGGAGGACTGGAACGGGCCCTACATGGGCTTTGAACATGTGGAGCTGATGCTGGTGGGGCACAATTGGTGGGCGCCGGAGACGCCGCCGGGCGGGCAGCACTATGAGCGCTGGTTTCACGCGGATGGGCGCGGGGCGGAGAGGGTCGCGGCCATGTGGGCCAACGGGGGCGATACCAAAGGCGCGGCGCAGACCTGGCATTCGCAGCTGCCGCCTGCCTGGCACAACTCCACCTGGACCGCAGACCGCGCGATTGAGTGGTTGCGGCACGGGCGCGGGGATCAGCCCTTTTGCACCTGGGTCAGCTTTCCCGATCCGCACCATCCCTTTGATGCGCCTGAACCCTGGTCGCGGCTGCATCCGCCCGAGGAGGTGGACCTGCCGGAAAACCGCACGCGCGATTTTGAGGGCCGCCCCTGGTGGCATGAAGCGGTGCTCACAGCCGAGCCCACGGGCAGCAAGGAAGGCGCGGAGATCCGCAAGGCCTACAGCCGCATCCCACCGCAGACGGATGACCAACTGCGGGAGATCATCGCCAACACCTACGGCCAGATCGCGCTGGTCGATCACAACGTGGGCCGCATTCTGATCGCGCTGGAGGAGCTGGGGTTGGATGACAACACGATTGTCATCTACATCTCAGAC
>JBCCPS010000117.1:0-7529 GCA_039024775.1 Pseudomonadota bacterium
GCCAGCGGTGAAGAGCGCGAGGCAGATCAGGAAGATCAGAACCGACGGGTGGCGCAGAACAAAAGGTTTTGCGCCGTCTGGCGACGCCGCCAGGGGCGAGGGGGTTTCACCCCCTCGCGCTCCCCCAGGATACTTATGGCCAGAAAAAGGAGAAAGCTCGCTCATCAGGTCAGGCCTGTGCCGCCCGACCTTTGAGCGCGATGATGCCGCGTGGTCGGAACTGGATAAAAAGGATGATGAAGAGAATCATGTAGGTCTGGGCGGCCAGCGTATTGGAGGGGTTGAGCCATTCGATCCCCTTTTGCAGCGTGCCCACCATGGAGGCACCCAAGAGCGTGCCCCAGATGCTGCCGACGCCGCCGACGACGACTGTCATGAAGCTTTGCACAATGTAGTCCGCACCCATCTCCGACGTGACTTTCGCATAAAGCCCGATGGCCACGCCCGCGATGCCGGCGATGCCGGAACCAAAGCCAAAGGTGAGCATGTTGATCTTGTCGGGGTTGATGCCCATGGAAGCGGCCATGCGAGGATTTTGCGTAACCGCGCGCACCTCCAGCCCCAGCCGCGTCCGGTTCATCACAAAGAGGAAGAGGGCGAGGAACACAAGCGCCAGAACGAAAATGGCAATGCGGATGTAGCTGATGGAGATCACATCGTTGATCGCCCAGGACCCGTCCAGCCACGCAGGCGCCGTCAGCGGGCGCGCCTGGGTGCCGAAGATGTTCTTGGCGATCTGTTGCAGCGCGATGGAGACGCCAAAGGTGGCCAGCAATGTCTCCAACGGGCGGTGGTAGAGCCAGCGCACGACCAAACGCTCCATCGCAACGCCCGCCGCGAAAGTTACGCTGAACGCCAAGGGGATCGCGAGCAGGATGGACAGAGTGTGATCGGGCACAAACAGCTGCACGACATAGCCGGTATAAGCGCCCATCATGATGAACTCACCATGCGCCATATTAATCACGCCCATGACGCCGAAGGTGATCGCAAGGCCAATCGCGGCCAAAAAGTAGATCGACGCGAGAGAGACCGCGTCGAGCCCCAGGTCCGCCGCCTTGGACACCGCGACCTTGTTTTCGATGCTCGCCAAAGCAGCTGCGGCAGCAAGCGCCACGGAAGGAGAGGCCGCCACATAGGTCTGATAGAATGTGTATCGGTCTAGCAACGCCTCACGGTCAGCATCTGAAAGCGCAGGCTCCGCCAGCCCTGCGCTGACAAGCGCGTTGTAGGCTGCGTCCCGCGCGGCATTGGTGTCGAGTGTCGCCACCGGGATGCCCGCGATGGCATCGCCGTCAATGTTGGCCACAAGGACCTCGCGGCGCGCATCAGCGGTCAAGACTGCGGGCGCCACGTCTGCCGCGACCAAAAACGCGTAGGCGTCTTGCGATGAGATACTGTCGCCGATGGTCAAGATGCGTGCGACCTCAGCGCCTTTGGGGGGCGTTTCCGAGAAAGCGGTTTCAACGCGCAGCAGCGGATTGAGCGCACCGCGGGTGTCCACGCCAAGATCACCCTCAAAACTCTCAATCGCGGCGATCCGCTCGGCATCGGTCTCGCCAAACTCAATGGTCAGCAGGCGCTGAAGCCGGTCCATCTGGGCCGCGATCACCGCGTCGGGTTCTTCCGTCAGCACCTCTTTCAATACGGCAAGGTGGCTTTCCTTTGGATCGCTGGCAATCGCCTCCAGCGCGGTCAGGCGCGCGGTGGGTTGCGGATCCCGCAGTTGAAATCCAACGAGGGCCGCCGCAATCAGCCCGCGCACGCCGCTGTTGGGTTTGAGCTGGCGAAAGCCTTTGTCCTCCACGGTGGCAAGTTCTGTGCCCGTGGAAATGTCGAAGGTACGAATTGTCTTGCGGTCGATCTCTTCGGCAAAGACGAAGAGCCCGCTGTCTTTGCTGCGCCAGATCTCCTTTTCCTGCCACCGCTCCAACACCTCTTGCGCCTGCGGCAGGCCACTTTGGGCCAGCGCGTCAATGGCGGGTTGGATTGTGCGGCGGGAAGGTTTGGCCAGATCATCACCATGCACCTGCATCAACTGCTGGATCGGCGCATCCGCGTCCTGACCCTGGGCGGCGGACCCCAGCATGATGGCAATTAAAAGCGCAAAGAGCCGCGTCATGGCGTGTCCGGATTCATGAAGGGAAGGCAGAGGGGCGCGCACGCCCCTCGCTGTTTTCAAACGGTCTGACGACCCGTTGCGTCAGTAGTTGGATTTGATCTGAACGCAGGTGTTTGTTTCGGTGTTGTACATGCCGCAGCCAAGCTCCTTCCAGTCAGAGACCAGAACGGCAGATTCAGGCAGAAAGTCGGTCCAGGCATCGCCCGGCACTTCTTCAGTCTGGCTGATGATATCGAATTGGCCGTCTTCCTGAATCTCACCGATGAGCACGGGCTTGGCGAGGTGGTGATTGGGCAACATGATGGCCGTGCCACCCGTCAGGTTCGGGAACTCCTGACCATACATCGCTGTTCGGACCGCGTCCACATCCGTGGTGCCCGCAGCGGTCGCGGCATTCACCCACATGTTGAACCCAATGTAGTGGGCCTCCATCGGGTCGTTTGTCACGCGCTCTTCGCCCATGCGCGCCTTCCATGCCTCAACCCAGGCCTCATTGGCCTCGGATTCAGCGGACTGGAAGTAGTTCCAGGCGGCAAGGTGGCCCACGAGGTTGGTGGTATCCAGACCCGCCAGCTCTTCTTCACCGACGGAGAAAGCGACGACCGGGATGTCATCCGCGGACACGCCCGCAGCAGCCAGTTCCTTGTAGAACCCCACGTTGGCGTCCCCGTTGATGGTGGAGATCACGCCGACCTTCTTGCCATCCGCGCCCAGCGCCACCACGTCGGCCACGATCTTGGACCAGTCGGAATGGCCAAAGGGCGTGTAGTTGACGAAGATGTCCTCCTCCGCGATCCCCTTGTCCTTCAGATAGCTTTCCAGGATGTTGTTCGTGGTCCGGGGATAAACGTAGTCGGTGCCCAGAAGCGCAAACTTCTCCACGCCCAACTCCTCAAGGAAGTAATCCGTCGCGGGGATCGCCTGCTGGTTCGGGGCGGCCCCGGTGTAGAAGACGTTCTTGGAGCTTTCCTCACCCTCGTATTGCACGGGGTAGAACAGCAGACCGTTGAGCTCCTCGATCACCGGCAGCACGGATTTGCGGCTTACGCTGGTCCAGTTGCCAAAGATCACGTCGACCTCATGCACCGTCAGCAGCTCGCGCGCTTTTTCGGCAAAGAGCGGCCAGTCGGAGGCCGGGTCGACCACGATCGCCTCCAGCTGACAGCCCAGCACGCCGCCCTTTTCGTTCTGCTGTTCGACCAGCATTTCCATCGTGTCTTTTAGCGTTGTCTCAGAAATCGCCATTGTACCGGACAAGGAATGCAGAACGCCGACCTTGATCGGCGCATCGCAGGCCATCGCGGGCAACGCGGCCATTAGGCCCAGAGCAGCAGCAGAACAGAGAAGTTTATGGGACATGTGTTTTCCTCTTACACATCGCGTGCGGGCATTGCGCGCAGAAGGAAGCACCCCCATATGCCGTTCACGCATTCAGTTGCAGCGTGCGGTGGTCTTTTGTTTCTCAGGCAGAGATCACCGCACAAGTTGACCGGTCACGTAGACCGCGCCGCCATCTAGGGTACTCTGCTTTTGATTGCCGAGTCCAAGTGCTTACTCTTTGCTGCGGCTTGAGGCGCATCGCCTGAAATTTCGTCATATCGGATAAAAATGCCTATTATTTGAGCTGAACTAACGGCTGTTAGCTGTCCAGGAGCATGTTCTGACAAGCTGATAGGTGAAGCGCTGCCTGCCTTTTGGCGCGGGCCCTGCTTGTGCTTTGGCTCCCAAAATGCGCCAAGCTAAGAAGGCGCGCATGGGCCATCTTCGCGTTAATGCGCAGCGCCATCTGTGCTCGGCGATCCGCAGAATGGCCGACCGCTTCGAGGATTTCGACAAACCGATGCCTCTGCTTTTCCAGCCTATCGGACTCAGGGTCGCTCCTCAGCCAGGCAAACTCCATCTGAGCCGACATCCGACCTGTGCAATTGGCAATGATTTCAGCAATTTGATCCCGCCCCGCCGCCTGAATCGGCAGGATTGCTGCACAGATTAGCGCAGGCAGAAGAGTTCTCAAACTGCTCATAAATTAAGCATTAAACAAAAAAAGGTGCCGATCAAGTTAACAATCTGAGAACATTTTAACTGTTGCGCTCCCGCACAGTCGCCGCAAGCGGATTGAACTTCCCAAAACGGGCCGGGGGCGGTTGAATAAAAACTGGGCGATCTGTTTCTTCCGGCCAGACCCGGATCGATTTGACAGCCTCGGCCCGGAAGAAGAGGAGGCCGGATCATTTCTGCGCAGGCCGCGATCACACAGCCGCTGAACCCACCGCGCGCCATCGGCGCGGCGGAGGTGGCGGTTTGCCGCAAAAATGGCAAGAGCGGTCTTGCCGATTTGCGCATGTCCGGATGCATCAAAGTGCTCTTTGCGCGGTCTCCGGCCCGGGTGGATGCGATCCTGATCAACACTTCGGGGGGTCTGACCAGCGATGACAGCCTTACTCTGAACATTGATGTCCAGGCGGGCGGAACCGCCGCACTGACGACGCAGGCCGCCGAACGCGCCTACCGGGCACCGCAAGGACCGGCCCATGTCAAAAGCACTCTGACCGTGGGTGACAACGCGACCGCGTTCTGGCTGCCGCAAGAGCTGATCCTCTTTGACGGCGCGCATCTTGACCGCCGATTGACCTGCGCGCTTGCCGGGGGCGCGCGCTTTTTGATGGTCGAGCCGGTGATTTTCGGACGCGCGCAGATGGGCGAGCACTTGAAGACCTTGGCCTTCAAAGACCGGATCGAAATCAGCAGAAAGGGCGCGCCCCTTTACCTCGACGCATTGCACCTTACGGCGGACCTTTTGGAGCAATCAGCCATTGCATCTAATGCCGGTGCAATGGCGAGCCTTATCTATGTTGGACCGGAGGCCGCGGGACATGCCGAAGCATTGCAATCCCGGCTGCCCGCGCAGGCAGGCCTGTCGCTTCTACAGGACGACGTGCTTGCACTGCGCCTCCTGGCTGCGGACGGATTTGCCTTGCGGCAAACGCTTTTGCCGTTGCTTGATCACCTCACCGGACACACCCTGCCGACAAGCTGGAGACTTTAGAATGAACCTCACGCCCCGAGAGAAAGACAAGCTACTGGTGGCGATGGCCGCGGAGGTGGCGCGCAAGCGGCTGGCCCGCGGCGTCAAGCTGAACCACCCGGAAGCCATCGCACTGATCACGGATGCCGTCGTCGAAGGCGCCCGCGATGGCCGCTCCGTCGCGGACATGATGCAAGCCGGGGCGCAGGTGATCACGGCGGAGCAATGCATGCAAGGCGTGCCAGAGATGATCCACGAGGTGCAGGTTGAGGCGACATTTCCGGACGGCACCAAACTGGTGACAGTGCATAATCCGATCCGGTGAGGATGAGAATTTCAGGAAAGATGAAGAGGAGCGTGGCGCGATGATACCGGGCGAGATGTTTGTGGCAGAGGGCGTGATCACGCTGAACGCGGGCGCGGAGGCGATCACATTAATGGTCGCCAACACGGGCGACCGCCCGGTGCAAGTGGGCTCGCATTACCACTTTGCCGAAACCAATCCGGGGCTTGAGTTTGACCGGGACGCCGCGCGGGGGCGGCGCTTGGACATCGCGGCGGGGACGGCGGTGCGGTTTGAGCCAGGGCAGCGGCGGGAGGTGCAGCTCATCCCCATCTCCGGCGCAAGGCGCATCTATGGCTTCAATCAAAACGTGATGGGGGAGCTGTGAGGGCGGCAGGTGCACTCGCCGCGCTGGTTTTTGCCTGCACGGCATCCAGCGGCTGGGCGCAAGTGACCAGCTGTTCGACCGCTGCCACCCAACTTGACGCGAATTTTTGCGCCAAGGCCGCCTGGGAAGACGCGGACCGGGAACTCAACGGGTTGTGGCGGGTGCTGAAACCCCGCGCGGACCAGGCCGGTTGGGGCGGGCGCTTGCTGACCGAGCAGCGCGCCTGGATTGCCCGCAGGGATGGGACCTGCGAGGCGGAGCGGGCGGAATACGGCGGAGGCTCCATCGCGCCAATGGTCTATTGGCGCTGCATGGAGCGGCTGACGCGCGCGCGCAACAGCGAATTTTTGAACATGATGAGGTAGAGGGCGATGCCAGCGACAATCAAGAAATCCGACTATGCCGCGATGTTCGGCCCCACAGTGGGCGACAAGCTGCGGCTGGCGGACACCGACCTCATCATCGAAGTGGAGCGCGACCTGATCGCGGAGCGGGCGGGCGCGGGCGAAGGCTCTGGCGGCAATGCGATGCTCTACGGTGAGGAGGTCAAGTTCGGCGGCGGCAAGGTCATCCGCGACGGGATGGGGCAAAGCCAAGCGACGCGGGCCGAAGGCGCGGTCGATACCGTCATCACCAACCCGCTGATTGTGGACTATACGGGTATCTACAAAGCGGATGTGGGCCTCAAAGACGGGCAGATCGCCGCCATCGGGAAGGCGGGCAACCCCGACACGCAGCCGGGCGTGGACATCATCGTCGGCCCCGGGACCGAGGCCATCGCGGGCGAGGGGCGCATCCTGACGGCGGGGGGCTTTGACAGCCATATCCACTTCATCTGCCCCCAGCAGATCGAAGACGCGCTGCACTCTGGCCTGACCACCATGTTGGGCGGCGGCACCGGCCCTGCGCACGGCACGCTTGCCACCACCTGCACCCCCGGCCCCTGGCACATCGGGCGGATGCTGCAAGCCGCTGATGCCTTTCCAATGAACCTGGCCTTTGCGGGCAAGGGCAATGCCTCGCTCCCCGCCGCGCTGGAAGAACAGATCAAGGCGGGCGCCTGCGCGCTCAAGCTGCATGAGGACTGGGGCACCACGCCGGGCGCCATTGATTGCTGCCTGAGCGTGGCGGACGCCATGGACGTGCAGGTGATGATCCACACCGATACGCTGAATGAAAGCGGTTTTGTCGAAAACACAGTCGCCGCCATGAAGGGCCGTACGATCCATGCCTTCCACACCGAAGGCGCGGGCGGCGGGCATGCGCCGGACATCATCAAGATCTGCGGCGAGGCGCATGTGCTGCCCTCCTCCACCAACCCCACCCGGCCCTTCACCGTCAACACCATTGAAGAGCATTTGGACATGCTCATGGTCTGTCATCATCTCGATAAATCCATCCCCGAGGACATCGCTTTCGCTGAAAGCCGCATCCGGCGGGAGACGATTGCCGCCGAAGATATCCTGCACGACATGGGTGCGTTCTCCATCATCGCCTCCGACAGTCAGGCGATGGGTCGCGTGGGCGAGGTTGTGATCCGCACCTGGCAGACGGCCGACAAGATGAAAAAGCAGCGCGGGCGGCTACCGGAAGAGACGGGCGACAACGACAACATGCGCGTGCGACGCTATGTGGCGAAGTACACGATCAACCCTGCGATTGCGCATGGGATCAGCGGTCACATCGGCTCCATCGAGCCGGGCAAGCGCGC
>JBCCPS010000118.1:0-7329 GCA_039024775.1 Pseudomonadota bacterium
GGTGAAAGCTGCCGCGTTGGGTGTAGTTGTTGAACCCGTCCGCGCCGCCGCCGATCACCATCTCGCCCTTGTCGGACTGGCTCATGTAGCCGTGCACGGTGTTGGCCATCACGACCACGTCCATGCAGGGCTTGATGGGCTCGGAGACCAGCGCCTGCAGCGCCACGCTTTCCACCGGCAACCGGAAGCCCGCCATGTCGGCCAGATGCCCCGAGTGCCCCGCCACCACGATGCCGAGCTTGTCGCAATCGATCTCTCCCTTGCTGGTTGAGACCCCGACCACCTTGCCCCCCTCGCGGCGCACGGCGGTGACCTCGCACTTCTGAATGACATCCATGCCCATGTCCGAACACGCCCGCGCGTAGCCCCAGGCCACCGCGTCATGCCGCGCGGTGCCGCCGCGGGCCTGCCAGAGGCCACCCAGCACCGGATAGCGCGGACCGTCGATGTTGATGATGGGCACCAGCTGTTTGACGCGGTCAGGCCCGATGAACTCCGTCTCAACCCCCTGCAGCGCGTTGGCGTGGGCGGTGCGCTTGTAGCCGCGCACCTCGTGCTCGGTCTGGGCCAGCATGATCACGCCGCGCGGGCTGAACATGACGTTGTAATTGATGTCCTGGGACATCGTTTCATAGAGACTGCGGGATTTCTCATAGATCGCGGCGGAGGCATCCTGGAGATAGTTCGACCGGATGATGGTCGTGTTGCGCCCCGTGTTGCCGCCACCCAGCCAGCCCTTTTCCAGGATCGCGACATTGGTGATGCCGAAGTTCTTGCCGAGGAAATAGGCGGTGGCCAGCCCATGACCCCCCGCCCCGATGATAATGACATCGTACTTCTTCTTGGGCTGCGCATCGCGCCAGGCGCGGGTCCAGCCGGTGTGGTGGCGCATCGCCTCGCGGGCCACGGCAAAGACGGAATACTTCTTCATGTCGGGTCCCCTGGCGCGTCAGATTCGGGCGGTGGCTGGCAGCAGTTCCATATCGGGGAGGTGGCTGAAAAAGAGGATACTCCCCACGGCATTTCTTATCAATTTTGCGACATGCGCTGCAATCGGTCGCGCATGTGCGCCCCTTGTCCCCTTTTGTCGCGGCTGCTGCGGCTTTAGATAGCATTCATGACGTTCTGGTTTGTCTTTGCCGCAATGGCGGTCCTGGTGACGGCGCTTTTGGCGCGGGCGCTTTTGCGCGGGCAAAAGGATGCCGTGGAGGGTGCCAAAAGCTATGACATCGCCGTCTACCGCGACCAGCTGGCGGAGGTGGAGCGTGACGTGGCGCGCGGGGTCATCAGCGCGGAGGACGCGGAGCGCACGCGCACCGAAATTTCTCGCCGCATTCTGGCCGCGGACAGGGCCGCGCAAGACCAACGCGAGGCCCAGGCGGGGCCGGGCCGCGCGCTGGTGGCGGTGCTAGCGGTGCTCTTGGTCGGCGGATCACTGGGCGGCTATGCGCTGCTCGGTCAACCTGGCTACGGCGATATGGCGCTGCGCGACCGGTTGGCTTTTGCCGAGGAGGTGCGCCAGACACGCTCGGGCCAAGAGGTCGCGATGGCGGCCTTTGCGCAAGACCGCCCCGCGCCTTCGATGACGGAGGAAGAGGCCACACTGCTCGCCCAGTTGCGCGAAACCGCCGCCGCGCGCCCGGAGGATGCGCAGTTGCAGCGGTATCTGGCGCAATACGAGACGCTGGCGGAGAATTTCGAGGCCGCGATCGCGGCCCAGCGCCGCGTGCTGGAGATCAAGGGCAACGCTGTTACCGCGCGGGACTTGGGCGATTTTGCAGAGCTTTTGGTGCTATCCGCAGGGGGGTACGTCTCTCCCGAGGCCGAAGCGGTGCTGCGCAACACGCTGGCGCTCGATGAGACAGACGGGCGCGCGCGCTACTATATTGCGCTGATGATGGACCAGACCGGGCGGCCGGATTTGGCGTTCCGCATCTGGGACACGCTCTTGCGCGAAGGCCCGGTGGAGGCGCCCTGGATCCCCGCCATTCGCGCGCAGATCCCCCGCGCGGCGGCGCTTGCGGGCGTGGAGTATGAGATGCCGCGCATCGGGTCCGGGCGCGCGCCGGGGCCAAGCTCTGAAGACATTGAGGCCGCCGCCGCGATGACGCCGCAAGAACGCATGCAGATGATCGGCGGGATGGTCGAAAGCCTGTCTGACAGGCTGGGTCGCGAGGGCGGGCCGGTGGAGGATTGGGCGCGGCTCATCGCCTCCTTGGGCGTGCTGGGTCAGCGCGCGCAGTCCGCTGCGATCTACGCCGAGGCGCTGGAGGTTTTCGCCAGCGATCTTCGCGCGCTCGATCTGTTGACGCGGGCGGCGGAACGGGCGGGGATTGACGGATGATCTTTGAGGATATGGGCGCATTCGCCGCCGCTCTGCCGCGACACCGTGCGCTGATGGGGCTCGATCTGGGCGACAAGACCATCGGCGTGGCCGTGAGCGACATGATGGCCAGCGTTGCCAGCCCGCTTGAGACAGTGCGGCGGCGCAAATTCGGCCTAGATGCGGCGCGCCTGCGCGCTTTGGTCGCAGAGCGTCAGATCGGCGGGCTGGTGCTGGGCCTGCCGCGCAACATGGACGGGTCGGAGGGGCCGCGCTGTCAGTCCACACGGGCTTTCGCGCGTAATTTCGACGCTTTGGCTCAGATGCCCATCACCTTCTGGGACGAACGGCTCAGCACCGTGGCCGCCGAACGCGCGCTCTTGGAGGCGGATACGTCGCGCAAACGTCGTGCTGAGGTTATTGATCACGTGGCCGCGGGCTATATCCTGCAGGGCGCATTGGACAGGTTGAGGGTGATAGCCGGGTGAGCGACGAGGTTTGGAAACGGGCAGAGGTGGAAAGCCCCTGCATCAAGATTTGCGTGATCCATCCAGAGGCGCAGATTTGCACGGGGTGTCTGCGCACCCTGAATGAGATCGGCGGCTGGTCGGGGATGGCGCCCGAGGAGCGCCGCGCGGTCATGGCCGCGCTGCCTGAGCGACGCGGTCAATTGGCCAAGCGGCGCGGCGGCCGCGCGGGGCGCCAAGCGCAGCGCGGGTAGCTATCGCTGGCCAGTTATCTGGCGCAGCAGCGCGAGGCCGGCATCTGAGGTGATGGCCGCGTCTCGCCCGGGCGGTGCGATATTGGTGTTGGCGCAGCGGGGGTACATCGTCCCCGCCGTCACCAATGCACTGCCTGCCAAAGGATTGCCTGCG
Source organism: Pseudomonadota bacterium (assembly GCA_039024775.1). Taxonomy (GTDB): domain Bacteria; phylum Pseudomonadota; class Alphaproteobacteria; order Rhodobacterales; family Rhodobacteraceae; genus Sulfitobacter. The sequence goes on from JBCCPS010000118.1 coordinate 3,199, forward strand.
ATCGACCAGATGATCTTCATCTGCCTGCCTCATCGTTTTGTCATGAGGCCAGTATCGTTTCGCAAAAGGCGACAATGGGGCGAAGGTGGGGTGATTGTTTGGTTAAGGCTTCCGACCTTGAACCTTAGGAACACCGCTCCATTCAAAGCGCCCGCCCAACAGGACCTGTTGGGCCGCGCCGACCCGCCCCCCTGGGGCAGCGCGTGAATTAAAGTCGAATGTGCCTCGATTTTAGGGTCGGACTCCATAACGCCGAAAGCGCCGCACTTCAGCCCCAGCGGGACGCCGCACTGAGCCATGTCTCAGCAGACGTTTCAGGCCGCAGAAAGGCAATCATGCGCCCCTCGGGCGCGGAGGGCTCGGATGCGTCGCCCCAGGGGTCGGTCCCGTGCAGCGCGTGGCGGTGGATCAGCACCGCTTGCCCAGGCGCGCAAGCGAGCGGCACCTTGCGGCAGTGCTCAAAACAGTGCCGCCGCGCCTCCTTGTAGGCGTCGGTCACGTCGACCTCGCGCGGATCACGGTTGCCGATGGCCGTGCGCAGGGCGTCGCCCATGATCACATGGCTGCCTTCCCAGATGACAGTGGGCGCGCGGGTCATCTCATTGAGCGGGATCATCAGGATGTAGGCGTGAAACTCAGCCGCAAAGCGGCGCTTGTCAGGCCCCTGCGGCAGCAGCCCGTCCACATGCGCCGCCCCCCGGTCACGCCGGAAGCGGTGGTTGGGCAGGCTTTCGTCCGGGTCGCGGCGCGGGTAGCCGGGATAGATGATCGACACTTGGGCGGGGTGCAACGGCAGCGGGGGCACCTCCGCGCGCCAGTCTCCAACAAGTGGGAAACCCGCGATGCTGCCGTCCGGCGCATTGGGCAACAGATCGAGCCCCACCAGCCAGGTGCCGCCATGCCGCAGCTCACGCGCGCGGCGCGCAGGCTCCTGCGCGCGCGCCTCCGCGATAGGCCGCGCGGCATCGGCCCAGGCGCGCAAACCTGGGTCAGTGGAGAAGATGCGGTAGCCGGGGTCGGTCATAGCCGCAGCATCTGCGCGGATCTGAGGGCTGCGGCAATGAAAAACGGCCAGATGAGGATGATCCCAATGAAAACGCCCACGGGCCCCCAGGGGATAACACCCTCGGCGCGGCCCAGCCAGATCGGCAGGCAGTAGGCGGCGAGGAAGATTGCCTTGTACACCACCTGAAACGCCAAAAGCGGCCAGAAGCTCAGCGGATCATAGAGCGCCACGAGCGAAAGTACCAAGACACCGGACCAAAGGCTCACTACCATCATCCGCAGCGCGGGCTGATCGGGGACGCCGCTGAAGGCCGCGACGGGCGTATGCGCCGTCATCTGCACCATGCCCAGCAGCACGGGCGCCAGGATCAACACGTTGAGGATGTAGGGCATGTGGTGCATCGGAACCGCCTTTGCGAGATGTACGCGCGTCCTGCCCCGCTGGATCAGGCGGAGGTGAGCGCGGCTTTCTGCACAGCCTCCAGCGCCTCCAGCACCAGGGCGGGACCCGCGCCCGGCTGGTGCGCGCCCTCTGACAGCACCCGCCGCCAGGCGCGCGCGCCCGGGCGTCCGGCAAAAAGCCCCAGCATGTGGCGGGTGACCTGGCCCAGCTTGCCGCCCGCGCTCAGATGCGCCTCGATGTAGGGCAGCATGGCGTGCACCACCTCTTCGGCGCTGCTGTCGCGGCCCGCACTGTAGATCCGCCGGTCGGCGCTGGCGAGGATGTCGCCTGGCGTATGATAGGCGGCGCGTCCAATCATCACACCGTCAAGCCCCGCATCGAGGAAGCCCTGCGCCTGCTCCAGCGACGTCACACCGCCGTTGATCGAGATGTGCAGGTTCGGGAAATACCCCTTCACGGTATGCACGAGCGCATAGTCCAACGGCGGCACCTCGCGGTTTTCCTTGGGGCTGAGGCCCTGCAGCCAGGCCTTCCGCGCGTGAATGATCACCCTTTCACAGCCTGCCGCGATGATCTGGGCCAGAAACTCCGGCAGGCGGTCAGCGGCGTTCTGGTCATCCACGCCGATGCGGCATTTGACCGTCACCGGCACGTCCACCGCCGCCCCCATCGCGGCAACGCAGCGCGCGACCAACGCGGGGTCTTTCATCAGTACCGCGCCAAAGGTGCCCGACTGCACCCGGTCAGAGGGACAGCCCACGTTGAGGTTGATCTCATCAAAGCCCGCCGCCTGACCCAACCGCGCCGCCTGCGCCAGCTCCGCCGGATCCGAGCCGCCCAGTTGCAGCGCGACGGGGTGTTCTTCCGCATTGAAGTCCAAGAGGTGCAGCGCGCCGCCTCGCACCAGGGCGGGCGCGGTGACCATTTCGGTGTAAAGCAGCGCGTGACGGCTCAGCAACCGGTGGAGATACCGGCAGTGGCGGTCGGTCCAATCCATCATCGGCGCGACGGACAGGCGGGCGTGTTGGTCAAGCAGCATGGGCGTTCTGATCGGTGCGGATTGAGTGAGCTGCCTATAGCGGAAAAACTGGACAGAGGGAAAGCACTGCACGGTGATTGACAGCAGAGCGGCATGCTTTCATTATGCGTTCCACCGGTGCATATAATGAACCAATCTCAGGAGCGGATGCCTCATGACCCAAAGCTGTGACACAGTCATCATCGGTGGTGGCTTTGCTGGTGTCACTGCCGCTCGGGAGCTGAGCCGCGCGGGCCAATCCGTGATCCTGCTTGAGGCCAAGGACCGCCTTGGCGGGCGCGCCTGGGTCTCAGAGCTGGGCGGCGTGCAGATTGAGCTGGGCGGCGGCTATGTCCACTGGAGCCAGCCGCATGTCTGGTCGGAGATCACGCGCTACGGGCTCTCGCTGGTGGAACGGCCCTATTACACCAGCACCAACGCGATGCAGCGCACGCGGTTCTTGCGCAATGGCGCGTTGCAGGCAGCGTTCACGCCCGAGGAGGCGGCGGAGATCAAGGCCGCCTTTACTGCATACGTGGCCCCTGCGCGGGAGGTTTTTCCGCAGCCCTTTCAGCCCTTCACGACCGACAAGGTCAAGGACTTTGACCACCTGTCCGCGCGCGACCGGATCGATGAGATGCCGCTCAGCGATCTGGCGCGGGACACGCTGCTACGTACGGCTGGCATGCAGTGCAACAACGCAGCGGATGCGGGCGGCTACATCGAAGCGCTGCGCTGGTACGCGCTGGCCAATTGCCATGATGAGACCTACGCCGCGAGTGTGAGCCGCTTCACGCTGGCCGAGGGCACCAAGGCGCTGCTCGATGCCATGGTGCGTGACAGCAACGCGCGCATTGAACTGAGCACCACGGTGGAGCGCGTGGCGCAGCAGGACTGCGGGGTCACGGTCGAGACCTCTCAAGGCGCGGTCCGCGCCGCGCATTGCATCGTGGCCACGGGCGTGAACGTCTGGAAAGGCATCGAATTTGCCCCCGCGCTCAGCCCTGAGAAAGCGGCGTTGAGCCGGGAGGAGCTGTCGGGAAAGGGCGGCAAGATCTATCTGCGGCTGAAAGGCCGGTTTGAAGACAGCCGCTGGTCCGCGCTGGGCGGCGCGATCTTGAGTGTGCTGCCCCATGTGATCGGGGAGGACGCCTCTGTCGTGGTGGCCTTCACCAATCCCGAGCACCCGATGGAGGAGGTCACGCTGGAGCGGCTGCAAGCGGAGGTCGACCGCTTTGGCGCGGGCCTTGAGGTGCTGGACTTTGCGTTCCACGACTGGGTCAGCGACCCCCATGCGCTGGGAACCTGGGGCAATTTCCGCCCCAATCAGTTTACCCGCTGCTTCCGCCAAGCGCTGCAACACGAGGGCCGGCTGCATTTTGCCAGCGGCGACATCGCGCAAGGATGGCGCGGGTTTTTCGACGGCGCGATTGAAAGCGGGCTGCGCAGCGCGCGGGCTGTTTTGGCCGCCGGTGCGTAAAGCACCCGACCCAAAACCTGAGACAACTACGACAGAAGTTCACGCGCCGTCCCGCGGGGTGGCGCAAATGCGCCGCCCCAGGGGGGCGGGACGGCGCAGCCCAACAGTGCCTGTTGGGCGGGTGCTTTGAATGAAGCGGGGTGTCTCAGGTTTTGGGTTGGAAGCTTTAGGCGAAAAGATGCCGCAGCGCCGCGTTTCTTGCGGTTGACGGAACGTCATTTTTCA
>JBCCPS010000119.1:0-7287 GCA_039024775.1 Pseudomonadota bacterium
CCCCACAGCGCGATCGGATACAACGTCCCGATCGCCATGCATTATCCCGATGGCGTCACCAGCCCGTCATCGTGAGACAGTCGGAAAAATCCAGCTTCCGGCGGTCCAAGGTTGGGGAGCAGTGCAACGAGAGCAGACTCTCCTTTTGAATGGAACGAAATTTCGGGGGCAGGTCATGGCGTCTGGTACGCCGGGCTTAAGCCCGGCTTGCGAAAAAGAGAAAGGGCGGTCCGAAGACCGCCCAACGTTACAGGAGCAAGTCCCGGATCAGCGGCGCAAATGTTTGAATTTAAGATACACTGGATTCGCCTTGATTTAAGAAAGCAGCACAATCCTCTGCCATTTCAGGGCCAATGAAACCTTTCAATTCCAAGTGGACCACAACAGGCTTTACGCGCACATCTCGTTTTGACCATCTCGCACCAAGGCAAAATGTGACATGCGCCAAATCAGAGTCCATTAGTGCATGCAAGACAGACCAATACGTAATCGTGTTTTCATTTGATTGGTCTTGAAGTAGCAAAAGGCCACTTGCTGCAATGATCAAGCGCACTGTTGTGCCACATTCAGTAATTACATTATCTAATTCCCATTCCGTCAAACTACTCGTTTCACTCACGCCCTTTTTGCATAGTAGCGCGGAAGCTTCAGCGATGCTAAGCTCTGGTTGCAGCATCCATGGACTATCAAGGGCCATTCGCTCTTGAGATATCACCTGTACAAGGGCGAAGAAGGTCTGTTCAAGCGACTGCTTTTCGACTGCAAGTCGCTGTTGTTCATTCAAGAGTTTTTGCCCTTCCAGTAAGTTTCGGGTGTCATTTCTTTCCTCTCTGACAATACGAAGCTCTTCCCGCTGCGATACGAATGCTAAAACCAGAAAAAAAGTGCCAAGCCGGAAAATAGAGCATTTACGGCACCGAAGGTATCTCCGAACGTGCCGCCCTCAGCGCCTTTTTGTAAGGCGTAGAGAAAATTCAAACCGTAAAGGGTGACAAGGAAGATTGCTGTGAAAAAGATCGTTTTTGCGGACACCTGCATTATTGATTAATCCTTTAGCCTGCTCAAACTTTGGATATTGCCATTTGAATAAAGCAATTTAAGATTGAGTTGAAATGCCTATCTGGCGCTTGCCGCTGTATGTCCGCGTGACGATTAGTCTTTTGTTCTATCTTACAAACTTCTTATGCTTCAACCGCTTAGGCTCCAACGCATCCGCCCCGAGCCGCCGCTTCTTATCTTCCTCGTAGTCCTCGAAATTCCCCTCGAACCATTCCACATGCGCGTCCCCCTCGAACGCCAGCATATGCGTGCAGATGCGGTCCAGGAAAAACCGGTCGTGAGAGATCACCACCGCGCAGCCGGCGAATTCGACCAGAGCATCCTCCAACGCCCGCAGGGTTTCGACGTCCAGGTCATTTGTCGGCTCGTCCAAAAGCAGCACGTTGCCGCCCGCCTTCAGAAGCCGCGCCATGTGCACGCGGTTGCGCTCCCCACCTGACAGCAGCCCCACCTTCTTTTGCTGGTCCCCGCCCTTGAAGTTGAACGAAGAGCAATAGGCGCGGGAGTTGACCTCCGCGTCGCCCAGCTGGATGAGTTCCGCGCCGCCGGTGATCGCCTCCCAGACGGTGTGATCGGGGTTGAGATCATCGCGGGACTGGTCGACGTAGCTCAGATCGACGGTATCGCCGAAGGAGATGGCGCCCGCGTCGGGGTTCTCTTGCCCTGTCAGCATCTTGAACAGCGTGGATTTGCCCGCCCCGTTGGGGCCGATCACGCCCACGATGCCGCCGGGCGGCAGGTTGAAGCTGAGGTCTTCGACAAGGAACTTGTCGCCTATGGCCTTCTTCAGCCCCTCCACCTCGATCACCTTGGACCCCAGCCGTTGCCCGGTGGGGATGACGATCTGGGCGCGGGTAAGTTTCTCGCGCTCGGACTGGTCGGCCAGCTCATTGTAGGCGTTGATGCGGGCCTTGGATTTGGCCTGCCGCGCCTTGGCGCCCTGGCGCATCCATTCCAGCTCGCGTTGCAGGGTTTTCTGCTTGGATTTGTCCTCGCGCGCTTCCTGCTCAAGCCGCTTGGCCTTTTGCTCCAGCCAGGAGGAGTAGTTGCCTTCGTAAGGCACGCCGCGGCCGCGGTCGAGCTCCAGGATCCAGCCGGTGATGCTGTCGAGGAAGTAGCGGTCGTGGGTGACGATCAGGATGGTGCCTTTGTAGTCGATGAGGTGCTGTTGCAGCCAGGCAATGGTTTCGGCATCGAGGTGGTTGGTCGGTTCGTCCAAGAGCAGCATGTCAGGCGCTTCGAGCAGCAGCCGGCAGAGCGCCACGCGGCGGGCTTCACCGCCCGACAGCTTGCTGACGTCGGCGTCATCGGGCGGGCAGCGCAGCGCCTCCATGGAGACGTCGATCTGGGCATCGAGGTCCCAGAGGTTTTCGCTGTCGATCTGGTCTTGCAGCGCGGCCATCTCATCGGCGGTCTCGTCCGAATAATTCATGGCAAGCTCGTTGAACCGGTCGAGCTTTGCCTTTTTCTCCGCCACGCCCAGCATGACGTTTTCGCGCACCGACAGCGCGGGGTCGAGTTGCGGCTCTTGTGGCAGGTAGCCCACGCGCGCGCCTTCCGCCGCCCAAGCCTCACCCGAAAAGTCGGTGTCGAGGCCTGCCATGATCTTGAGCAGGGTGGATTTACCGGCGCCGTTCACGCCCACCACGCCGATCTTCACGCCGGGCAGGAAGTTGAGGTTGATGTTCTCGAAGGTCTTCTTGCCGCCGCCATAGCTCTTGGTGACGCCGGACATGTGGTAGACGAATTGATAAGCGGCCATGGCGCATCCCCCTTGTTTGCAGGCGCCTCATACAAGGGCCCGGGGATGCGCGCAACGTGAGTGGTGTGACAGGTCGTAACCGGATGTTCAGGTTTATGTTCAAAGAGGAGGCATTGACGGAGTGCAAGGAAGGATAACGGCATGCTTGATGGGTCAATCAGAGCGGGGGCGGTGCCCAACCTTCAGGATGCATTCGATGGGATGATAGATGGCGCGGTGATCATCGGGCCGGAAAACCAGATCGTCTACTTCAATCCCGCGGCGGAGCGACTTTGGGGGTACACTGCGGCGGAGGTGATGAACAAGAACGTCAAGATGCTGATCCCGGAGGAGATGCGCGGCGAGCATGACAGTTGGGTCAACAGGCACCGGCGCGACCAGAAAGATCGGATTGTGGGTTCGTCGCGCGAGGTGCAGATGGAGCACAAGGACAGGCGCCACATCTGGGTGTCGCTGGCGCTGTCGCAGATGCAGGACGACCAGGGCCGCGCCAGCTATGTCGCGCTGATCAGAGACATCTCGGAAGAACGGATCAAGCGAGGCGAGATCGAGCAGACGCTGTCGCAAGCGCTAGACGCGGTGGTGAGCATTGACGAGCACAACAATGTCACCTTTTTCAATGCCGCTGCGGAGGCGCTGTGGGGCTACAGCGCGGCTGAGGTCGTGGGGCGCAATGTCAAGATGCTGGTCCCGCCCGAGATGCAGCACAAGCACGACGGTTTCGTGGATCACCACCGGAACACGGGCGAGGACCGCATCGTGGGCACAAGCAGGCTGGTGCCGATCCACCGCCGGGATGGCTCGGTCGCGCGCGCGCGCCTGTCGCTGAGCCAGATCAAGGTGGACGGCATCAAGCGCTACACCGCCTTTGTGAGCCCCGTGGCGGATAAAGATGAGGTCACGGCGCATACGCTGTCGGCGATGCAGGACCTGCTGACAGAGATCGGCAAGCTTACCAAGTCCATCGGTACAATCTCACGCCAGACAAACCTATTGAGCGTGAATGCCTCCATTGAGGCGTCGAGGGCGGGCGATACCGGGCGCGGCTTTGCCGTGGTGGCCGGAGAGATACGGTCGCTTTCTGCCAAAGTGAGCGATACCACCGCGAAGATCAACGAGGTCGTGGAAAGCGGGCGGGTTTCGGTGAATACGCTGGCGGAGACAATCGTACGCTCCGAGTAACTGGGTCTGAAGGGGCTGCGCGGGTCAGCGCATGGACGTGTGCGATTTCTACCCTGAGGCCGCGTGGATCGCCGATAGGCCGGACGGGCACAGAATGGCGGGCTATTGGTAGTTGCGCGGTGAAAACCGCGCGATCAAGGCTGGTCAAAGGTTGTTTGCTAAAGCCATAGTTCCCCCATGGGATGCGGTTGCAAGACACCAAAGCGGCTTTCGCGGATTGGCCTGCTGTTGGCCGGTCTGGCACTGGCGGCCTGTTCGAGCGCAATTGGCCTTTCCACGCCGCCCAATCTCTATCTTGATGGGCGCAACTATCCCGATGATCTGGTGCCTTTGCCGCTGCGGGTGGTGGACCCGCCGGTGTTTTACGTGACTGACCGTGCGCCGGTGGCGGGGCAGGGCGGTGGGGTCACGGGCTACGGCACGGGGCGGTCGAATGCGATGGCGTTTGGCGCGGCTGAAATCCGCTTTGGCGCGGTCAGCTGGGAGGACCTTGTGGCGCGCACCCACATTGACCGGGGCGGACGTTTGAGCCGGATCGATGTGGCGGGCGTGCGCGAATACGTGCGCTTTCCCGACATCCCTCTGCCCGCGCGGCGCGCGCAAGGTGGGCTGCGTGTGCTGCCGGAGGCGCAAGCGGCCTATGACGGGCGCGCGCGTGCGTTTCAGGACGCGGTGCGCGCGGAAGTCGCGCGCACGGGCAATGGCCGGGTGCTGGTCTACGTGCACGGGGTCGGCAACGATTTCGACAATTCGGTGCAGACGCTGGCGAGCCTCTGGCACTTTACCGGGCGCAGGTCGGTGCCAGTGTCCTTTACCTGGCCTGCGGGCAACGGCGGGGTGCTGGGGTACTTTCGCGACCGGGAGGCGGCGGATTTCAGCGTCTATCACGCCAAGGAATTCTTGAGGCTTCTGGCCGCGATACCGGAGGTGGAGGACATCGACATCGTGGCCCATTCACGCGGCACCAGCGTGATGAGCCAGGCGCTGCGGGAAATGGTGATCTTCAACCGGGGCCGGGGGTTGCACCCGAAACGGGCGATGAAAACCGGCACACTGATCCTGGCGGCCCCCGATCTGGACGTAGGCGCGGTGCGCCAGCGGCTGGCCTCCGAGCGGGTGTCGGAGGCCTTTGAGCAGATCAACATCTACGTCAATCCCAATGACCGCGCCCTTGGGCTGTCGTCCTTTCTGACCCGCTATCCCCGGGTCGGCAACGCGGGGGCGGAGGACTTTGCCGACGGAGAGCTTGCCACGCTGCGCAAAGAGGGCCTGATCCATTTCATCCGCGTGGAGGGGGCCACGGGCGCGGACAGCCATTCGTATTTCCGCAACAATCCGGCGGTGCTGTCGGACATCGTGCTGGCGCTGCGCACAAGGGCCTTCCCGGGCGGCACCCTGCGTCCGCTGGAAGAGGACCCGGACACCATCTGGCGGTTGCAGCCCAACTACCCGTTGGAGCGGCTGCCGGAGCTTGATCTGCGGCTCAGCCGCTAGGCGGGCTGTTGTCAAATTGCGCGGCTGCGCCGCACGACATGTTTTTGGGCGCGCGGGCGTGCAGGTGGTCTTTTTGGTTCGGTCCGGGGTGCGAAGGTCACGGCCAGAGGCGCTGCATTGCGCGGCGGTCCACCGGGGCAAAGCAGGGTTCCGGGCACATCCGCTTTGACTCCCGCTTTGGCCCGCGCCACGATAGGACATCTGCATTCGAACGGGGGATCCCAAGATGAGACATTTTCTGACCGCCAGCGCAGCGCTTGCCCTGTCTGCGGGCATGGCCGCGGCTGATTTCAACCTCACCATTCTGCACACCAATGACTTTCACGACCGGTTCGACCCGATCAGCCGTTTTGACGGCCCCTGTTCGCCTGAGGACAATGCAGAGGGCAAGTGTTTTGGCGGCATCGCGCGGATGATCACGGCGGTGGCCGAGGCGCGTGCGCGGGCGGGCGACAATCAGCTGTTGCTGGACGCGGGCGACTGGTTTCAGGGCTCGCTTTATTACACGCAGTACAAGGGCGACATCGCGGCGGAGTTCATGACGCAGTTGCAATATGATGCCATGGCGGTGGGCAATCATGAGTTTGACGACGGGCCGGAGGGGCTGGCCGCGTTCCTGGACAAGGTGAGCTTCCCGGTGTTGTCGGCCAACATCGACGTGAGCCAGAACAACCTGCTGGCGGGCCGCGTGGGCAAGTCGGCGGTGCTTGAAGTGGGCGGCGAGCGCGTGGGCATCGTCTCCGTGCTGGCCGAGGACACGCCGGAGACGTCCTCGCCCGGTGCATCGGTCGTGTTTTCAGCCGCGGCAGATGCAGCACAGGCGGAGATTGACGCGCTGACGGCGGACGGGGTGAACAAGATCGTGTTGCTGACCCACGTGGGTCTAGCGGGCGACATGGCGCTGGCGGAGGCTGTGACGGGCGCCGATCTGATCATCGGGGGCCATTCGCATTCGCTCTTGAGCAATGAAAACGACCGCGCGGTGGGCAGCTATCCGATGGAAGTGAACGGCGTGCCGATTGTGCAGGCCTATGCCTATGGCAAATATCTGGGCGAGCTCAACATCACCTTCAACGACGCGGGCGAGGTGACGGAGATCTCGGGCGAGCCGGTGTTGATTGACGCCTCTGTGACGGAAGACGCTGCAGCGCTCGCGCGCATGCAGGAGCTTGCCGCGCCACTGGAAGAGCTGCGCAACCGCGTGGTGGCCAGCACCGAGAGCGCGATTGAGGGCGACCGGACGGTCTGCCGGGCGATGGAATGCGCGATGGGGTCGCTGATTGCCGATGCGATGCTGGCGCGCGTGAAGGACCAGGGGATCGAGATCGCCATTCAGAACGGCGGCGGCATCCGCGCCTCCATTGACGCCGGTGAGGTGACGATGGGCGAGGTGATGACGGTGCTGCCGTTCCAAAACACGCTGTCCACTTTTGAAGTCACAGGTGCGGCCATGGTGGCGGCGCTGGAAAACGGCGTGAGCAAGATGGAAGAGGGCGCGGGCCGCTTCCCTCAGGTTGCGGGCATGAGCTTTACCGTTGATCCCTCTGCCGAGGCGGGCAGCCGGATCTCTGACGTGATGGTGGGCGGCGCGCCGATTGATCCTGAGAAGGTATATGGCGTGGTGTCCAACAATTACGTGCGTAACGGCGGCGATGGTTATGGCATGTTCGTGGACGCGGCCAATGCCTATGACTTTGGCCCTGATTTGGCCGATGTGATGGCCGAATATCTGGCGGAAAACGGCCCGTTCACGCCCTATACGGATGGGCGGATCACGGTGAAGTAAGCGC
>JBCCPS010000120.1:0-7199 GCA_039024775.1 Pseudomonadota bacterium
CATCGCATCGGCGAGCGCGGCCAGATAGGCGTCCCGCGTGGCATAGTGATCGTTCTGCAAAAAGAGCGAGATCACGCCGGGGGAGGCGGCATTCATGAAACCCCGCGCGGCACCGTGCTCGGCCATCGCGGCCTTGAGGTTATCGATGTCCTTCGTCAGCTCACTCTGGCCCTTGGAGGTCACATCGCCCGTACACATCGGCCGGGCATACTGCGGCGTGCCGCCATCGTCGGCCAGCCGCTTCAGAAAGGTCGGAAACCGCTTTAGATCGGCAGGCGCGTTCCGCGGGCTGTCGCCGGAAAAGCCGGTGTAGCGGTCCTTGACATAAGTGGCGTAGGAGATCTTAGAGGTCTCACCGTCGCTCACGATGTCCACGCCCGCGGCCACCTGTTTGGCCACCGTGTCAGACACGGCCTGGGTCATCGCGGCATCCAATTCGGCCTGCTCAAAGGGCTTTTCGTGTTCGCGGGCGAAGATGAAATCAACCACTTCCTGCGTGCGTGGCAGGGAACCGACGTGGGTGGTGAGAATGCTCATGGAAGGTCCTTAAGTTCTGGTCATATCCGCGACCCGTCCGTCAAACGGGTCGTGCTTCGAGGTATTGGCTAAAGGCCAAGCAAAGGGCGGCGCTCATGCGCTCTGCCCCAGATGATTGCTGAGGAACGCCAGCCAGTTTTCATGCGCGAGCTTGGCAATCAGCGCCTCGCCGTACCCATGCGCGCGCATGGCGTCGATCAGATTGGGGAGATCTCCGGCATGCGTGATCCCCTCCGGCATGGGCGCGCCGTCGAAATCGGAGCCGAGGCCCACGTGATCCTCGCCCGCGACGGCGATCATGTGGTCAAGCTGGCGCAGGCAATCCTCCAACCCCGCCTTGCCGGTCTCGGCACCGGTATCGCTCAAAAACACGGTCGCGAAGTTGAGCCCCGCCATACCGCCCGTTTGGCCGATGGCGCGCAGCTGATCATCGGTGAGGTTGCGCGCGTTATGCGCGAGCGCCCAGGCGTTTGAATGCGTGGCCACCAGCGGTAGTCCCGCCTCGCCCACCTCCCAAAAGCCCTTCATCGTCAGATGCGAGGTGTCGATCATGATGCCAAGCGCCTTGCAGCGCGCGATCAGCCGGTGACCGTGCGCAGTAAGCCCGCCGCCGGTGTCGCCGTCCGTACCTTGCTGGATCGGCACGCCGTCGCCAAAGATCGTCTTGCGCGACCAGACCGGCCCCAGCGACCGCAGACCAAGCGCATAAAGCGTCTCCAGCGCCAGAAGGTCCTCGCCGATGCAATCGGCCCCTTCTAGGTGCAACACACAGGCCAGGCGGTCGGACATGAAGCTGCGCGCAAGCTGCTCAGCCCCGGTGCAAATGTCGATCATCCCCGCGGCTTGCAGGGCATGGGCGATGCCTGCTTCGGCGAAGGCGGGCACGGCGGCCTGCGCTTCCTCCATCAGGGGCATCAGCGGCAGTTCGAATGTGCCGGGCTCCAGCGTGGCGAAGTCGAAAAGCTGCCGCGCGCCGGGGGAATATATCGCGAAAAAGCCGCCCGCCAGACCGCCCGCCGCGGCATGGGGCATGTTCACCTGCCCCAACGGCTGGGCAAAATCCCGGACCGGATCGTCTGAGCCGCACCAAAGGCGGCTCAGCGCGTCGTTATGGCCGTCAAATACCTTCAAGTGTTGGCTCACTTTGGTCAGGAAAATGCGTCTGGATGTTATGTGGCAAAAGCGCGGAGACGGCAATGGAGGATGGCGCCGCGCACCGGACGGAACTGTGCCATGTGTGCGCCAGACACCCCTCTGAGACGACGCGTCGCCTCAGAGGGGTGTAGAATTCAAGATATTGAATATGCGTGATAATCAGGCCCAGCCCAGTTCCGCCAGCGCGTGACCGTCATTCCATATCTTGACCATATGGGCGACCTTGCCGTCCCCATTCATCTCGATGGAATAGACGTAATCGCTGGCCGTAGCCTTGCCCGTCGCGGGCATCGGACCGCCCTCGCCTGTGTGCGTGCCGTGAAACACCGCATAGCCCAGCGCGACCTTGCGCGCCTCATCCCAGGCAAAGCCTTTCAGCTCATAGCGTCCGTCCGGGAGAATGCCCAAAAGCCCCTGCATCCAGTTGCAATAGCCCTCCAGCGTGTTGATGTCCGCAATTGCCCCGCTCTGCGCGGCAAAACTGGCATCCGCTGCACAGAAGTCCTTGCAGCCTTCCCATCCCTTACCCGTCTCACAGGCTTCAAAGAAATCCTGCGCCGTCTGCATCATGTCTGACATGTCGTCTCCTTTCTATTCAGTGTTGGCCAAGCCTGGCCCATTGGTGTCGAACTGCCCGCCCTCATCACTTCAAACCTTCAGCGCCATCAGGACCGTATGTCCTTGCGTCTCCGCATCCTGCGCCAGAAACCCCGTCATCCGCAGCCCCGCCTTTTCCAGCGCAACCGCGTAGTCAGCAGGTGACAGCGACGCGTGAAACACCTCCTCTCCACCCACCGTGCCGGTCGTCTGTCCGGCGACATGACCCACCGTCAGCATCAACGCGCCGCCCGGCACGAGGTGCGCGGCAAGTCGCGGAATGCAGGCGCGTTGTTCCGCCTCGGTGAGGTGGAAAAAGCTGTTCCAGCCGATCACACCATCAAAGGTCTCGCCCAGATCAAGCGCGCGCATATCCGCCTGCCGCCAATCGCCCCCCGGCGCCCGGCGGCGCGCAATCTCCAGCATGGGGGCAGAGAAATCGACGCCCGTGACGGCAAAACCTTCCGCCGTGAACCAGCGCGCGATGGGCGCGCCCGTGCCGCAGCCCACATCCAGCACCCGCGCGCCCGGCCAAAGGCAGGCGGCGAACCGCGCCAGCCAGCGCGCTTCAAAAAGCGCGGTGCCGCGCGCCCGGTCATAGGCCGCCGCCTGCCGGTCATAGACCCCCTGCACATCCTCTGGCGTGATGGCCACCGGAGGGTTAGATCCGGACATCGGTGAGCTCCGGCTTGGTGATCAACTGATAGGGCGTGAGGTAGGGCGCATCGCTGTCGCCTAGCTTGTGGAGGCCCTTCAGGACCCCATTGGTGTATTTGTAGGCCGGGTTTTTGCCCAAATGGCTCTCCCAGAAAATCTCCTCCGGGGCGGTGCCCTTTGCCAGCTGTTTGGTCGTTTTGAAGACCAGCTTGGCGTCCTTGGCCACCGAAGTGAGACGCGCATTCAAGGCTGCGTCGCCCAGATTGAGGGCCCCCGCCGCGCCGCCGATCAGCGCTGCACCGCCGCTCAACTGCGCGGCCAGATCAAGAGTTGCCAGCGCCACCGCGTTCTTGTGCTTGGGCATCGCCCGCTGCTCGGGCGTGAGCTGCAGCTTATCATAAAGGTTGAGGCCGCTGTCAGTGACATTCAGCACCAGCCACGTGCCCAGGATGGCGTATTTCCAAGGGTCAGACAGCTGCGTGGACAGGGCTGTCGTGGCAAGCTCCAGAAGGCTTTTCGCCCCGCTGTCCATGAAACCCTGGAACTGGCCCTTGGCGGTCGGGGGCGCGTAACCCGCAGGCGGCGCAAATTGCGCGCCCGAGACGATTACCGGCCGGAACTGCCCGTCAGGGGGCGGCGTTTCATCGACCAACACCAGCGTGGGCTCCGCCGGATCATCGTCCGGCAGGGCCTCCAGCAGCGGCGCGGGTCTTTCGATCCGCTTGGTCGATCTGATCTCCACTAGCCCCTCCATGTCGGCCCAGCCGGATCCTGTGTGGCCACCACACGGTAAAGCGCCGCCTCCCCGGTCATCGACGGCACCACCGTGTGGGTGAGCCCCTCGGGCACCGACATCGTGTCGCCGGGTGCAAGCGTGGCGGTGCCGCCCTCATAGGCCACCTTCCAATGACCCTTGACCGGCATCAGAACCGCAGGCCAGTCGTGAGCGTGCGCCTCGCGCACCGCACTTGCACCGGTCAGGAAATCCACCTCAAACCCCGGCTTGTCGCGGATGATCCCGGTCTCGCCAATCACCTTGCAGGGCGTGCCGGTCTGCGCCAGCGCCACCATGTCGAGATAGCGCCGAACATAGCCGCCCAGCACCTGCATGGGCGTGGGGCAGTCCACTTTGTCGAGCTCCTCTTGCGTCAGGAGCGGCATGGGGCCCACACCCTCGGGTAAGCTCTGCCCGCGCTTGGTGTCATACAGCTTCCCGTTCTCGCCCAGCACAAGCCCGTGATCGGCGGCATCCTGAATGACATGGGGTGCCCAGATCACGCCCCCGCCCGCGTCGTCGCCGCCCAGGATCGCCATGATCATCCCGTAATCGGTGCCGATGTTTTCGAACCCGCGGAAGATGTTGGTGGGAATATTGAAGATGTCGCCTTCCTCTAGGATCACCTCGCCCGCGTCGCCCTTTTCGCCCCAAAAGAACCGCCAGCGGCCTTTGAGCACGAAAAACACCTCCGCCGTGCGGTGGTTGTGCATGGAGTTGCGGCACTTGGGCGGCTGGCCCGCCGCCCCAATGTTGAACCCGTGGGGGATGGAGATATGCACGTGCTGGTCCGCGCTCTCCGAAACGCCGCCGCCGATGATGGTGAAGTTTTCCTTCTGGTCCGACCCGGGCGTATGGGCGTCGATAAAGGCGGTCTTGCAAGGCTGAAGGTCGCCGTAGCGGACGATGCGGTCTTCGATGTTTTCAGGTGTCATTTGGCTTTTTCCGATGTGTCTGTGTGGTGGGGATGTGAGTGGCTGATCACATCCCGCCCGGTGGCCGCAGGTTGAGCCGCCGCGCGCGGCGGCTCGCCAGAAACCTGTGCAAGGAGGACAGGCTGCGCGCCCGGGCAATCACGATCCGCCCTCCAGTGCTGCGAGTTTCGCTTTGAGCGCGGCATTCTCCTGTTCCAGCCGCTCCAACTCCGGCCCAACCATCTTTGTGATTTCCGCCGTGTCGAAACGCGGCGTGATGAACTGCGGGCAGTTCCAGTCGAAGGCCGCGATGCGGATGGTCATGAAGCGTTCCACCCGGCCCTGGCCCATGGTGTGCATCCGCTCCACCAGGTCCTGGCGGTCGCGCATGTGCTCAAGCGTGGCATGGCCCTGCAGCTTCAGCCGCGATTTGCGGGGATAATCCATGGCAAAGATCGATACGCGGTCGTCGCCATTCAGATTGCCTTTGGTGATCAGCTGCCGGTTGCCGCGGTAATCCGCAAAACCAATCGTGTGATCATCCAGAACCTTGATAAAGCCCGCGGGCCCGCCCCGGTGCTGCACGTAGGGCCAGCCCTCCGCATTGACGCTGGCGATATAGATCGACGTCCGGCTTTCCAGAAAGGCGCGCTCATCCGCGCCCAGCGCCTCTTCGCCCTTTGCAGCATAGCGACTGTCGTAAAGACCCTTTGAGCCCTCCGCCTCTTGCTCCGCTTGCACGGCCTTTGTGAACATCAGGTCCGCGTAGTTGGGCATCGCTCAATCCCCCACGATCTGCGGCGCCAGCATGCGCAGAGCTGCAGCCATGTTGGTACCGGTCCGGTTCCGGCTCTCGCTCATCGAACGAATGGTCAGCAGATCGCCGTCCTGAAACAGAACCGCCGTAGAGCCCTCATTCGGCCCAAGCTTGTACTGGCTGACCCAGCCCACCGCGCCGCCAATGTCGAGCCGCGTGAGACGGCACCCCGGCGACCGCTCCTTACAAATGCTTTCCATCTTCTCGATGGTCGTCTCACCTGAGCGGAAGCGCGCTTCCGTCCCGTCGGTGGAACGCCCGATCTCCAGGTTGATAAATGTCAGGTCATCGCAGCTCTCGCACGCGATGATCAGCCGGCCCCGCTCGCTCTGAAATTCATAGTCCCCGCCGGCAAAATCGGCCGAAGAAACGCTCACCTTTCGCAAATCCTTTTGTGCAAAACCCTCAGCCCCCGCCGCAAGCGGCAGGATCAAAGCCAGCGCTGTCAGGATCCTTCTCATCATCTACCCCGTCTGCAAGAGGATCTGCTTCCAGATCATCGTCTCGTCATAGATACAATATTCCCGCCGGAGCCCCCAAGGCCCAAACTCCGCGTGACAAATGCCCAGCACGTAAACCTCTTTGCCCGTGGGCGTGCCGAACGCCCCCCAGCCGTCATGCGTTCCGTGCAGCGACCAGCGCACAGCGGCGCGCGGCGGCATCATCGGGTCATCGCGGCCAATGACGTGGTCAATCTTGAACTCTGCATTCGGGAAGGCCGCGCGCAGCCCCATCCAGAACTGATCCGCCGAGCCATGGCTATGCCCCGTCAGCCCGCCGGGATATTCCGTCTGCACCGCGCGGTCGTATTCCGCCGGGATCACGGCCATGTCCGCGCCCATGATCCGCGTGAGGATATCCGCGTACTTCTGCCCCCACGCGTTGTCATTGCCGCGCCCTTCATAAGGCCCCGGCTGATCATTGGCGGGGGTCAGCGGCTTCACACAGGCCTCCGGCCCGCCCTCGCGTTCGATCAGATCGGCGGCATAGCGCTTGGGGTCCCAGCCCATCTGGCGCACGATGGCCCCCTGATCACGGATAAGCCACTCGTCGTTGATCTGGTTGTTGATGGCGTGACAGTCCGCCAGGATGCGGTAGACCAGCTTCTTGCCCGTGGCCTCGCCGTACATGCCTCCGTTCACGTGCGTCGCGGTGGAGAGCAGCCGGTGAGAGCTCAGCATCCCTTCCTCCGGCGTACCGGACCAGATCACATCCTCGCCCAAGAGCGTGCGATCCGGGAACTCCGCCAGCGTGGCCATAGTGGCCCCGATCACGTCCTTGTTGCCCACCACGACGGAGGCGGGTGAGCGCACCACGATGTCGTCCGAGTAATACTCATGCAGCGTGGCAATGCCCCGGTCTTCCCAGATCTCCTTGGTGATCCCGATGATGTAGTCGGGGAAATCCTTGAACCGGTTCGAAAAACCCTTCATGTGTCCTGTCCTTTGGGGGTGCGGGCAGAGCCGCGAATGATCAGCGGGCCGTCCAGCGAAAGGCGCCGGGGCCGCGTTGCGGGCGCGTCAATCCGCGCCATCAGAATGTCCACTGTGCGGCTCACCATCTCTCCGGCGCGCTGGCGCACGGTGGTCAGATCATAGCTCGGCCAGGCGGCAAGCGGCACGTCATCATAGCCCACAACGGACACCTCGCCCGGCACGCTCACGCCCATCTCAAAGCGCAGCACGTCCATCACGGCAAAGGCCATGTGATCATTGGCGACGAAAACAGCCTCCGGCGGAGCATCGCG
>JBCCPS010000121.1:0-7135 GCA_039024775.1 Pseudomonadota bacterium
GCCCCAGCGCCTGGGCCATCACCATGGAGATGAGCCCGCCGGAGGTGACCACAAGCGCGGGCCCCGCCCCATCCGCCACCTCGCGCAGCCCGTCCGCAATGCGGTCATGAAAAGACTGCCAGGTCTCTGGCGCGCCTTCGATCTTGCCTGATTTCCAATGTTCGAAGACGATGGGCAGGTGGTGGGTGAACGCGCCTTGCTCTTCGGGGAAGGGGACGCCGTGCTGAGCCTCCAGCAGGGTGGCGAGCGTGAAGTACTCCAGCTCATTGAAGCGGGGGTCTTCCACCGGGGGCAGTCCCGTTTTCATGCCCGCCGCCGTCTCCCGGTGCCGGCGCAGGGTGCCGGTGAAGAGCCGCATGTGGTGTTGGTCGCTGGTGCGCAGGTAGTCGCCCAGCCAGGCGGCCTGTTCGTGGCCCAAGGGGCTGAGCCGATCATAGCTGGCTTCGTCCTTGGCCTGGGAATTGGCCTGCCCGTGGCGGATGAGGGTGATATGTGACATGGGCGTGTGATAGGGGAGCGGGCAGCAGGGGGGAAGAAGGTGATTTGCCTTTGTTGGCAAAACGCGGCGTGATCCGATGGAGCGGCTGCGCCGCATGCGATTTTATTTTGCTGACGAGAGGGCTCTGCCCTCTCGAGCTCTCCCGGGATATTTTTGGCCAGAAAAAGAGAGCATGATGGGTCTAAGTGAAGAACGGTTTCTTGGCGATTTGCATCGCCTACATGGGTTTGGCGCGTCAGGTGTGGGCAAGGGTGTCGTGCGGCGGGCCTTTTCGGAGCCAGATGTTGCTGCGCGACGCTGGTTGGCAGCGCGGTTTGAGGACGCAGGCCTTCGCGTGGCCGTGGATGCGATGGGCAATGTGTTTGGTTTGGCTGAAGAGCCGTCGCTATTGCTGGGGTCTCATTCGGACACGCAGCCGGAGGGCGGTTGGCTCGATGGCGCCTTGGGCGTGATCGCGGCGCTCGAAGTAGCGCGGGCGGTGCCGGGCGTCTCTGTGGTGTCGTTTCAGGATGAGGAAGGGCGGTTTGGGGGATTGACCGGGTCCTCCGTCTGGAGCGGGTACACGGCGCTTTCGGATGCGGACGCGCATATGGATCACGACGGGGTGACGCTGGCCCAGGCCCGTGCGGCGATGGCGGACATGGTGACGGGCGATGTGGCCCCCGGGCAGTTCACCGGGTTTATGGAGCTGCATATCGAGCAGGGCCTGACGTTGGATCAAGCGGGCGCGCAGATCGGCGTGGTCACGGATATCGTCGGCACGCGAGAGATCCCCATTACCTTCACCGGCCAGCAGAATCACGCGGGCACCACGCGCATGGACCTCAGGCGGGACGCCTTTCAGGCGCTGGCGGCTTTCAACACCGCGATCAACGACCGCTTTTGCAACGTGGTGAGCCCCACGACGGTCTGGACCATCGGGCATGTGAGCTTGCATCCAAACGCAGGCTCCGTCGTGCCGGGGCGGGCGGCGTTTTCGATGCAGTGGCGCGACGGGGACGCAGACCGGTTGCGGCGGATGGGGCAGATCGTGCGGGAGACGGCCACGGAGGTGGCTGCGGCGCGCGGTGTAGCGGTGGACTTTGGGCCGATGTGGGCGCTTGAGCCCACGCCGATGCAGGGCGCGTTGCAAGCTGCGCTCGCGCAGGCGGCTGAGGCCGTGGCCCCGGGGCGCTGGCAGCGCTTGCCTTCGGGCGCCCTGCACGATGCGACCAATGTGGCGCGTCTGATGCCCACCGCGATGCTCTTTGTGCCGTCGATTGGCGGGATCAGCCATGCCTTTGAGGAGGACACGGATGAGGCCGATCTGGTGGCCGGATTGCGGGTTCTGGCCCATGCGGCAAAGGCTGTTGCGCACGTCGCCTAGTACATGGGCGAATTCCCGCAAGCAGCGGTTTGCGAAAGCCCGCGGGCGTGGTTAGATCCCCTCCAAATGAAAGCGCTTATGACCTCTCTTTGCCTGATTGCGGGCACCTCAGCAGCCGCGCATCCGCATATCTTTGTGGACGCCGGGCTGGAGGTGATCACGGATCAGGAGGGCCGGATGACCCATGTGCGCGTGACCTGGGCCTATGACGCGCTTTATTCGCTGTTGATCACGGAAGATTACGGCATGGATCAGGACGGCGATGCGGTGCTGACAGAGGCGGAAGAGGCCGCGCTCAACGGGTTTGACATGGCCTGGATCGAAGGCTTCAACGGGGACCTTGTGGCGCAAATTGATGGCCAGCCGTTGCGGCTTGGCAGGCCTGAGGCGCATACGGCAGTGATGCGCGAGGGCCGGATCGTGACCACGCATTTGCGCGCGGTGCAGGGCACGCCCGCGCTCGGCAATGCGCTTTTGTCGCTCAAGCCCTTCGACCGGACGTTCTATACCGCCTACGATGTCACGGGACATGTGCGCGTGCAGGGTCTGGACGGCTGCATGATCGAAAAAGAGCTGCCTAACATCGACGAGGAGCTTGAAAAGCTGCAGGTGCAGCTGGCCAAACTGGGCACCGATCAGGACGCCATCGAGATGGGCTTTCCCGAGGTGGGCGAGGCCTTTGCCACCGAGGTGCGGATCACATGCGCGGACTTTTGATTGCAGGCACGGCGGCGGGGCTTGCGCTGCTGGCGTGGGTGTTGGTCTTTGATGGCGCGGCACAGATCGCGCGCTGGGCTGCGGTCTATCAGCGGGAGTTTCAGAACGACATGGCGCTGGCCTTGCGCGGGGTGCGCGCGGGGCGGCCGGAGGCGCTGGCGCTGCTGCTGACGGCGTGTTTCGCCTATGGCTTCTTTCATGCCGCGGGGCCGGGCCACGGCAAGGTGATGATCGGCGGCTACGGGCTGGGGCGGCGCGTGGCGCTTTTGCGGCTCAGCGTGATTTCGGTGCTGGCCAGTCTGGGCCAGGCGGTGTCGGCCATCGTGCTGGTGTGCGGCGGGCTCTGGCTGTTCGGCTGGACGCGGGAGGCGGTGACGGGCGTGGCGGATGACGCGTTGGCGCCGGTGAGCTATGGCGCGATCGCGCTGGTGGGCGTCTGGCTGTGTTTTCGGGGGCTGCGCGGCCTTGGACGCACGCGCGCGCTGAGCAGTCACGATCATCACGCACACCACGACCATGAACACGATCATGGGCACCATCATCACGACCACACCCATGGGCATGACCACGATGGGGCCTGCGCCGCTTGCGGGCATAAACACGGGCCGACGCTGGAAGAGGCAAACGCCGTCAGTTCGCTGCGCGAAGCGGCGGTGCTGATTGGCACCATCGCGATCCGGCCCTGCACGGGCGCGCTTTTTGTCCTGATCATCACCTGGCAGATGGGCATCCTCTGGGCCGGGATCGCGGGTACATTCGTGATGGCGCTGGGCACGGCGGTGGTGACGGTCCTTGTCGCGGCGGGCGCGGTTGGGCTGCGCGGGGGCATGCTGGGCAGCCTTGCGGGCTCCGGGCTCGGCGCGCGGGTCGTGCCGCTGATTGAGATCGCGGGCGGCGTGCTGGTGGTGATCCTCGCAGGCAGCCTCTTTCTGGCGGTGGTCTGAGCCGCCTTGGCGCGGCAGGGCAGCACCGCTATAAGCAGCGCGGAAAAGGACAGGTCCATGGAAAAGCTCAAGCAGATCACAGGGGTGGCGGCCCCCATGCCGCTCATCAACATCGACACGGACATGATCCTGCCCAAGCAGTATCTCAAGACGATCAAGCGCTCGGGCCTTGGCGTACATCTGTTCGAGGAGGCGCGCTATCTCCCGGACGGCAGCGAAAATCCCGACTTCGTGCTCAACCGCGCGGCCTACCGGGATGCCAAGATCCTGATCGCGGGGGATAACTTTGGCTGCGGGTCCAGCCGGGAGCATGCGCCCTGGGCGCTCAAGGATTTCGGCATCCGGTGCGTGATCTCCACAAGCTTTGCCGACATCTTCTTTCATAACTGCTTTAAGAACGCGATCCTGCCGATCACGCTGCCGCAAGCGCAAGTGGACATGTTAATGGAGCAGGCGGAGCTCGGGGCGAATGCCACCATGACGGTCGATCTGGAGGCCAACCAGATCACCACGGCGGACGGCACCGTGATCCCCTTTGAGGTCGAAAGCTTCAAGCGGCGCTGCCTTTTGGAGGGCCTGGATGAAATCGGGCTGACATTGGAAAAGATCGGCTCTATTGAAGCGTTCGAATCCGAGGCGCTGGCGCAGCGGCCCTGGGTGAATGCAATTCCATCCCCTGCCAGCAAGGCGGGCGGCTGATAAACGACTGGGACGGGTCCGTGGACACGATGACGCAAGACAAACAGATCAAATGGAACGGTGGCCTGCAGCTCGAGGCGATGGATATCCTCAAGGGCGATGGCGGCTGCATCGTGAGCCCCACCAAGGTGGGCTACATCGTGATGACCTCTGACGCAGCTGGTCTTGAGCGCAAGTTCGACGCCAAGGAGCGCAAGCGCAACAAGCCGGGCGTGGTGCTCTGTGGGTCCATGGAGCAGCTTCGGGAGCTGGCGCAGCTCAATTCGGAGATCGATGCGCTTTATCAGGCGCACTGGGATCAGGATATCCTGCTGGGTTGCATCCTGCCTTGGAAGGACGCGGCAAAGCAGCACATCCCGGATGACGGCTCTGACGAGCTGATGATGGACGGGCGCGGGACAAGCTGCTTTGTGATCAAGTTCGGCGTGCCCTCCGAGAACGTGGCGCGCGCGCTATGGGAGGACCATGGCAAGCTGGTCTTTGCCTCCTCCGCCAATCCGTCGGGCAAGGGCAATCGTGGCCTGGTAGAGGGGATCGGCGACCGGATCGCCAATGAGGTGGATCTGATCGTGGAGGCCAATGACTACGTGGCCTCGATCCAGCCCAATGAGGACGAGAAGACGCGCTATGAGCAGGGCGTTATGGTGTCCGCCGTGGATGCCTCCGGCGCGCTGGTGCCGGTGCAGAACGGCGACCGGGACGTGACGCCGGTGCCGGTGCTGATCCGCAAGGGGCTGGCCTGCACGCAGATCATGGAGCTGATGAGCGAGCATTTCATCAGCTGGGACTACCGGCACGGGCAGTATTATTGAACCCACGCTGGTCGTCGTCATGCCAAGCGCCTCGCAAAGTTGCGGGGCGCTTTTTTCATGTCCGCCACATGGCCTGCTTGCGTCACGTGAAAAACTGCCTAACATCCTCGTCATAGGGAGAGGCTCGGGGAGACAACCTGACCCCTCTATCGGGTGCATCGGGAGCGACATGCGCCTAAGACACGACGACCTGCCAAAAAGGCAGGCGGGGGGAGATACATTGGCTGACACCACGCACGCCAGTGGGCCGCAATCGGTCCCGGCGCTTTTGCACCGCAATGCCAGGCAGTTCGCAGGCGCGCCTGCCTACCGCGAAAAGGAATACGGCATCTGGCAAAGCTGGACCTGGTCGCAGACTCGCGATGAGGTGGAAGCGCTTGCGCTTGGGCTTTTGGAGCTGGGTGCAGCGGAGGGCGATTTCATCGCCATCATCGGGCGCAACCGGCCCTACCTTTACTGGGCGATGATCGCGGCGGAGATGGTGGGCGCGGTGCCCGTGCCGCTCTATCAGGACGCCAATGCCGAAGAGATGGCCTATGTCCTGAACCACTGCGGCGCGCGCTTTGTCATCGCGGGCGATCAGGAGCAGGTGGATAAGGTCATCGAAGTGCGGGATCAGCTGCCCGAGTTCGAGCAAATGATCTACCTCGACCCGCGCGGCTTGCGGAAATACGATCACAGCAGTCTGACGCAATACACCGCTGTGCAAGAGATGGGCCGGGACAAACGCGCCACCCATGAGGCGGAGCTCAAGGCGCGCCAGGCCAAGCTCAATTACGACAGCATTGGCGTGATGCTTTATACCTCCGGTACCACGGGCAAACCCAAGGGCGTTGTGTTGAGCAATCGCAACATCATCGAGACGGCGAAGTCTTCGTCGGAGTTCGATCGCTTGCGGCAAACAGATGATATCCTCGCCTATCTGCCGATGGCCTGGGTGGGCGATTTCATCTTTTCGGTGGGCCAGGCGATGTGGTCGGGCTTTTGCACAAACTGCCCTGAATCCGCGGACACGATGCACGTGGACCTGCGCGAGATCGGGCCGACGTATTACTTCGCGCCGCCGCGTGTCTTTGAGACGCAGCTCACCAACGTGATGATCCGCATGGAGGACGCGAGCCGCTTCAAGCAGTGGCTCTTCCGCACCTTCATGGTCCACGCAAAAGAGGTGGGCCCCAAGATCCTTGATGGCAAATCTGTCGGCTTCATGGACCGATTGAAGTACCAACTGGGCGAGTTGATGATCTATGGCCCGCTGAAGAACACGCTGGGGTTCAGCCGTGTGCGCGTGGGCTACACCGCGGGCGAGGCTATTGGACCGGAAATCTTTGATTTCTATCGGTCTTTGGGGATCAACCTCAAGCAGCTCTACGGTCAGACGGAGGCGACGGTGTTCATCACCGCGCAGCCGGATGGGGAGGTGCGGTCCGACACCGTGGGTGTCTCCTGCCCCGGCGTGGAGCTGAAGATCGCGGAGAACGGCGAGGTGTTCTACCGCTCGCCCGGGGTTTTTGTGGAGTACTACAAGAACCCTGAATCCACTGCCGATACCAAGGACCCCGAGGGCTGGGTGGCGACAGGGGATGCAGGCTTTGTGGAGGAGGACACCGGGCACTTGCGCATCATCGACCGCGCTAAGGACGTGGGGCAGATGGCGGACGGATCGCTCTTCGCGCCCAAGTACGTGGAGAACAAGCTTAAGTTCTTTCCCAACATTCTGGAGGCTGTCGTTTTCGGGAATGGGCGGGACGAGTGCACGGCCTTCATCAACATCGACCTGACTGCGGTGGGCAACTGGGCGGAGCGCAACAACATCGGCTACGCCTCCTACCAGGAGCTGGCGCGGCATCCGCAGGTGATGGATACCATTCAGGCCCATGTAGAGGAGGTGAATGCCTCCGTGGCGGAAGACGAGATGCTGTCGGGCTGCCAGATCCACCGGTTTGTCGTTCTGCACAAGGAGCTGGATGCGGACGACGGGGAGCTGACGCGGACGCGCAAGGTGCGGCGGCGGATCATCGAGGAGAAATACGACGACATCATCGCGGCGCTTTACGGCGAGGCGGAGAGCGTGAGCACGGAGACGGAAGTGACCTAC
>JBCCPS010000122.1:0-7058 GCA_039024775.1 Pseudomonadota bacterium
CTCGCCCGTCAGCGGGTCGAACTCCGTAATCCCCTCCAGCTCCTCGCCGAAGAAGCTGAGCTTCCAAGCGCGGTCTTCAAGGTGGGCGGGGAAAATCTCAAGGCTGTCGCCGCGCACCCTAAAGGTGCCGCGCTGAAATGCCTGGTCGTTGCGGCGGTACTGCTGCGCGACGAGATCCGCGATCACCTGCCGCTGATCGTAGCTTGACCCCGCTTTGAGGTCCTGCGTCATCGCCCCATAGGTCTCGACCGAGCCGATGCCGTAGATGCAAGACACCGACGCCACGATGATCACATCGTCCCGCTCTAGCAGCGCGCGCGTCGCCGAATGCCGCATCCGGTCGATCTGTTCGTTGATCTGGCTCTCTTTCTCGATGTAGGTGTCGGACCGCGCGACATAGGCCTCGGGCTGGTAATAATCGTAGTAGCTGACAAAATACTCGACCGCGTTATCCGGGAAAAAGCCCTTGAACTCCCCGTAAAGCTGGGCGGCCAGCGTCTTGTTGGGCGCCAGGATGATGGCGGGGCGCTGGGTTTCTTCGATCACCTTGGCCATGGTGTAGGTCTTGCCCGTGCCGGTGGCGCCCAAAAGCACCTGATCGCGGTCGCCGCCCAGCACGCCGGCCGACAGCTCCTTGATCGCGGTGGGCTGGTCGCCCGCCGGTTCGAACTCGCTCGACATCTTGAAGTTGATCCCGCCTTCCAGCTTGGGGCGCGACCGCACATCGGGCGCGGGGTTGGCCATCACGGGGGCAATGTCGGATGCATCGGTCTGGGCGTAGGGCATGGGGTTCTCCTTGCCCTAAATATGTGGCACGCGCGTCCCCGGATGCAAGGCGGCCTGCTGACAGGTGCTGGCAGTAAAAGCGCGGTCACAAGCGCGTTGGAGATGTTTCACACAGGGGGACATTGCGCGCGCGGCTGCCTAGGTCAGAGCTGCAACAACGTGGAGGCCCTTATGATCACCCGCAGAAACATCCTTTTGGGCGCGCTCTTTACCGGCGTCGCCGCGACCGCCGGATACATCACGCTGCGCGATGACCCCGGCACGGCGCAGTATTTCGCCACCGACGGTGTCGCGCTGCGGGGCACGGATGTGGTGGCCTATTTCACCCAAGGCGAAGCCGTGGCGGGCAGCGCCGCGTTTGCCCACGACTGGGCAGGCGTGACCTGGCACTTTGCGAGCGCGGAACACCGGGACGCCTTTGCCGCCGATCCAGAGACCTACGCGCCCCAATACGGCGGCTATTGCGCCTGGGCAGTTGCGGCGAAACAGCAGCTTTTCTCCACCCAGCCGGAAAATTGGGCGGTGCGGGACGGCAAGCTCTACCTCAATTTCAACGATGCGGTGCAAGCCACCTGGGATGAGGATCCCGAGGGGTTCATCGCGCAGGGCGATGCTGCCTGGCCAGAGGTGCGCAAAGCGCTCGGCTGACGCCTTGCCGCAAGCTCTCGTCTGACCGATGATAGCCCGACAGGGCTGGATGAGGCACAGGGTGGCGCAGCAGGTAGAAATCAGGATCGCCAATCCGCGAGATGCGGCCGTGGCTGCCTTGATCAAGACGCATATCGCCTATGGCGAGGCGCATTATCCGGCTGAAAGCAACCATCACCTGGACGTGGACAGCTATGCAACAGAGCCCGTCACGCTTTGGGTTGCGTTTGAAGGCGGGGCCTGCATTGGCATGATCGGGCTCAAAGCGCTGGATCATGCCAATGGTGAACTCAAATCGATGCATGTGTTGCCTTCAGCCCGCGGCACCGGGCTCGCAAACCGGCTGGTGGAGGACGTCAAGGCTGCCGCCCGCACGCGCGGGTTCAAAGCGCTCTGGCTGGAGACCGGCAGCAGGGATGCCTCCGCCGCTGCGCGCGTCCTCTATGAACGCCACGGCTTTGCCTATTGTGCGCCTTTTGCCGACTACCGTCTCGACCCTGAAAGCGTCTTCATGACGCTTACGCTCTGATGTCGGACGATCCGCCCATCGTCACGCCCTATGCGCCGCAGCTGACCGCTGCTGTGGAGGCTGTTTATGCCGCCTTTGGCGAAGGGCATGTCAGCCGCCAGCTTGAGGTCTGTTTCTGCCCTGTCTGCATGACCGAAGAGACCCGCGCCAAGATCATCGCCACACCTACGCGGCAGATGCCGAGCGCGCTGATCCAGGAATACTCCAACTCCGCCCACGGCACGCCGCACCAAACCGATGATCTGCGCCTGCTCTTGCCTCGGTACCTCGACCTGATGGCACAGGATGTGGAGGTCGACTACGTCGGCGTCGGCACCGAGCTCTTGCGCTTTGGCGATGCGGTGCGGGCCCAGCCTGCGCTTTGGTCAGACGCCCAATGGGAGGCCCTGAATGCCTGGGCGCACCTGATGGTGCTGCACTTCGGCCATGCCGAGGCGATGGAAATGGAGAACATCAACAATCCCACAGGACTGCTGGAGACGCTGTTGACCGGCGGCTGGGACATGAAGACCGTCGGTGGGGCGTTTGAGGCGCTCTTTGCCGCGCCGGATGTGGGTCAAAAGGCCTTGGCGCAATTTGCCGCCCGTTTGGGCCGCGGGATGAAGACCAAAAGGAGCAAGGCGCGGCTGAATCTTTTTGCCATCCGCTATCTGGATGAGCCGGGCCGCGCGGCCCTTGCCGACTGGCTCAACACAGAGGCGTTGATGATGTCGCTTGCCGATGCTGCAACCGACCCCGCTTTGCCAGAGCCCGACAGCACCTATGCGCTGATCCTCTTGGACGGGACTGGCACATTTTCGGCCGACAGTTTCCCCGCGCGCAACGACCCCGTTTAACGCTTGCCGGAACGCGGTACATGCCCCATAACCCGCGCTGCGCGGGCCCTTAGCTCAACTGGATAGAGCAGCTGACTTCTAATCAGCAGGTTGAGGGTTCGAGTCCTTCAGGGCCCGCCAGTTAAACCTGCCTTGATTGTTCTGCCCGGGATGCCTACCTATCGGTAGGTAGATAAATCCAATAGACAATGGCGACCTCAGATCGCGCGTGAAAGGAAAGATTAGGATGGAACTCAATGCGGACTTTGGCAGTCGGGTCGTTGTGCAGTCACATGATCTGGACTGGGTGGCCTCACCCATGCCGGGCGTAGACCGCCGCATGTTGGACCGCTTGGGCGACGAAGTGGCGCGCGCCACGACCATCGTCCGCTACGCCCCAGGCAGCCAGTTTTCCGAACACACCCACACCGGTGGGGAGGAGTTCATCGTGCTCGATGGCGTCTTTCAGGATGAACACGGTGACTTCCCCGCGGGCACCTACGTGCGCAATCCGCCGACCTCTGCCCATACGCCGCGGTCCGATGCGGGCTGCACGATTTTCGTCAAGCT
Organism: Pseudomonadota bacterium; assembly: GCA_039024775.1. GTDB lineage: Bacteria > Pseudomonadota > Alphaproteobacteria > Rhodobacterales > Rhodobacteraceae > Sulfitobacter. The sequence continues at coordinate 3,349 of JBCCPS010000122.1, forward strand.
CTGGCAGTTCGACCTGGAGGACAGGACGCAGTTTTCGACCCCCATGGCGGAGGCGCTGGGTGCGCCTGTTGCGGGTGTGGCCACAGCAGAGCTGCACCGCGATGCGCGCGAAATCGTCAGCTATCACGAGATGGCGCCCGACGCGGTGTTGAGGATGGCGGCGGCAGGCGGCGCGGAGCTTTTGGTGCTGGCGGGCAGTGTGACCGAAAGCAGCGATTTGCTTGGCACCGGCGGCTGGCTGCGCTTGCCTGATGGGCAGCCCCTGTCGGTGACGGCAGGCGAGGAAGGCGCGCGCGTATGGGTCAAGACCGGGCATCTTGTGCACGCCAAAGCGCCCGGCGCGTCATGAGCACCCTGATCATCGGCGGCGGTCTTTCGGGGCTGGCCCTGGCCTATGGCCTGGAACGCGCGGGGCAGGAGTACCTTCTGCTTGAGGCGCGTGATCGCTTTGGCGGGCGGATCGCGACCCAAGACGTGGATGGGGCGCAGTTCGACATGGGCCCCGCCTGGTTCTGGCCGGGCCAGGACCGGATTGCGGCGCTGGTATCGCGGTTGGGCCTGCAGAAATTCGCCCAATATGCGACCGGTCAGATGAGATTTGAACATGAGACGGGCCGCGTGCAGCAGGGCTTTGGCTATGGCTCCATGCAAGGCTCCTGGCGGCTTGCTGGGGGGCTGAGCGCTTTGACAGATGCGCTTGCCGCTCGTTTGCCCGCGGCGCGAACAGCTCTGAATAGCCCCGCGGTCTCGCTCAGCCGGACGGACGAAGGCATATGCGCGACCGTGCTGGACGGCCGTGCCTTCACCGCTGAAAGGGCTGTGCTTGCGCTGCCGCCACGCATCGCGGCGGGGTTTGCTTTTGACCCCGTGCTGCCAGAGGCGGCGCAGCAGGCTATGGCGGACGTGCCAACCTGGATGGCGGGGCAGGCCAAAGCGATTGCGGTCTATGACAGGCCCTTTTGGCGCGAGGCGGGTCTGTCGGGCGATGCGATGAGCCGTGTAGGCCCAATGGTGGAGATCCACGATGCCTCCCCGTCCGAAGGCGGGCCCTATGCGCTTTTTGGGTTTATCGGCGTCCCACCCGCCGCCCGCAGCGATCAACCGCGTTTGCGCGCTGCACTTGAGGCACAACTCACGCGCCTATTCGGCCCAGAGGCCGCGGCACCGCGCGCGCTCTTGCTCAAGGACTGGGCTTTCGACCCGCTGACCGCGACCGCCGCTGACGCTGTGCCTCTTCACCAACATCCCGCCTACGGCCTGCCAGCAGCGCTTGCAGAGCTTTGGGATGGGCGGCTCATCTTTGCAGGCACGGAGGTGGCCAAAGCCAACGGCGGTTTCATCGAAGGCGCGCTGGAAGCCGCAGAGATGGCCCTGGCACAGCTTGACTCGCCCACGCGTGTCGCCGGGTGATCCCCGGCGCCCTTGCCCCAACCTCGGCCCCCAAAAGGAGCACCAAACCGATGACAGACCGCCGTGAGATGATCCTCGACGTGGCCGAAACGATGATCCGTGCGCGCGGCTACGCCGGATTTTCCTTCCGCGACGTCGCCCTAGCCGTCGGCATCAAATCGGCCAGCGTGCACTACCACTTTCCTGCCAAACCCGACCTCGCCTCAGCCGTGGCCGCGCGCTATCGCATGCGGTTCGCAAAAGCCTTGGCAGAGGCGGAAGCGACTGGCGAGGCGCGCATTGACGCTTGGCGCAGATTGTTCAAACAGGCGTTTGAGCAGGACGGATTGATGTGTCTGTGCGGCATCCTTGCCGTGGAAGGCGACAGCCTGCCTGAGGAGGTCGCCTGTGAGGCGCGCGCGTTCTTGCAGTTCGGCATCGCCTCGCTGGATGAGGCGCACCCGGGGCAGGGCGCGCGGATCCTGGCGCAGCTGGAAGGCGCGATGCTGATCGCGCGCTCGGCGGGTGATGCGCGGCTCTTTGCCCAGGCCACGGAGAACCTGGCCGCCTGACGGCTGCTGCTACTTGCCTTTGAAGTCCGGCTTGCGCTTTTCCATGAACGCCCGCCGCCCTTCGACATAGTCTTCAGAGGCAAAACAAGCCGCGACCATCGCGTCACAGCGGTCAAGCTCGCGTTTCGCCGGGTCGGCTTGCATGACCTGTGTGGCGATGAATTTCATCGCCCGCACTGTGAGCGGCGCATTGCCCGCGATCTGGCCTGCAAGCTCTGCCACCCGCCCCTCAAGCGCGTCCTCTTCCACCACCTCTTGCACAAAGCCAAGCCGCAGCGCGGTTTCCGCGTCGATCGATTTGGCGGTGAACATCAACTGCTTGGCCGCGGCCACGCCCACCGCATTCACCAGCCTGCGAATTGCATCAAAAGGATACCCCAACGCCAGCTTCGCGGCGGGCATCGCAAAGCGCGACTTGGTGGAGGCGAGCCGCATGTCGCAACAGGCCGCCAGGTTCAGCCCGCCGCCGATGCAATGCCCGTTGATCATCGCGATGGTGGGCTTTGCGTAGGTCTCGATGGCGTCGTAGACGACCTTCAACCGGGTATTGTAGTGCTCCGTCGCCTCTTTCGAGCCCCGCTCGCTCTCAAATTTGGAGATGTCGGCGCCTGAGACAAAAGCCTTGCCGCCCGCGCCTGAGAGCACAACGATGCGCACCGCGTCGTCTTCTGCAAAGGCGGTCAGCGCGACATCTACCGCGTCCCACATTTCCAATGAGACGGCATTATGACGCTCTGGATTGTTGAAGATGATGTGGCCGATGGCGCCCTCTGTGCGGGCCAGCATCTTGTCGGTAGGCAGGGTGAGATCGGTCATGGGTGTTCCTTGAATGGGGGCCGCTCAAACGACCGACTTTTCCTGTAGCGCGGCATAGGCTGGGGCATCAATGCCAAGCTCTGCCAGCAATTCTTCGTTGTGCTGCCCGCGCGTGGGCGGGCTGGCGGCCATGGAACTGGGCGTGCGGGTCAGCGCCACGGGCTGCGCCATGGCGAGCGTCTCGCCAAAGGGCTCTGTTGTGAGCGGTTGCGCGATCCCCAAATGCTGCACCTGAGGGTCCGCGAACATCTCGTCGATTTTATAGATTGGCCCGCAGGGCACGCCCGCTGCGGTCAGTGCCTCGACCCATTCGGCGGTTGTCTTTGTCCGGGTGATCGCCTCGATATCCGCGTTGAGCTTCACCCGGTGCTCCCGCCGCCCGGCGTTGGTGGACAGCGCTTCATCCTCCGCCCAGTCGCTGCGTCCAAAGGCTTTGCACAGCCGCTGCCAGGTCTCATTGCCCGCCACCGCGATGTTCACCGCTCCGTCGCTCGTGAGGTAGCGATTGGTTGGAATGGAGGTGGGATGCTCATTGCCCGCCTGTCCCGCCACTTCGCCCTGCATCACCCAGCGCGCGGCCTGAAAGTCCAGCATGAAGGCCTGGGATTGGAGCAGCGAGGTGTGCAGCCACTGGCCTTCACCCGATTTCTCCCGCTCGATCAGCGCCGTGAGGATGCCCATCGCCGCAAAGAGCCCCGCCGTAAGGTCCGCAATCGGGATACCCACGCGCATCGGCCCGCCGTCCGGGTCGCCCGTGATCGACATCAGCCCGCCCATACCCTGCGCGATCTGGTCAAAGCCGGGGCGTTTGGCGTAGGGCCCGTCCTGGCCAAAGCCGGAGATACTGGCAAGGATCACGCGGGGGTTAAGCGCCTTGAGCGCTTCATAGTCGATGCCCAGCCGCGTCTTCACGTCGGGGCGGAAGTTCTCCAC
>JBCCPS010000123.1:0-7012 GCA_039024775.1 Pseudomonadota bacterium
AACGGCGATGACTTCACCGCCGAGGACGTGGCGCGCAACATCGCGGGCTGGTGTGAAAAGGACGTGGAAGGCAACTCCATGGCGGGGCGCTTTGCCACGCTCATCGACGCCGACACCAACAAGGCCATCGAAGGCGCGATCGAGGTTGTGGACAGCCACACGGTCAAGCTGAACCTGCCGGCCTCCGACATCACGCTGATCGCGGGCATGGCCGATTACCCGGCGGCAATCACGCACGCCTCCCATAACTCTGAGGATATGACAGGCAACCCCGTGGGCACCGGCCCCTACCTGCCCGAGAGCCTCGAAGTGGGCGTAAAAAGCGTGCTGGTGAAAAACCCCGACCACACCTGGTGGGGCACGGAAGTGTTTGGCGGGCCCTACATGGACCGGATCGAATACATCGACTACGGCACCGACCCCGCGGCCTGGATCGCAGCGGCGGAAGCCGAAGAGGTGGACGCGTTCTACTCTCTTGAGGGTGAGTTCATCGACATCATGAACAGCCTTGGCGGCTGGGTCGAGAATGAGATCGCCACCGCGGCGACCATCCTGATCCGTCCCAACCAGCTGGCCGAAGTCGACGGCAAGAAGATCTACGAGGACAAGCGCGTGCGCCAGGCCCTCGCCATGGCCGTGGACAACGAAGTGCTGCTGGAGCTGGGCTATGCCGGGCGCGGCATCCCCGCCGACAACCACCACGTGGGCCCGATGCACCCCGAGTATGCAGAAGTTTCGCGTCTGCCCTTCGACCCCGCCAAGGCCAAGGCCCTGATGGACGAAGCCGGCATGGGTGACTTCGAGCACGAGCTGCACTCCATCGACGATGCCTGGCGCAAGGACACCACCGACGCGGTGGCAGCCCAGCTGCGCGATGCGGGCATCAACGTGAAGCGGACGATCCTGCCCGGTTCGACCTTCTGGAATGACTGGGCGAAGTATCCGTTCAGCTCCACCAACTGGAACCACCGTCCGCTTGGCGTCCAGATCTGGGCGCTGGCCTACCGGTCCGGCGAAGCCTGGAACGAGATGGCCTGGTCCAACGCCGACTTCGACGAACTTCTGAAGGAAGCGCTGGCCACCGCCGACGTGGAGAAGCGGCGCGAGATCATGGCGAAGGGTGAGGCGATGATCGTGGAAGAAGGCGTGACGATCCAGCCCTACTGGCGGTCGCTCTACAACTTCACTAAAGAGGGTCTGGAGGGCGCAGGCCACCACATCAGCTTTGAGATCCACCCGGTGCGGATCGCCTGGTCGGCTTAAGGGTTCTCACCACCAAACAGAGGGGCCACGCATCGCGTGGCCCCCTTTTTTTGCCTTTGTGCTCGGAACAATCAGCGCGCGTAAAGCCTACAAACCAAAATCTGAGACAACCCGCACGTTTCAAAGCGCCCGCCAAAAAGGCACTGTTGGGCTGCCCTGAAATTCTCTCCGCTTTCAGGTTACTGGCTTTGGGCCCTCAAATCTGCTTTCGCGCGCGCAGGGCAGCCGTGATCGTCCCGTCATCCAGATAGTCCAGCTCACCGCCGATGGGCACGCCCTGGGCAAGCGAGGTGATCCGCACCTGCCCTTCCAGCTGATCCGCGATGTAATGCGCGGTCGTCTGCCCGTCGATGGTGGCGTTGAGCGCCAGGATCACCTCCGTGATCCCCTCGCTCGCCACCCGGTCTATGAGCCGCGGAATGCGCAGCTCTTGCGGGCCTACCGCATCCAGCGCGCTCAAGGTGCCGCCCAACACGTGATAGCGCCCCTTGAACACCGCCGCGCGTTCCATCGCCCAGAGATCGGCCACATCCTCCACCACGCAAATCTCCCCGTTGGCGCGCTTTTCCGCAGCACAGATGTCGCAGATATCCCCCGTTCCGATGTTGCCGCAGTTCAAACACTCCCGCGCGTTGGCCGCCACCGCCTGCATCAGCTCCGCCAAAGGCGACAACAATACGCGCCGCTTGCGGATCATGTGCAGCACCGCGCGCCGTGCCGACCGGGGCCCTAGCCCCGGCAGCCTGGCCATCATCTCGATAAGCGCGTCAATGTCGCGGGTGGAGTTCATAGAGGATATCGGCGACTGTTTCGCTTCGAGTTGAGGGGCGCGGGAACGCGCGTTTGCAGGCAAACACGCTGCCTCCCGCCGACACCTTCAGGCGACGCCTGAAGGTGCTAAAACGGAAGCTTCATGTCCGCGGGCAGACCCAGCGCTTCGGTCATCTTGCGCATCTCTTCCTGGCTGCGCTCGGTTGCCTTGGTCTGGGCGTCTTTGATGGCGGCGAGGATCAGGTCTTCCACCACTTCCTTATCATCGCCGTTGAAGATCGACGGGTCGATGTCAAGCGATTTGAGCTCCCCCTTGGCGGAGGCCACCGCCTTCACCAGGCCCGCGCCGGATTCCCCCGTGACCATGATGTTGGCCATGTCGTCCTGCAGCTGGGCCATCTTGCCCTGCATTTCCTGCGCCTTCTTCATCATCCCGGCCATATCGCCAAGCGCACCTAGTCCTTTAAGCATGTCTTCTCCGATCAGGGTTTGGCCGCTGTGCGCGGCGCGGTGTAAAAAATTGTCCCCACAGATATCGCAGCAGCGATGGCGATGAACAAGGTGGGCGGGCCCATGCAGCCCTCCGCCACCGCAAATGCGCGCTGGCCGGTGGGGTCCAGCATCGTCACGAGGCTCGCAAAAACCGTCCAGCCCACGGTGATCGCAACCCCGCCCCAGGAGCTGCGGTAGCGGATCACCACGGCTGTCAGCACCAAGAGGACGAGGCCCATGGGCGAGGCAAAGAGCGTGAGTGCCTCGGCAGCGGCCCCCACCGCGACACCGTCCCAATCGGGGCGCGCGGTGGCGCAGACCTGCCCCGCGCTGGTGGCTGCGGGGATCAGGGTCAAAAGCCCCGTCAGTCCTCCTCGAAGGGGTCCCATTCGTCCTCAACCTCTGGCAGTGCTTCTTCTTCGGCGTCCGCCGCGATCTCAGCGGGCGTGCGGATCGCGGTGATCCGCGCCTTGGGAAAGGTCGCGCGGACCGCCTGCATGAGCGGGTGCTCTTCCGCCGCGTTCTTGAGCGTCAGTTCGGCGGCATCGCGCACCTCCGCGATGGTCTCGGCTTCCGCATCATTCACCACGATCACGGCCCAACGGTTGCCGGTCCAGCTTTGCAGACGGTGGCCCAGACGCTGCGCCAGATCGGGCGGCGCCTTGGCCGTCGGCGTGAATTCGATGCGCCCCGGCTGATAGGCGGCAAGGCGCAGCGTCGTTTCCACCTCCACCAACAGCCTCATGTCGCGGTTGGCGCGGATGAGCTCGACCACGTGATCAAAGCTGGGAAAGCGCGCCAGCGCGGCGTCCACATCGCGCGCCAGCGCCGTGGTCTGACCGGAGGCGCTGGGATTGCGCGCCATGCGCGTCTGCGCCGCCGCAACGGCCTGTGCGCCCTGGCTCCCGCCCGATGAGCCCCCAGCCGGGGGCGAAGAGGGCGCAGGCGCCGGCGCGTTCTGCAGCTTGCGCACCAGCTCTTCGGGGCTCGGCAAATCGGCCACGTGCGTGAACCGGATGATCGCCATCTCTGCGGCCATCATCGCGTTGGGCGCGGCCCCCACCTCTTCCAGCGCTTTGAGCAGCATCTGCCAAAGCCGCGTGAGCACCCGCATCGGCAGCGCCCCGGCCATCGCAGCCCCGCGCGCGCGTTCTTCGGGCGACACGGTCGGGTCCTCCGCCGCTTCCGGCGTGATCTTCACCACCGACACCCAATGCGTGATCTCCGCCAGATCGCGCAGCACCGCCATCGGGTCCGCGCCGTCCGCGTATTGCGCCGAAAGCTCCGTCAGGGCCGCGGCGGCGTCCCCTTTGAGCACCATGTCAAACAGGTCAAGCACCCGGCCCCGGTCCGCCAGGCCCAGCATCGCGCGCACCTGATTGGCGCCCGTCTCTCCCGCGCCGTGGCTGATCGCCTGATCCAGGAGCGAGGTCGCATCGCGTGCGGAGCCCTCCGCCGCACGGGTGATCAGCGCCAGCGCATCATCGGTGATCTGCGCGCCCTCCGCCGTGGCGATCCTGCGCAAAAGCGCGATCATCACCTCAGGCTCGATCCGGCGCAGATCAAACCGCTGACAGCGCGACAGCACGGTCACGGGCACCTTGCGGATCTCGGTCGTGGCAAAGATGAACTTGACGTGTTCGGGCGGCTCCTCCAGCGTTTTCAAAAGCGCGTTGAACGCGCCGGTGGAGAGCATGTGCACCTCATCGATGATGTAGACCTTATAGCGGGCGGAGGCCGCGCGGTAGTGCACGCTGTCGATGATCTCCCGGATGTTGGCCACCCCGGTGTTGGAGGCCGCGTCCATCTCGATCACATCGACATGTCGCCCTTCCATGATCGCCCTGCAATGCTCGCAAACGCCGCAGGGCTCCGTCGTGGGCCCGCCCGTGCCATCCGGGCCGATGCAGTTCATGCCCTTGGCGATGATCCGCGCGGTGGTGGTTTTGCCGGTGCCGCGGATGCCCGTCATGATAAAGGCTTGCGCGATGCGATCGGCCTCAAAGGCGTTTTTCAGCGTGCGCACCATCGCGTCCTGGCCGACCAGATCGGCAAAGGTCTCCGGCCGGTATTTGCGGGCCAGAACGCGGTAGGCTTGGGTGTCAGACATGGGCGGCCTTGGACGGGATTCGGATGCGAGGTTTTAGGGTAGGCGGCAGGGCCTGTGGCGTCCAGCCATCACAGCGACCAGAGCACCGCGCCGGTGGCAAGCGTGGCCAGCGTCAAACAGACGGCAAGCAGCGTGAAATTCTTCGTGGGCATCGCCGCCGCATCGCGTTCGGTCAGCCGCGCGAGTGTTCTGCAGGCCTCGCGCCGGGCCATCCAATAGACCAAAATGGCCACGCCCAGAAACATGCTCGCGACGGCCTTCGCCACCCAGGTGGGCTCGGTCGCGCCAAAAACGGCCCTGAGACCGATGGCGATACCAACCGCCCCAAGCCCGAGGCCCATCCATGACGTGAACGTGCGCTCATTGGCCATGATGGTGCGGTCCTCCGCCCAGTCGGTGCGGTCTTCCGCCATGTCGTTGGAACTGCTCATGGCTAAAGGGATAGGGTGGCGCGCCCGTTTGGCAATGCATCAGCGTGCGCGCGGGGCGTGTCACCGATAAAGCTCATGCTAGGGGCTGAGGGTGAGAGATTGATAACGACCCAAGCGGGACCCGTTACGGCTGCTTCCTTCCGGACCTGACCGGGTTGGCGAGGCGCCTGCCCGCACCAACCTCTCAAGCGTTGATATAGGCCCAGTTAAAATGGGGCGCAAGCCTTAGGGGGCGTCTGCATTTCCAGCAGGCCACCTAAAGCGCGATCTCGATGGACAAAAACCCGTCGTCGCGCAGGCCCCGGATTTGGGGGCTGAGATGCGCGATGTCTTCCAGATGCGCCTCCGCCAGGGGCGAGGTGCGCAACTCGGCAAAAAGCCCTTGGGCGGCGCAGAACCGCCAGGGCATGGGGGCATCCCAGCCAAGCGCCCCGTCTGAGCACCGCAAGGCCTCTGAAAACCTTGCTTCCTCAATGCCAGGCAGGCGCAGCACGACATCGCCCGGGTCCACGGGCTCGAAACCGCCGCCGCCTGCGGCGCGAAACTGGTTCGTGACCAGCAAAAAACTCTGATTGGGCGCAAGCGGCGCGCCTTGATAGCGCAGCTCAACCAGCCGCCGCCCGGAAGGCGCCTTGAGGTCAATCTGGTAGTCCAGCCCATGGATCGTCTCGTAATTGAACGCTGGAACGTCGGGCCGCAACAGCGGGCGGGGACATCCACTGGCACTCAGCTGAGAATAGGCGCTGAGCGAATGTTCCAACCGCCGCGCAATGTCAGCGCCCGTGAGTCGCAACACCCAGAGCTCATTGGAAAAGGGGCTGAGCCCCGCGAGGTGGCGCCGCAAAACCACGCCTTCGGGGATGCACAGAAAATGATCCGGCCCGTCGCGGCCCCCCGCCGAATGAGCGGAGGTCGCGGCCAGCAGCGGCACATCGGCGCCCGCCTGTCCGGCAAGCGCGGCCTTGACCGTGAGCGCCTCTGCCCGTGCGGTCAGGCGACCGGTTTGCGTGGGCGTGGCCGTGGCGAAAAAGTTGTGCAGGACCTGCCGCGTCTGACCCAGCGGCACCGCGAGGTGCGCGCGCAAAGCGGTGTGCGCCGGTTCAACCGCTGCTGCCACGGCAGGCTGCGCGGGCACGGCAGCGGTGTTTTTGCGCAGGCTGCTCACATGTCCGATAACACGCCAGCCCTGCCCCGCATCGCGCCGCAATGTCAAATCGAGCACACCAAGATCGGAGCCCGCGTGCCCCGGCATGATCGCCGGTACGTCAAGCACTTGCCCCTTGCCCGGAAACACCCCGGCCTGTGCCAGATGATCGCGGCCGGGAAAGCGCAGGTGCGTGTGGCCCGCGATCAGCGCATCAATGCCTGGCACTCCCGCCAGCGCCAACGCGCTGTCGGCCTGATCGATCCGGTCCTGGGTGATCCCCATATGGGCAAGCACAACGATGATCTGAGCGCCTTGCGCGCGCAATTCGGGGATCGCGCGTTCCAGGCAGCGCACAGAGGGTTCAACCTCGGCGCTCGGGCCCATTACGTGCCGGTTCCACTGCGCAGTCTCGGACGGCAGCACGGACAAAACCCCCACCAGCAGGCTTTCCTCCAGCCCCGGCAAGGTGCTGCGTAAAAGCGCGGCCCGCTGCAAGCCGCAGTCCACTCCTGCGAGGTTGGAGGCCACCATCGGCATCTTGAGCCGTGCGGAAAGCTTGCGCAGATAGGCGGGCCCGAAGTCGAGATCGTGATTGCCCGTTCCGATGGCGTCATAGCCCATCTCGTCCATCGTGCGCACCACCGGGTGATCGCCTGTCACCTCCTCAGCGCCCGCCAGAAAGGCCCCCATCGTGTTGCCCTGAAACAGATCGCCGTTGTCCAGCAGAAGGCAGGCGCGGTCCTGCGCGCGCGCCTCAGCCCGGGCGGTTTCAACCAGCGACGCGATGCCCGCGAGGCC
>JBCCPS010000124.1:0-6983 GCA_039024775.1 Pseudomonadota bacterium
AGTCGCGGATCAAACCAGGCGCGCGGGGGTGTCAGGTGCCCCAAAGGCGCCACGCCACCGATGGCAAAGCCGGTTTGGGCGCGGATAAGCGCCGCGTCCGCTTTGGCGAGGGGTTCTTCTGCCAGCTGGGCCGCGCGTACCCGGTCGACCTGGTTGCCGCCCGCGGTGATCAAAAGCACGCATCTGCCGCTCTGCGTTCCGGCAAAGACGATGGATTTCGCGATCTGGTCGATCTCGCAGCCAATCGCTGCGGCTGCATCCGCCGCGGTCCGGGCCAGGGGGGTCTCGACAATCTCTGGCGTGACCCCCGCGCCCTCCAGCGCGGCGCGCACCCGTTTCAGGCTCTTGCTCATGGGCTGTTCCTGCCGCAAAGCTGGCGCCATGACAAGCACAGCCCTGGCATCGCGTCTCACCCGGGTCCCGCGCCGGTATCATGCGGGCCGGGCGGAGGATGCCGCGCGGTTGGTCGTGGATATGCCGCCCGAGATGCAAACGCTTGCCACCCACGCGGCCTCGACCTCGCCCTATCTGCTGGGCCTTCTGCAAAAAGAAGCGCCTTGGCTGGTCGACGCCATAGAAGCGCCGGAAGCCGCGGCCGAGGACGTGATCAATAACGCCGCGGCCCTCAGCGGTGACTTGGTTGGCGCCGCACTGCGGCAGGCCAAGCGGCGGGTGGCGCTGTTGACCGCGTTGACCGATCTGGGCGGGGTTTGGTCATTGGAGCAGGTGACGGATACGCTCACGCGTTTTGCCGATGCCGCCTGTCAGGCAGCGCTGCGCGCGGCGCTGGCGCCGCTGATCCGCCGGGGAAAGCTGCCCGGCATGACAGAGGATGATCTGACAGATGCGGGCGGCATGTTCGTGCTGGCGATGGGCAAGATGGGCGCGGGAGAGCTCAACTACTCCTCCGACATCGACCTCATTTGCCTCTTTGACGAAACCCGCTTTGCACGCGCGGATTTTCTGGAGGCGCGGCGCGCGTTCATCCAGGCGACCCGCAAGATGTGCGCGACGTTGAGCGAGATCACGGCGGAGGGCTACGTCTTTCGCACTGATCTGCGCTTGCGGCCAGATCCGGCGGTCACGCCGGTCTGCATGGCGATGACAGCGGCGGAGACGTATTACGAGAGCCTGGGCCGCACCTGGGAGCGCGCGGCCTACATAAAAGCGCGGTCCTGCGCGGGAGATCTGGCGGCGGGTGCGCGGTTTTTGGAGAGCTTGCGCCCCTTCGTCTGGCGCCGTCAGCTTGATTTCGCGGCGATCCAGGACGCCCATGACATGCGGCTCGCGATCCGGGAACATAAGGGCCTCGGCGGGCCGATCACGCTGCCGGGGCACAACATGAAACTGGGCCGTGGCGGTATCCGGGAGATCGAGTTTTTCACCCAGACGCGGCAGCTCATTTCCGGCGGGCGCGATGCCAGCCTGCGGGTGCGCGGCACCTGCGCGGGGCTGGAGAGGCTTGCGGCAAAAGGGTGGGTGGCGGAGGAAACCGGTGCGGCGCTGCAGGATCACTACCGCGCGCACCGCCGGATTGAGCACTGTTTGCAGATGATCCGCGATGCGCAAACCCATGATTTGCCGACCACACCCGCAGGTTTCGATCAACTGGCCGCGATGCTTGACACGGACCGACCCGCGCTTGAGGCGGAGCTGCGCGCACGTCTAAGCGCGGTGCATGAGACTACCGAAGGCTTCTTTGCGCCGACACCTGCGCCTGCGCCCATGCCTGCACCCTTTGACACGCGCCTTACCGACCGCTGGCCCAGCTATCCAGCGCTGCGCAGTGCCCGGGGTGCCGCGCTTTTCAGCAAGCTCAAGCCAGAGCTTCTGGCGAGACTTGCGCAGGCGGACAAACCTGAGGAGGCGCTGTCAGCCTTTGACGGGTTCCTTTCAGGGTTGCCCGCGGGGGTGCAGCTTTTCTCGCTGCTCAAAGCCAACCCGCAGTTGGCCGATCTGTTGATTGACATCGTCTCCACCTCGCCCGCGCTGGCCGCGCATTTGTCGCGCAATGCGGGTGTGCTGGACGCCGTGATCGGCGGGGATTTCTTTTCCGACTGGCCCGGTGCGGTGCGGCTGACAGCGATGTTAGAGGACGTTTTGGCGGCGGAGGCCGACTATGAGTCGCGGCTTGACGCCACGCGCCGCTGGGCGCGCGAATGGCATTTTCGCATTGGCGTACATCTTTTGCGTGGGCTGACCGATGCGCATGCGGCGGGTGGGCAATACGCAGACCTTGCGCGGGCGGTTCTTGGCGCGCTTTGGCCCGTGGTCATCGCGCAGTTTGCAACACGCCATGGCGCGCCGCCGGGCCGGGGCGCGGTGCTGGTGGGGATGGGCGCGCTTGGGGCCGAGCGGCTGACGGCCAGCTCGGATCTTGATCTGATCGTGATCTACGATGCGCCAGGGGCGGAGAACTCGGAAGGCCCGCGCCCGCTGGCCACCCGAGCCTATTACGCGCGACTGACCCAGGCGATGATCACCGCGATGACGGCGCCCATGGCGCAGGGGCGTCTTTACGAGGTGGACATGCGGCTGCGTCCCTCGGGCAATCAGGGGCCGGTGGCCACCTCGCTCAGCGGCTTTGAGAGTTATCAGCGGCAGGAGGCCTGGGTCTGGGAACATCTGGCGCTGACGCGGGCGGCGGTGATCGCGGGGCCTGGAGACCTGGGCGCGGATGTGGAGGACGTCCGCGCGCGCGTCCTGGCCGAGGCGGCGGACAAGGACCGGACGCTGCGCGCGGTGGCCGCGATGCGCGCGCGCATTGCCGCGGCCAAGGCACCTGCGGGGCCGCTCGATGCCAAGATCGGGCCGGGGCGCTTGCAGGACATCGAATTGATGGGGCAGGCCGGATTGCTGATCGCGGGATCAGCCGCGCGCAGCATCCCCACGGGCCTTGCAGCGCTGGCGGAGGCTGGGGTGGTCACGGGCGCGGGTGCCGCGCGGCTGCGCGCGGCCTATGATCAGGTCTGGGCGCTGCAATGCGCGACCCGGCTCTTGTCGGCCACGCCGCTCAAGGCGGCGGATTTGGGGCAGGCGGGGGCTGGCTTTCTGTGTCAGACGCTGGCATGCGATGCAGCGGATGTGGCCGCGCTGGAAACCAGAATGGGCGCTGTCTATGCCAGCGCGGGAGAGGTGATCGCAGGCGCGCTGGCCATGTATGAAGGGCAAGGAGAGCAGGATGATCAAGGGCGATGAGAACGATCACAAGGGGCTCATCTTTGAGGCCTACCGGATCGAGGGGATCACGATTGGGGAATGCCGCACGATCTTTCTCGACTGGGCGCTGAGCCTGCCGATGGAGCGTGACACCGGGCAGACCATCCGCGCGCTGCTGGCGCAGTATCAGCCCAAAGCGCCGCACCATCCGATGACCGAAGTGCTCAAGGAAGGGCTAGGCGGCATGGCGGCGCCGCGAAGGCGAGGCGGTGCGCGCAGCCGCAGCCGCAATTGAGCGAGCCGCGACCCACCGTGCGTCTGCTGCCGCGCGCCAATGCTCGCGCGATCCGGCATGGGTTTCCTTGGGTTTACGCCAATGAACTGGTGCTAGACCGGCGCACGAAAAAGCTGGAGGGCGGTGCGCTGGCGGTGCTGGAGGACGCAAACCGCGCAGCCCTGGGGCTTGTCGCGGTCAATCCTGCGTCGAAGATCGCGGCGCGGATGCTGGATGGCGACCCAGAAGCCCGGGTGGATCAGGCCTGGTTTGAGCACCGCATCGCCCGCGCGCTGGCGCTGCGCGCGCAGCTTTATGAGGCGCCCTTCTACCGGTTGGTCCACGCCGAAGCCGACGGGCTGCCCGGGGTCGTGGTGGACCGGTTTGGTGACATCTGCGTGTTGCAGCCCAATGCCGCCTGGGCGGAGCGGCTCCTCGCGCCGCTGGTTGCGGCGCTCCTTGCTGTGACGGGGTGCGAGACGGTGATCAAGAATGCCGCTGGCCGGACGCGGGCGCTGGAGGGGCTGGATGACGCCTCTGGCGTGGTTGCGGGTACCGCGCCGACAGGGCCGGTGGACGTGCCCATGAACGGGGCTGTCTATCTGGCCGATCTGGTGGCGGGGCAGAAGACCGGGCTGTTTTATGATCAGCGGCCAAATCACGCCTTTGCTGCCGGGCTTGCGCGCGGTGCACGGGTGCTGGATGTCTTTGCCCATGTGGGCGGTTTCTCACTTGCTGCCCTGGCAGCCGGGGCGCAGGAAGCGCTGGCGGTCGACGCCTCAGACCCCGCGCTTGCGCTGGCGCGCGGCGGGGCGGAGGCGATGGGGGCAGGCGCGCGGTTTGACACCCGGCAGGGCGATGCCTTCGATGTGATGGCCGCACTGGCGCAGGAGGGTGCGCAGTTTGATCTGGTGATCTGTGACCCGCCCGCCTTTGCGCCCTCGCGCAAGGCGCTTGACGCAGGGCTGCGCGCCTATGAGCGCGTGGCCCGGCTGGCGGCCCCCCTGGTGGCGGAAAACGGGGTACTGGCGCTCTGTTCCTGCTCGCACGCCGCGGATCTGACGGCCTTTCGCAACGCTTCCGCCCGGGGCATCGGGCGTGCAGGGCGGCGCGGTGCGCTGATCCATACCGGCTTTGCGGGGCCGGATCATCCGCAGCTGCCGCAGCTGGCGCAGACGGGATACCTCAAATCGCTGTTCTTCTGGCTGTGAGGGTCGTGCTCGACACCTGCGTGCTCTACCCCACGGTGATGCGCGAGGTGCTGTTGGGCGTGGCGGCGCGGGGCGGGTTCGAACCCCTCTGGTCCCCCCGCATTCTGGAGGAATGGGCCCGTGCCGCCGTCAAGCTGGGCCCCGCCGGAGAGGCCCAGGCGCGCGGCGAAATCGCGCTTTTGCGCAGCGACTGGCCCGCTGCAGAGCGTGCAGTGCCCGAAGGGCTTGCCGCGCGGCTCTGGCTGCCGGATGCGGATGACGTTCACGTGCTGGCGCTTGCGGTGGATGCGAGCGCGGATGCGGTCATGACGCTTAACGCGCGCGACTTTCCGCGCGGCGTGCTGGCGGAGGAAGGCTTGTCGCGGGTCGATCCGGATGGCTTTCTGATGACGCTGTTTCCCTTGATGGAAAACGACATTCGAGACGCCGCAGAGACAGTGCTCGCCACCGCTCAGAGCATGACTTCCAAGGACTGGAGCATGCGCGCGCTGATGAAAAAGGCGCGGCTGCCCCGTCTCGGGAAAGCGCTCAGCAGCTAAACCTTACGCATCCCACTTGGCTTCGAGCGCGCGAAGCGCCGCGATCCGCTCCTCGCTCTTGGGATGGCTCAGCAGCCAGGCGGGCATCTTGCCCATGTTGGTCTGCGTGAGCGCCTCAAGCTTGCCAAAGAGCGAGATTTGCGGGGCCACGCCGATCCCTGCCTTCGTCAGGAGTGCCGCGGCATAGGCGTCCGCCTCGTATTCATCGGACCGGCTGAGCCTGGCTGCCAAGAGGCTCACCAGCGCGTTGGCGATCCAGGGACCGACAAAGGGAATGAAGCGGCCCAAGACCATCGCAAGTGCCGTGCGCATCGCGTTCTGGCCGGAAAAGTCGATCATCCGGCGGCGCGAATGGCCCAGGGCCACATGGCCCAGCTCATGGGCGATGACGCTCGCCAACTCTTCCGCCGTGACCTTGCCGGATTTGAACTGCCGGTAGAAGCCACGCGTGATGAAGATGCGCCCATCGGGCGCGGCGAGCCCGTTGACCGGCTCGATCTCGTAGATGTTGACCTTGATGCGCGGCAGATCGAGCGCCTGCGCCATCCGGTCCATTAGCGGCTTGAAGGCCGGATCCATCAGCTCTGTCGACTTGGCATCGAGTTCTTTGGCCGTGCGCCAGGCCGAAAAACGGTACATGGCCAGACCGTAAAGCACGGCGAGCAGGATGGGGAGAACTTTGATCATGTGTGCAATATGGGGGCCGCGCGTCGCGGCGCAACAGCGCTGCGGCGATTTGCATGCGCGCGCTTTTAGCCCCAGGCCACGGGCACCGAGGTCGGCCCGCGGAAGGCCCACCCGCTGAACGGGGCCGGGCCGGTGAGGCGCAAGCCGGGCAGGGCTTCAAAGAGCATCGGCAGGGCAACTTGCGTGATCAGCGCGCGCGAGGCGGCAGCACCTGCGCAAAAGTGCGGGCCTGCGCCGAAAGGGATCGCTGCGCTCGTATCGCGGGTGATGTCAAAGGTGTCGGGCGCGGTGAAATGCGCCTCGTCCCGCCCGGCGGAGGAGAACATGAGGAACACCCGGTCGCCGGGGTCAAGGTGCACGCCCTGAACGGTGTCGGTTTGCGCGATGACGCGGGGGGACATGCCGATGGGGCTGACCCAGCGGACGTATTCGGAGAAGGCGTCGAACCAGGTGGCGTGGCCCTCTTGGATGAGGGCCAGCTGTTCAGGGTGGCTCAAGAGCGCCCAGGCCGCGCCTGCGATGGCATCGCGCGGCTCATTCTGGCCGCCGGAGATCACGAGTTTGATGTTGGCGCGGGTGCTTTCCATCGGCAGGTCTGCCGCGAGTTGCACCGCCAATGCGCTTTGCTCCGGCGGTTTGGCTGTCATGCGGTCGATGTGGTGATCGATGAGCGCGGTCGCGGCATGGCAGCGCGCTTCGGTGTCCGGATCGCCCAGGTAGTTGGCGCAGCCGTCGATCATGTGCTGGCTGACGCGGTCCATCTCCGTGTAGGACATCTCTGACAGCCCGGTGATCGCGATCAGGGCGGCGGCGGAGACGGGCAGGGCATAGTCGGTGACAAGGTCGGCCTCGCCCTTGGGTTTGAGGTCTTCGAGGATGGCGCGGGTGGCGCTTTCAAACATTGGCTGCCAGTGGCGTTTGACGGTGCGCGGGGCCAGCGCGGGGAAGAGGATGCGGCGTTCGTGCAGATGTGCCTCGCCGTCCTTGCGCATCATGTTCTCGCCCATCAGCTGCGTCATGAGCCCGTCGGGCTGGAGGGAGGAGAAAACCTCTATGCGACGCTCGTTTGCGTGGATGTCATCGCGGCGGGTGAAGAGGGTGGCGTTCAGTTCA
>JBCCPS010000125.1:0-6705 GCA_039024775.1 Pseudomonadota bacterium
CAGCCGCTGGGCACCTATTCTGCGGGCATGCGCGCACGGTTCTCCTTCTCGCTGATGCTCGCGCTGGATTTTGACATGTACCTCATCGACGAGGGCATGCCCGCCACCACGGATGTGGAATTCAACCGCAAAGCCGGAGAGATCCTGCAGGAACGCCTGCGCACCACCACCATCATCATCGTGTCCCACGACCCCCGCACACTGGAAAAATTCGCTCGCTCCGCCGCCGTGCTGGTCGGCGGGCAGTTTTATATGTTCGACACGCTCGAAGAGGCAAAGCAGCTTTATGACTACGAAACCCAAAGCTAGAAAGTTCCGCGTCAAGCGGAGCACGCCTGCCCCGGACGCCGCCGCGCAGCCCAAACCGACCGGCCCCACACCGGTCGACACCGCTGCCCCGCAAGAGCCGCCCGCCCAGTCGGGAGAGGTGTCTTCGGCCAATGAAGTGCGCGGCGAGCTTGATATTGACGCCATCCGGCGCGAAGGGCTGACGGGGCGCCAGCTGCGCATGGCGCGGCGCGTGGCGCAAAAGTATGGGCTGGCACCGACCTCTGATTTCGATGCGGTGCGGCTGTTGCGGGGAAAGGGCATCGACCCCTTCCAGCGCTCCAACATGCTGGAACTCGTTGTGCCGCCCCAGGGCGGCAGCGCGGGCGGCCCGGGCGACCGGCGCGCCGCCCTGCCCGCCCAGTCTGGAACCGCGCCCGGCCGGGTGCAATTGCCCCAGACCTTGCCCGCGGGCGGCGGGATCAACCTACCCTCCACCGAGCTGAGCCCCGCGGAACGCCGCCAGCGCGAAATCGGCGACATTCAGCGCGACATCTCGCGACGTCGACGCAAGAAGGTCGGCCTTCTGATGGTGCGGCTCGCCTTCTTCGTACTGATCCCGACCTTCGCGGCGGGCTACTACTTCTACAACGTCGCCACCCCGATGTATGCCACCAACAGCCAGTTCCTCATCATTCAGAGCGAGGGCGGCGGCGGCGCCAGCCCCCTTGGCGGGCTCTTGCCCACACAATTCGCCACTGGTCAGGACAGCATCGCCACCCAGGCCTACCTGCAATCCCAGGATGCGATGCAGCGGCTGGACGCGGACAAGGGCTTCAAGACGCATTTTTCCAATCCTGAGATCGACCCGATCCAACGGCTGGAGGAGAATGCCACCAACGCTGAAGCCTACAAGATTTACAAAAAGAACGTGAAGATCGGCTATGACCCGACCGAAGGTGTGATCCGCATGGAAATTGTGGCCGCCGACCCTGCCGTCTCCGCAAGTTTTTCACAGAGCCTCATCGGCTATGCCGAGGAACGCGTGAACGATCTGAGCCTGCAGAAGCGCGAGGACGGCATGCGTGACGCGCGCATCGCCTTTGAGGAGGCGCAGGCCAAGCGCCGCGAGGTGCAGGAGCGGCTGATCAAGCTACAGGTCGAAAACGGCGTTGACCCGCAAGCAGAGATCGCCGCGATCCGCCAGCAGATCACCCAGTATGAGACGTTGCTGATTGAAAAGCAGCTGGCGCTGGCTGCCCTTTTGGACAACACCCGGCCCAATGCCGCCCGCGTGGAAGGCGCGCGCGGCGATGTGCGGCGGCTGGAGGATCAGTTGCGCATTCTCAATGACCGCCTCAATTCCGCGACCGAGGGCGAGGATTCGCTCGCCCAGCGGGCGGTGGAGCTGCAGTTGGCGCAGGCCGATCTGGCCGCGGCGGATGCAGTGCTGCAAGCAGCGCAGACCTCGATGGATCAGGCCCGGACGGAAGCCAACCGGCAGGTCCGCTATCTGACCACCGCGGTGGAGCCTGTGGCCCCGGACGAGCCCACGTATCCGCGCGCCTTTGAGAACACCATTCTGGCGTTCCTCATCTTTGCGGGCATCTACCTCATGCTGTCGCTCACCGCATCCATCTTGCGCGAACAGGTCACTTCATGATCCACGTCCCCGTCGGGCCGCTGCGCATCGGCAATGACCAGCCTTTGACCGTGATCGCGGGCCCCTGTCAGCTGGAAAACCTGGATCACGCCGAGATGATCGCGGGCGTGATGAAAGAGGCTTGCGCGGCAGCGGGCGCGCAGTACATCTTCAAATCGAGCTATGACAAGGCCAACCGCACCTCACTGACAGGCAAGCGCGGGCTCGGGATCGACGAAGGGCTCAAGGTGTTGGAGGCCGTGGCGAAGGGCAACGAGGTGCCTGTGCTGACGGATGTGCACACCGCCGAGCAATGCGCGATCGCGGCGGACGTCGTGGACGTGCTGCAGATCCCCGCCTTTCTGTGCCGCCAGACCGATCTGCTGCTGGCCGCGGGCCAGACGGGCCGCGCGGTCAACGTCAAGAAAGGCCAGTGGCTGGCGCCCTGGGAGATGGGCAATGTCGCGGACAAGATCGCCTCAACCGGGAATGAGAAGATCCTGCTGACCGAACGCGGCAATTCCTTTGGCTATAACACCTGGGTCACGGATATGCGCGGCCTGCCGCAGATGGCGCAGACCGGCTATCCGGTGGTGATGGACGCCACCCATGCCGTGGCCAGCCCCGGCGGCAAAGGCACCTCATCCGGCGGGCAGCGCGAATTTGCGCCGGTCTTGGCGCGCGCGGCTGTTGCCATTGGCGTAGCAGCGGTGTTCATGGAAACCCATGAAGACCCCGACACAGCGCCCTCCGATGGGCCAAACATGATTTACCTCAACGAGATGCCCGCGCTGATTGAAACGCTCATGCATTTCGACCGGCTCGCCAAAGAGCATCCCATCACACTCTGACAAAGACAGGCAAAGACGTGACCAAACCTGATCCAAACGTGGCCCAGAACACCTGGGAATTTCTGCGTGACCCCATGATCACCCCCACCGGTTTCCGCGAATACGACGCGCGCTGGAAGTACCCCGATGACATCAACCTGCCGGGCATAACCGCGCTTGGCCTGGGTCTTGGCACCCAGATGCACCTGCGCGGGATTGAGCCTGTGATCGCGGTCGGCAATGACTACCGCGACTATTCGCTGTCGATCAAGAACGCTCTGATGCTGGGCCTGATGCAGGCCGGGATCCACGTGCGCGACATCGGCCCGGCGCTGAGCCCGATGGCGTATTTCGCGCAGTTTCACCTCGACGCGCCCGCCGTCGCGATGGTCACGGCAAGCCACAATCCTAACGGATGGACCGGCGTGAAGATGGGTTTTGAACGCCCGCTCACCCATGGCCCCGATGAGATGGCGGAGCTGCGCGACATCGTGCTGGAAGGCCGGGGTGAGGCGCGCCCGGGCGGATCCTATGAATTCGTAGAGGGCGTGCGGGAGGCTTACCTCGACGATCTGGTGGGCGATTTCAAAATGTCGCGCCCGCTCAAGGTGGTCTGCGCCACCGGCAATGGCACAGCCAGCCACTTTGCGCCCATGCTCTTTGAGCGGATCGGCGTGGAGGTGGTGGAGAGCCACAATGCGCTGGATTACACCTTCCCCGCCTACAACCCCAACCCCGAAGCCATGGAAATGCTGCACGACATGGCGGCTTCCGTGAAAGCCTCCGGCGCGGACTTGGCGCTCGGCTTTGACGGGGACGGCGACCGCTGCGGCGTGGTGGACGATGAGGGCGAGGAGATCTTTGCCGACAAAGTGGGCGTGATCATGGCCCGCGATCTGGCCAAGCTGCACCCTGGGTCCACTTTCGTGGCGGATGTGAAATCCACCGGGCTCTTCGCTTCCGACCCCGAGCTGCAAAAGCACGGGGTGAAGGCGGACTATTGGAAGACCGGCCACAGCCACATGAAACGGCGGGTCAAAGAGCTTGGCGCGCTGGCGGGGTTCGAGAAATCGGGCCATTACTTTCTGGCCGAACCGGTGGGCCGTGGCTACGACTGCGGGATGCGCGTGGCGGTGGAGATCTGCAAGCTGATGGATCGCAACCAGGACAAGAGCATGTCCGATCTGCGCCGCGCCCTGCCGCAGACCTTTGCCACGCCCACGATGTCGCCCTATGCGGCGGACACCGAAAAATATGACATTCTCGCGCGTCTGGTGGACAAGCTCGTGGCCAAGCACGAGGCGGGCGAGCAGATTGCGGGCCGCGCGATCAATGACGTGGTGACCGTCAATGGCGCGCGTGTGATCCTCGACAACGGCGGCTGGGGGCTGGTGCGCGCCTCATCGAACACGCCGAACCTGGTCGTGGTCTGTGAAAGCCCGGAGAGCGACGCGGAGATGCGGGCGATCTTTGCAGACATCGACGCGGTGATCCGGACGGAGCCGGGTGTGGGCGACTACGATCAGACGATCTGAGCGGGTGTTGCGCGGCGCGCTGCGATGCAAAAGGCGCGCATCAGCTCGGGGTCTTTGATCCCGGGCGCGCTTTCCACACCCGATGACACGTCGACCTGAACCGTCCCGGTTTTCTCAATCGCGACGGCGACATTGGCGGGCGTGAGCCCACCGGCAAGCATCCACGGTACAGACCAGGATTTGCCTGCAATCAGCGACCAGTCGAAGGCCAAGCCGTTACCACCGGGCAGCACCGCACCCTCGGGCGGTTTGGCATCAATTAGCAGTTGGTCTGCCACCTGCGCATGCCCCTCCAGCGCGGCTAAATCGCTGGTGTCGCGGAGGCCTACGGCTTTCATCACGGGCAGCCCCGTGCGGGCCTTCACTTCTGCCACCCGCTCGGGCGTCTCGGAACCGTGTAATTGAATGATATCGAGCGGCACATGGGCGATCAGGGTATCGAGAAAGGCATTACTCTCATCAACCACGAGCCCAACCTTGCGCACCGCGCGCGGGACCTCGGCGGCCATCACCGCCGCATCCGCAGGCGGCACGTAGCGGGGTGACTTGGCAAAAAAGTTAAACCCCAGATAGTCCGCGCCCGCCGCAACAGCCGCCGCGCATCCGGCAGGGTCGACCAGACCGCAAATCTTGATCTGAATGGAGGCCATGGGCAGGTTCAGCTGGCTTCGTCCAGCAGTGCCAGCACCTCGTCCTTGCCCTCGTGCTTTTCGCCCTTCAGCCGCGCGACCTCGCGCTCCAAGCGGCGGGTCTCCTTAGCCAGGCGCGCTTTTTCCGCCCGGTCGCCGTGCTCCCGGATCCATTCCCAGATGAAGCCAATCAGCAGGCCCGCGACAATCGCGCCCAGGATAACCAGAAAAAGCGGCATGGACATCGAAGGCGTCACAGCGAACCAGCCCGCCACCTCATCCGGCAGCATTTTCAACTCCACCACGGCGCGGTTGGCCAGGGCCACAGAGACCAGAGCCAGCGCAAAAACAGCAATGCAGAAATATCGAATATAGCGCATTTACGCTTTCCCGTTCAGACGATCACGAAGCAGTTTGCCAGTCTTGAAGAACGGCACATGCTTTTCATCAACTTGTACCGTTTCGCCAGTGCGGGGATTGCGACCGATGCGCGCATCGCGTTTCTTAACCGAAAAGGCGCCAAAGCCACGCAGTTCGACCCGGTCGCCCTGTGACATCGCTGCGGTAATCTCGTCGAAGATGGTGCCTACGATGCGCTCCACATCCCTTTGGTATAAGTGCGGATTGTCATCCGCAATGCGCTGGATCAACTCCGACCTAATCATCCAAAACTCCCCCACGCCATCGGCGTACTTCAAACTTCTAGCGGAGACTATAGAAACAAAGCACCATCCCGTGAAGGTGGTGGACCGGTCGGGCGCGGGCATTTTTTGCCCCCCAGCGGCTTTTGACCGATGATTTAGCGGCCAATCCTTTGATTTCGCGATTTAACGCGCAGCAGGCCCGCCTGCGGCAGCCTGACGCAGACTTCTGATTCGCTGCCGGGCCCGCAGCATGCGTCTGCGTGTTTCACTGCGCGCTGCTGTCGGCGGCCCGCAGCGCCTGAAGCACAAGCTCACACTGGCCCAAGACGAGCATGCGTTCTTGCACCTCACACGCGGGCGGCGCATGGCGCAGATCAGCAAGCCCGTGAATCGCCGTCCAGGCGAAAAAGCGGGTCCGGTCATTCACGTTTGCAATCACGCGAAAGCCTTTCAGTTCATCGAGGCATTTGCCAAGCCACGCATAGGTGGAAGGCCGTGTGGCGGGGCCCGGTCCCGCGGTCATGCCGTGCGGGCCGAACATCAGCCGCCAAAGGTTCGGGTTTGCTGCCGCGAAAGAGACATATGCCGCTCCCAGCGCAGCAAAGCGGGCCTCAGCCTCAGCCGCGCTTGCGGCTTCGCTGTCAAAGGCAACCGCCGCTTCGAAGTCATCCGCAAGCGCGTCAAACCCGCGGGCAGCGACCGCGTGTAACAGCGCGGCCTTGTCTTTGAAGTGGCGATAGGCTGCCCCCGGTGACACGCCGAGGTCGCGACTGGCTTTGCGCAGGGACAGGTCTTCGACCGCGCCCTGGCGCGCGGCTTCGGTCGCATAGCGGATCAGCGCTTCTTTGAGATCGCCGTGATGGTGGGCGTTTTTTGGTTTCACGCGGGCCATGATCCATTTGTAATCAACGTTTACTTTTGCGGCAAGCAAAGATAAAGTAATCAACGATTACTTGCAGGAGGTGCCCGTGACACCGAACTTTGAAGCATCGCATGTGAGCACTGTTCTAGGGCGGCTAAACATCGTGGCATACGGCACAGGCAGACGGGCGCTTGTGCTGTGGCCGTCGATTTTCACCGACCATCACATTTACTCGCCGCTTTGCGCTGCGCTCGCGGATCGCTTTCGGATCATATTGATCGACGGTCCGGGCCATG
>JBCCPS010000126.1:0-6653 GCA_039024775.1 Pseudomonadota bacterium
ACCACGGGCGCGTTCACAGGCACGTTGACGGGACATGCGGGCCTTAGCGCAGCGGCGCTTGGTTTGACCGTCTTTGGCCGCACAACGGTGCTGGTGCGCACCGAGGGGGACGTGTTTGAGGCTCTTAAAGATATGCCGACGATGGTCGATTGCGCGACAATGGGCTACCTGCTGCCGCCGATCCGCTATCCGGATGGCCACAGCTATCTCAAGCTGGGCGTAGGCACGCCCTATGATCCCCGCTGTGACACGCTGGCGTCGTTGCAGGCCTGCTTCAAAGGTCCCGGCGCGGCCTCTGATCGCGACGCTTTCACCGCCCGGCTCAAAACGCTCTTTCCGGTGCTGGCGGGGTGCGAGCATTGGCATACCGATACCTGCGCGGTGACAAAAACAGCGAGCGGTCTTCCGATCATCGATTTTGCCGGAGACGACCGGGTCGCGGTGGCCGTAGGCGGCAACGGCAAGGGCGCTAAGGGCAGCGACGAATGGGGACGCATCGCAGCAGACCTGGTGGCAGGCCGTGCATGGTCCTCGCCCGTGGCGCGCGAGAAGCTCGCCTTTCCCGGTGCGCGTGCCACCGCGCCGGCAGTTGCCGCGCAATGACTTGCACGCTGGACACCCGGCGCCCTTCGGGCGGTTTTACGGTTCAGGCCACGCTTGCCGCGGCCGCGCGAGGTGTCGACTGCACCCTGATCAAATCTGTTACAAACCAGCCGCTTTGCGCTCATGCGGCAGGCATTAGTCTTTGAAGCCAGATGCCCCGGGTGCCGCGCGCAGATTGCACCCGCTTGAAGGAGACACGCGCCATCCTGGCCCATTTAGGCAGGGCGGAGCCACACATGGCGCTGGGGACCGTGATTTGGACCGACACCTACCCGCCTTTTTCTGCCCGCTTTTTCTGCGCTGGTCTGTGTTTCTGACCGTCAAAGCCTGTAAAGGCGTTTTGAGGTTCCTTCGCCAACCGTCATTCCTAAGACATCGCACCAAATGCGTTATCGACGGTCCGGCACGTCGCCAAAGCGTGCATCCATGCAGCCTTCAAATGCACCAAGGCGGTGACCTGTGATCATGCTTTGCAGCTGAGCGACCGGCTGTCCCCCTGCCATGTCTTTTTTGACAAAGCGCTCCGCTTGGCCAAATCAGAAACCGGACCTGCCCCAATGCAGATGGCATGATCTGTGACCGACCCGCGCAGCCGCGCATTTTTGGATTGAAAATCCGCCCCCCGCGCCGCAGGGTCCGCCCATGCGTGCGCCCCTGATCGACAACCTGCAATACGCCAATTTCTCGCCCAAGATTTTCGCGCAAATGCGAACAGGCGGCGTTGATGCCGTGCATGTCACCATCGCCTATCACGAGAGCTTTCGCGAGATGGTGCTCAACCTCGAACGCTGGAACCGTTGGTTTGAGGATCACGGCGATCTGATCTTCAAGGGCACCACCGGCGATGACGTGCGCCGCGCACAAGCGGAAGGGCGCACCGCGATCTTCTTTGGGTTTCAGAACCCCAGCCCCATCGAAGACGACATCGGGCTGGTGGAGATTTGTCACCAGCTTGGCGTCCGCTTCATGCAGCTGACCTACAACAACCAGTCGCTGCTTGCGACCGGTTGCTATGAAGATGAGGATCCCGGCCTCACCCGCATGGGCCGCGAGGTGGTGGCGGAGATGAACCGCGTGGGCCTGGTGGTGGACATGAGCCACTCCGCCGAACGCTCCACGCTGGAGGCCATCGAACACTCCGGCCGCCCCATTGCGATCACCCATGCCAATCCCGCCTGGTGGCACCCCGCACGGCGCAACAAATCGGACGCGGTCCTCAAGGCGCTGACGGAGCGAGGTGGCATGCTGGGCTTTTCGGTCTATCCGCATCACCTCAAGGACGGCTCAGACTGCACGCTGGATAGCTTTTGCGCGATGATTGAGGAGGCGGCCCGGCGCTACGGCGTCCAAAACCTTGGGATCGGGACCGATCTGTGCCAGGATCAGCCCGATAGCGTGGTGGAGTGGATGCGCGTGGGCCGCTGGACCAAACAGATCGACTACGGCGAAGGCTCGGCCAGCAACGCGGGCTTTCCGCCGATGCCCGATTGGTTTCACGACAACCGCGATTTCGGCACTCTGCGCGCGGGCCTCGCAAAGACGTCCCTCAGCGCGCAGGACATCGATGGGATCATGGGCGGCAACTGGCTGCGGTTCTATGATGCAAGCTTCGGAGGCGTGACATGAAGGATAGCGCTGGTGCCCCCCAAGTGCCGCTGCGCCCCCCGGCTGAGGTGATGCGGCTCTCCCGCATGGGTGCCATGTTTCCCACCCGGCTCAGCTTTCTGCGCAGCCTCATGCGCCGCCTCTCTGATGAGGCCGTTACCGTCACGCGCCCCTTCTGGCGCATGTGCGCTGAGGGCTTTGGCCACGGCGTCTACACGCTTGAACTTGGCGGTCACGCCTATTCCCTCGTCGCCGTTTCGAACCGGCTCCGGCCCGAAGAGCGCACCGACCGGGTTATCGCAGAGGCCTGGGACGCAGCCTTTGTCCTCTATGATGGCGTGCCCTGCAAAAACGAAATCGCCCGCATTGTGGCCAGCGCGCCCAAACAGGAGGCCGCGCGGTTCACCGAACGCGATCTCGTGCTCAGCCGCGCCAACAAATCCGTGCGGCTTTTTGATCATGTCGTGAGTGCCCTGCGCGCGGGTCACCAACCTGACGCGCAGATGATCCGCGACATCGGCTATCTGATGCGCACCACCGCTGTCTACGGCAACGGCAAATTCGGCATCGCCGACCGTCACCTGATTGAGAACCGCCCCGGCCTCACGGGCCCCTTCGCGGCAGAGATGTTGACCGTCTGGCTCATCCGCCATTTCACCCATGATCTGGTCGAACACGTGGGCGGCGTGCCACTTGATCACGAACTCAAACGCTTTCTGGGTGTCGGCAATTCCACGGGTCTGGGGATGGCGCCCTTCCTCGTGACCCATCCCGTTTTGCTCAACAACTGGATGACGGCCCGCGAAACCGCACTGGCACGCGTGCGTGCACTCGACGCGCTGTCACCTACGGAGCAAGACCGCTTGCAGGCGCTTTGGGCCCGCGCCGCGCGGCACCTTGCCGAATGGCAGGTGCCTGACCCCGATCACCAGGCCCGCATTGAAAGGCTGCGCTCAGACTGGGCCGCGGCGCGCGCGCATCTCACGCTCGAAGGCACGCGTCCTCTCGATCAGACGATGCGGGCCATGGCCGCGTTTTCGGAAGACGTGCAAGAGCTCATGGTCGCACTGCTGCTCGAACCTTTTGGCGATTTGATCGACCCGCTGACGGAAGACATGGGCGACGCCCACGGCGCGCTCTGCCTGCCGTTCCGGGATACCGCTGCGCTGCGGACCGCGATCGAGGCTCACTTTCAGTGGGCCCTCACCCCAGATTACGCAAATCCCGCGCACTGCGCGCAGTTCTGGTACGTCTCGGAGGCAAAGCTTGAACCCCGGCTGGGCCAACGCCACAGCGAGCCGGGCGCGGAGCTAGAAAGCCCGCTCGACATCGGGCGGCGCGTGCAGGCGCTCTACCGCGACCTTCCCGCGCAACCCGGGCCTGTGAGCACCTTTCTGGAGGAGCACCCCGCGCACGCGCTTGCCGTCTCCCGGGTTGAGATGGCGCAGCACTACCCCTATGCGGAAATCCGCGACAATCTGATTGGCACAGATTGTCTGCCCATCGACATGCTGCGCTGCAAGCTCAGCTTTTTCGGCGCTTCCAAGTTCGATCCCAAGTCCGACCGCTGGACACGCATCACGCTCTGCCAGGGCGCGCCGCTGGCGGGGGACTTGGCATGTGGCGCGGACGACTGGTGGCTGCCCACCTTCCCCGCGTGAAGGCCTCCGCCAACGAAGTGATGAGCCTCGCGGCACGTGCCGCCAGGGGTGCGGGCGCGCCCCCCGCGCAGGCCAGCGCCTTTGGCGCAGCCGCGCTGCGTCACCTCGCCGCGGGGCGCGCGTCAGAGCACCTCTCAGACGCTTTGAACGCGCTGCCCAAAGGTCCGATCATGACGCTGCCCGCCGCGCTCACCCGGTTATTGGAAAGCGCGCAGGGACCGCAACTCAGCGGCAAGCTACCCGCCCATGTGCTCAGCGCAAGCTACGCCGAAGCGCAGCCCTTTGCCGCATCCTTCAGCGCAACGGCGGACGGCCCAATCGTCACATACGACCTCACCGCTCCCGCCACCAAACCCGCCGCCGCCCGCGTCACGCTGCCCGATGCGCTCGCGGCAAAACTGCATCAACTGGCCGCGCGCACCTATGTCCCCGAAACCGAAAGCTCCCGCCTCTCCGGCGCAGGCGCGGGCCTCACAGACAACGACTGATCCTTTTTTTGGCCACAAGTATCCCGGAGCGCGAGGCAGAGCCTCGCATCCGATTTGGCGCAGCCAAATCCATAGAATCGCATGCGGCGCAGCCGCTCCTTCAGGTCACGCCCCGCGCCGTTTGGCCCGCAGCGTCGGGTCCGCTTGCGTCGGATCCTCGGGCCAGGGATGTCTTGGATAGCGCCCCCGCATCTCCTTGCGCACATCCGCATAAGAAGACGCCCAGAAGCCCGGTAGATCCGTCGTGACCTGTACGGGCCGTTGGGCTGGGGACAGCAGCGTCACTTGCAGCGGCTGGCCCGCGACCACCGGGTGCCGCGTGACGCCAAACATCTCCTGCAGCCGCACCGCGATGGCGGGCACCGCGCCCCCATAGTCAATCGCCACCTTGCGGCCCAGCGGCGTGCGAAAGCTTGCGGGTGCTGCCTCTTCCAGGGCCTGCGCCTGCGCCCAGGTGAGCCGCGCCTGCAAAGCGGGCAAGAGATCAAAACCCTTCCAGTCGGCAGCGCTGCGCACGCCGGCCAGATGCGGCAGCAGCCAGTCCTCCAGCTGCGCCATCAGCGCGTCTTGGCCGAAGTCCGGAAACGCTGGCCCCATCAGCCGCGCCCGCGCCAGAAACCGCGCCGCCGCGGGCCCCGGGTTGAGGCCCAAGGCGCGCACCCCTTCCAGCATCGCCCTTGCCACGTCCTCCGCCGGGGCATCCGGCCAGGCCCGGTCCTCCAGCACCAGCGCGCCAAACCGCTCTTGCCTGCGCGTTTGCACCTGGCCCGCGCGCCGCGACCAGCGGCAGACGTCATGCCAGGCGATCTGTGCGCCGAAGGTCTCGCGCAGCTCAGCATCGCTCAAAGCCACTGCCTGGCGCACCCGCGCCTCGCGCGGGTCGCCGTCAAGGTCCGTGGCCACGATCAACCGCTGCCCTGCCAGCGGATCGCCCGGCGGCAGCACCGCGCCCTTGCCCCCCGACAGCACGTAGCGCGGCGCATCGCCCGCGCGCCTGAGCCCTATGCGATCCGGATAGGCCAAAGCCGCCAACACGCCCAGCGCATCCGGCCCCTCCGCCTGACCTTCCCGGGAAAGCCGCTTGGCCTCCGCCCGTATCCGCGCGAGCGTCCCGGCATGGGCCTCGGCCGCGGCGCGCTTGCCCATCAGCACGTCCATCCTGCGCGTCAGATCCACCTCCCCGCCGCGCAGCGGATCGCGGTCGGCGAGCAGCGCGGCCAGCATCGGCGCGCGCGGCCCGCCGCGCTTCACCATATGGGCAAGCCTGGGATGCAGCGGCAGCCGCGCCAACGCGCGTCCATGCGCCGTGACCCGCCCCTGCCCATCCAGCGCACCCAGCATTTCCAGCACCTGTCGCGCCTCCGCCAAGCGGCCCACGTGGGGCGGTGTGACGAAAGACAGCGCGTGGGCTTCCACCCCCCAAACCGCCAGTTCCAAAGCAAAGCCGGTCAGGTCCCCCGCTTCGATCTCCGCCGGTGGAAAGGCGGCGAGCGCCCCCTCCTCGCCCTTGGTCCAGAGCTTGTAGGCCACGCCGGGCGCCACGCGGCCTGCGCGCCCCGCGCGCTGGGTGGCCTCCGCGCGGGTCACGCGCTCTGTCACCAGCCGCGACATGCCGGAGGCAGGATCAAAGAGTGCGCGGCGCGACCGCCCTGCGTCCACCACAATCGTGATGCCTTCTATGGTGAGTGACGTTTCTGCAATGGAGGTGGCCAGCACCACCTTGCGGCCCCGCGCGGGCGGGTCGATGGCGGCGCGCTGAGCCTTGAAATCCATCGCCCCGAAGAGCGGCGCGATCACGCAATCGCCCGGCACCTGCCCGCGCAACGCGCTTTCAACCCGCCTGATCTCCGCCTCTCCGGGCAGGAACACCAGCGCGGAGCCCTCCGCCTCCGCCAGCGCCTTGAGCACCAGATCGGCAACCGCCTGCTCGAATCGGGCCTTTCCCAGGGGCCGCGCCAGCCAGTGCGGCGTCACCTCAAAGCTGCGGCCCTCTGACATCACCACGGGCGCGTCCATCAGCTTGGCCACCGGTGCCGCGTCCAGCGTGGCCGACATCGCGACGAGCATGAGATCCTCGCGCAGCGCGCCCGCCACGTCGAGGCAGAGCGCGAGCCCCAGATCGGCATTGAGCGAGCGTTCGTGGAATTCATCGAAGATCACCGCGCCCACGCCCGGCAGATCGGGCTGGTCCTGCAGCATCCGCGTGAGGATCCCTTCGGTCACCACTTCGATGCGTGTGGCGCGCGACACGGCTGAGGCGCCCCGCACGCGGTAGCCCACCGTCTCGCCCGGTTTC
>JBCCPS010000127.1:0-6633 GCA_039024775.1 Pseudomonadota bacterium
CGACACCCAGCCGCTCGCGCCTTTCACGGCCCAGCGGGTCGATTATTCGCTCGCCCGGCTCGCCCACTACACCGCCACCGATCCCGGGCATTTCCAGAACTACGTGCTTTTCACCAACTACCAGTTCTACGTGACCGAGTTCGAGGACTATGCCCGCAAGCAGTTGAGCGATCCGGCAAGCGGCTACACCGCCTTTGTCTCAACCGGTAACGTGGAGATCACGGATGGCGAAAGCGCCATTCCCGACACCCTGAAAATGCCGCAAATGCCGACCTATCATCTCAAGCGCGCGGACGGGAACGGGATCACCCTGGTCAACATCGGTGTGGGCCCCTCCAACGCCAAAACCGCGACCGATCACATCGCTGTCCTTCGTCCCCACGCCTGGTTGATGGTGGGCCACTGTGCTGGGCTGCGCAACACCCAGGCGCTAGGGGATTTCGTGCTGGCGCATGCCTACCTGCGCGAGGACCACGTGCTCGATGATGACCTACCGGTCTGGACGCCCATTCCCGCGCTGGCCGAGATTCAAATCGCCCTGGAACAGGCCGTGGCGGAAGAGACACAGCTGGAAGGGTATGAGCTCAAGCGGATCATGCGCACCGGCACGGTTGCCACCATCGACAACCGCAATTGGGAGCTGCGCGATCAATCGGGCCCCGTGCAACGCCTCAGCCAGTCTCGCGCGGTCGCACTCGACATGGAAAGCGCCACGATTGCCGCCAATGGCTACCGCTTCCGGGTGCCTTACGGCACGCTTCTGTGCGTTTCTGACAAGCCGCTTCATGGCGAGCTGAAGCTGCCGGGCATGGCGTCGGATTTCTATAAAACGCAGGTGTCGCGGCATCTGATGATCGGGATCCGCGCGATGGAAACCCTGCGCGAGATGCCGCTGGAACGCATTCACAGCCGCAAACTGCGATCCTTCGAGGAAACCGCCTTCCTCTGACCCCTCGGAGCGGCGAAAAACAGCAAAAAACTGCGGTTTTGCCCTTATTTTACGCCACTATTCGTTGTGTTGGGCTACTACATACCGTTACATTCCTGCTACGAGGCCCTAGACCGGGCAGCTAAGGAGATAACAATGGCAACCAAACCAATGACCAAGACCCAGCTCGTCGCCGCTTTGGCCGACGACATGGGGACAGACAAGAAATCCGCAGGCGCTGCACTTGAGGCCATCTGCAACCTTATCACCCGCGAAGTGTCCGGCGGTGGCGCTGTGACCCTGCCCGGCGTTGGCAAGATTTCCTGCC
Organism: Pseudomonadota bacterium; assembly: GCA_039024775.1. Taxonomy (GTDB): domain Bacteria; phylum Pseudomonadota; class Alphaproteobacteria; order Rhodobacterales; family Rhodobacteraceae; genus Sulfitobacter. The sequence continues at coordinate 1,257 of JBCCPS010000127.1, forward strand.
GCGAGCGGCCCGAGCGCATGGTGCGCAACCCGGCTACGGGCGAGCAATTCAAGAAAGAGGCCGACAAGGTGGTCAAGATGACCATCGCCAAGGCGCTCAAGGAAAGCGTGAACGGCTAAGGCCAACCCACGAGACACCTCGATAAGGGTCGCCTCTCCGGGCGGCCCTTTTTCTTTTTCAGAGCGCCTCGTCTTTCAGGAGCATCCGATGTGCGGTGGCCCGGGTCTGGGTCAGGTAGGTTTTCTGCGACCAGCCACAGCTTTGGACCATCAAGAGCCAATTCGGCACCGACACCAGCATGAACAGCACGTCAACGGCCTGTTTGCTCGTATAGCCATCTGCCAGCCGCCCCTCTTCTCGCAGAGACTCAACGCAGGATTTGCAGAGCCTGCGCACAGCGGTCATGCGGTTTTGCCAGGCGGCATCGGCCTCCTTGTCGCTGCCCTGCATCTGCATCAGCGCTTTGGCCACGCCCTGAATGTGGGGGATATGCCCGAACCAGATCTCGATAAAAGCATCCAGCCGCGCGATGCCTGAAGCCCCCATGACCTGCGCCTCCACGCGGGCATCAATACCCTGCACATCATCCAGGTAACGCGTTGTGGCGACAAGCAATTCCGCCCGATTTGGAAAATGCAGGTAGAGCGCCTGGCGGCTGATCTTGGCGTGTTTGGCGATGTCAGACATGCGCACCTCAGCGACCCTACCCTGTTCCATCAGGTCCTGGGTTGCCTTGAGGATGCGGTCGCGGGTGGCGAGGTTCGTACTTGACATGATGTAAAGTACTGGCCTATCTCGGAGCCGTCAACTTGACACAGTGTCAAGTACATCACAGGAGAGACAAAATGAAAGTTATCGTCATCGGTGCCACTGGCAGCATCGGAAAACTCACCGTCGCGCGGTTGCTGGATCAAGACCATGAGGTCACCGCCTTTGCCCGCCATCCCGAAAAGCTGGACGTGAAAAGCGCCCGCCTCCACCTGCACGCAGGTGATGTGCGGGACGCGGAAGCGCTCACAGCAGCCATCGCGGGGCAGGACGCGGTGGTCATCACACTGGGCAGCGCATCCCTGCGCGAACGGATCAGGGCGGCGGGGACGCTCAATGTGATCCGGGCGATGCAGGAGACCGGCGTACGGCGGCTCATCTGCCAATCCACGCTTGGCGCGCGGGAGAGCTGGGGCAACCTCAACTTCTTCTGGAAGCGGATCATGTTCGGGGGGCTGCTCCGCGTGCCTTTCGCAGATCACGAGCTGCAGGAGCAGTTGGTGGAGGCCAGCGGGCTCGACTGGACGATCGTGCGGCCCAGCGCCTTTGCGGACAGCCCAGCGACGGGCAGCTTCAAGGAAGCCTTCCCCACAACCTTCCGCGATCTGACGCTGAAGATTTCGCGCAGCGACATCGCGGGGTTTCTGGCCGATCAGCTGACGCACACGCGCTATCTGAGACGCGCGGTGGCGATCTCAAACTGATGGGGCTTTGAGCACCGACAAGCGCTAAAGCAGTTTTCGATAATCCTGGATCACCTAACGCTGCCTGAAATCAGAGATTTCAACGCGCTGGGTGATACATGATTGCAGCTGCAATCGAAAACGCTCTAGCCCGGCGCTTGTCGGACGTTATCGGGGAGCCAAGTTGCCAATTCCGGGAACCAGATCAGAACGAAGACCATCAGCACCATGATGAGGAACATCGGGATGGCGGCGCGGGCGATGAAGGACATCTCGTGGTTTGTCATGCCTTGCAGCACAAACAGGTTGAACCCGATGGGCGGGGTGATCTGGGCCATCTCCACCACCACCACGATGAAGATACCAAACCAAATCATGTCGATGCCCGCCTCGCGCACCATGGGCTCCACCACAGCCATGGTGAGCACCACCGAGGAGATACCGTCGAGGAAGCAGCCGAGGATGATGTAGAAGACCAGGAGCACCATCAGCAGCTCGAAGCGCGTGAGCTGCAGCTCCGCGATGCCGTCGGCCAGCGCGCGCGGCAGGCCGGTGAACCCCATGGCGAGCGACAGGAAGGCAGCGCCCGCGAGGATCAACGCAATCATCGCGGAAGTGCGCGTGGCACCCATCAGGCTTTCAATAAAGGTCGACCAATTGAGCGAACCCTGCACAGCCGCCAGCACAAGCGCGCCGATGACACCGATGGCTGCCGCCTCTGTCGCGGTGGCAATGCCTGCGAACATGGAGCCGATGACCGCCGCAATGAGGCACATGACCGGGATGAGGAAGCGGGAGTTCTTCATCTTGTCGGCAAAGGACATGCCGGTCTCGACATTCGGGTTCCAGTCGCGCCCGACAAAGGAGTAGGCGGCGACATAGGCCATGAACATCCCCGCCAGTACTAGACCGGGAATGACGCCCGCAAAGAAGAGCTTGATGATGCTCTCGTTGATCGTGACGCCGTAAACGATGAGGGTGAGCGAGGGCGGGATCATCAGGCCCAAGGTGGCCGCACCCGCCAGCGTGCCGATGACCATGCGTTCAGGATACTGGCGCGCCCGCAGCTCGGGAATCGACATCTTGCCCACGGTCGTGAGCGTGGCAGCAGAGGATCCGGAGACGGCAGCAAAGACCGTGCAGCCCACGATGTTGGTATGCACCAAACCACCCGGTAGGCGCGCCATCCAAGGGGCGAGGCCGCGGAACATGTCCTGACTTAATCGCGTTCGAAACAGGATCTCTCCCATCCAGATGAAGAGCGGCAAGGCGGTGAGCGTCCAACTGGAGGATGCGCTCCAGATCGTGGTGGCCATCCGGTCCCCGGTGGGGCCGGAGGCGAAAAGCTCCATCCCTACGAAGGCCACACCAATGAGCGCGAGGCCGACCCAGACGCCAGTGCCCAGCAGCAGGAAGAGGACAAAGAGGAATAGCCCGATGACGTATGCTTCTGCCATGGTGCTACTCCGCCTGCGCGTCGGTGACGTCGCGCACGACGCGGTGTTTGCCGGTGACCAGCAGGGTGACCAGATTGTCGGTGAGGGCGATGGCGAGGATCACGGCGCCCATCATCATGGGCATCTGCGCGATCCACATGGGTGTGGCGTCCTGGCCCTGGCTCACATCGTTGAATTTGATCGCAAAACCGAGCATACGGTAGACGTAGTAGACGACGTACCACGCCGCGGCTGTGCCGATGGCAAAGCACCAGATTTCCAGGAAATAGCGCGCCCGCTCGCCAACTGCATTCAGCAGGATCGACACCCGAATGTGGCTGCCTTTGTTGAGCGCCGACGCGAAGGCGAGGAAAGACGCCGCAGCCATGGCGTATCCTGCGTAGTCCGGCGCGCCGGGGAAAACCTCGCCCGTCCAGCGCGCCAGCATCTGGATCACGATCAGCGCCAGGATCACGATCAGGCAGATCGCAGCCATCGCCGCCGCGAGCGTGTAGAGAGAATCCAGCAGTTTTCGAATAGCACCCATCACAGCACCCGCGCATGACCTTAATTCTATGCAAACCACCCGTCCGGGGCTTGACCCGGGACCTCCTGGTTCGAGGGAGAGGACCCGGGTAAAGCCCGGGGCGGGTTTGTCTAGGCTCAGTTGGTGCCCTTGAAGGCGTCCACGATGGCCTTTCCATCCTCGCCTGCCGCTTCCAGCCACTCGGCCGTCATCGTCTCGCCCACCTCTTGCAAGTCGCTGACCAGCTGGTCGCCTGCACGGCCCACTGTCATGCCGCCCTCTTTCAGGCCGTTGAGCGTGAACTGAGTATAGGCCTTGGAGGCTTCCAACCCGTCCGCTGCTGCGGTTTCAGCGCAGGCCATCATCGCCGCCTTGTTCTCGTCAGAGACCTCGGCCCAGATGTCGGAGTTTACCATCACGTGGTTATAGGGCAGCCAGGCGTCGACCTCATAGAAATGGCTTAGCGATTCCCAGACTTTGCGGTCGTAGCCAGTGGCGCCCGAGGAAATCATCGACTCGGCCACACCCGTGGCAAAAGCCTGAGAGATTTCTGCCGCCTCGATCGTCACCGGCAGCATGCCCGTCAGCTCCGCCAGCCGCGAGGTCGCGTTGTTGTAGGAGCGGAATTTGATGCCTTCCATGTCCGCGACAGAGTTCACTTCTTTGTTGAAGTAGAGCCCCTGCGGCGGCCAGGGCACGGAGTAGAGCAGCGTCAGGTTCTGATCGGCGAGGATCTCTTCCAGCTTGGGCTTGGCCGCTTCATAGAGCTTGGCGCTATCGTCAAAAGACGTGGCCAGGAAAGGCACGCTGTCAAAGCCAAAGACCGCGTTTTCGTTCTGATGGCCCGAGAGCAGACGCTCACCAATGGGCACCTGCCCGGTCTGGATCGCGCGCTTGATGTCAGCGCCTTTGAAAAGCGAACCTGAGGGATGCACGGTGATATTGATCGCTCCTCCAGTGCCCTCGCCCACGCATTCGGCGAACTTTACACCGTTTTCGGAATGAAAGTTGGTCGCCGAATAGGCCATCGGCATGTCCCAGTTCTGGGCATGGCCGTCCGCGAACGCAGGGGCTGCGATGGCCGTGCTCAATGCGAGCGCTGCGGCAGTCTTGAGTGTCTTTGTCATCTGATACTCCTTGTTGAGATAGTGGCCCTTGGGGGCTCTTAGTTGACCTTACGTCCTGAAACGATTGGGCGAATAGGGGGCCATGTCAATGTTTGGTGACGTAGCGGTCAGCATATCAGCCAGCAGACGCCCTGTTTTTGGCCCGCCTGTCAGTCCGATGTGGTGATGTCCGAAGGCGGTGAAGACGCCCGTTTGCCCCACCTCGCCAATCAGCGGCAGGCTATCGGCAGGCGCGGGGCGGTGGCCCAGCCATTCCTCCTCTCCCTTGTAGGTCAGCCCGGGAAAGGCGGCTTTGACCTGGCGGCGCAGCAGGGCCAGCGGCGCTTTGGAGGGCCCAGCCGCCAGCCCGCCGAACTCCACCACGCCCGCGCACCGCATGCCCATCTCCATCGGGGTGGCCACGAATTTGCCCGCTGCCACCATGGTGGGGGATAGCGCACCCTGCTCCGCCCCTTCGAACAGGATGTGATAGCCGCGCTCGCTCTCCAGCGGCACATCCAGGCCCAGCTTTTGCATCAGCGGTTTGGACCAGACGCCCGTGGCAATGACCGCACGGTCGCAGGCCAGCGGCCCGGCGCTGGTATGCACCGCGCTGATCTGCCCGCCGGAGAGGTCGAAATCCTTGACCTCCGCTTGCACCACGCGCCCGCCCATGCCTTCCAGCACCCGCGCCAGATGCGCGACATAGCCGCCTGGATTGCGGATCATGCCATGGGCCTTCATCACCGCGAGCAGCCCCACGCCGCGCAGGTTTGGCTCTTTGTCGCGCACCGCCTCGCCCTCGATGATCTCAGGCTCGAAACCCGCCTCCCGGCGCAGGGCCCAGGTGTAGCTGTC
>JBCCPS010000128.1:0-6424 GCA_039024775.1 Pseudomonadota bacterium
CCCCCCCCCCCCCCCCCCCCCCCCCCCCCCCCCCCCCCCCCCCCCCCCCCCCCGCCCGCCCCCAAAATCACACAGACAACCAGTCGGATTTGGGCGTGAACAGACCGGTCTCAGGATCATAGACGTAAACCCGGCCCGTCCCGATGGCATTGTTCTCCATGCTCACCGGCCCGCCAAAGAACCCACCGGTATCCCAGTCAGAGATCCCCGCCAGCGTTTCCGCGATGTTGTCGGGCGTCAGCTCCTGTCCGGCTTCCGCCGTGTCGCGGAAGGCCTTCATCGCGATCTCCAGCCCGCACATCGTCTGCAGCGCCCAGGTCGACATGTAATTTTCCATCGGCGTGCCCGCGAACATCTCCTTAGAGAGCGCCGCATAGGTCTGATAGCGCGGTGCATCCTCGCGGTCATAGAAGTATCGGTAGGGCATCACGCCCTCATAGCCCGCCAGGAACGGGCCCGCTTCCGCTGTCACGCGGTCTGCGATGAACTTCTCCATGCCCCAGAAGGTGCCCATGAATTTCGTGGGCAGCCCGAATTGCCGCGCGCCCCCGATGAGCTGCGGCCAGACACCGGTGACATAGCCCTGCAGGATGCAGTGATCCGCCCCCGACTGGGCCAGCTTGGTCACATGGGTCGGGATGTCCGCGCCCTGCGGCTTGGTGCTTTCCTCCAGCACCACCTCAAGGCCCAGCCGCTCTGCCGTGGCACGCCCGTGCTCAATGGGGTCGCGCCCGAACTCGGTGTTGGAGAAGATGAAGGCCACCTTCTGCCCGCCCTCGTTCTTGATGTTCTGAAGCAGGATGTCGAACTGGCTCTGATAGGACGGCCCGGACATGTACTGGTAGGGATGCGTGGCCGGATCGGCCAACTCGGAGGCAAAGGAGGTCGAGCCCATGATGCGCGCATTGGCCCCCGTCAGCTCCGGCGCAATCAGCTTCATCGCACCCGTGCTGTCCGCGAAATAGCCGATCATGTTGTCGCCGTTGGTCGCCAGCGCGCGCTGGAAATTGGCCAAGGTGTTCTGCGGTATGTAGCCGGAATCCTCCGTCGTGAAGCGGATGGGCGTGCCCGCAATGCCGCCTTCGTCGTTGAAAAGCTTCTCCGCCAGCGCAAAGACGGGCGCCACGAGCTGGCCCGCGGTGGCGAAAGGCCCGGTGAGCGGCAGCGAAGCGCCCAGCACGTATTCGGCAGGCTGCGCGCGCAGGATCATCGGGCTGCCGATGGCCGCTGTCGCCGCGGCGGTCGTGGCGAGGAATGTTCTTCTGTTCATGGTCATTTTGATCTCTCCCTATTGATGGCCTTTGGTCTTTACCCGCGCGCAAACGGCCAACGGTTCGCCGCGCGGAGTATTCGGTCGACAATCTGTGTGATCCCCAGCGGTTCCTTCATCAGAAACAGCACCAGAAGCGCGCCGAAGGCAATTTCCTGGAACGGCGCACGCAACTGTGCCGCCTGCACCCCGTCGCCCGCAATCGCCCCCAGCGTGACCTTGATGAGCTCCGGCGCCAGCACGATCACCAGCGTGCCAAATACAGGCCCCATCGTGCGCCCCATCCCACCGATGATCAGCGCCGCCACCAGATTGAGCGAAAGCGTCAGCTCGAATTGCTCCGGCAGGATGCGCGCGTAAAAATAGGCAAAAAGCGCGCCAGCAAGCCCGCAATAGGCGGCAGACAACGCAAAGCTCATCAGCTTGTAGCGCAACAGGCTGATCCCGAGGATCTCCGCTGAGTAGTCCCGATCCCGGATCGCAATGAAAGCGCGGCCCACCCGCGTCCGGATCAGGTTTTGCGCTGCGAGCAAAGCCACCACCGCCACCACCGCGATAAAGCCAAACATCTCCCGTTTGGTATCCAGCTCCCAGCCGAAGAAATTGGGGCTGGTGGTGTTGATGCCCACCATCCCGCCGGTCCAGGGCGCGAATATGTCTTCTTCGATCAGGAAGATAACGATGAAATTCGCCGCCAGCGTCGCCACCGCGAGATAGAGACCTTTGACACGCAAACTGGGCAGGCCCACGATCACGCCGATGAAGGCCGCAAGAAACACCGCAAAAGGGATCGCCAGAAACGGCATCAAACCGGCGGGCACGACGCCCGAGGCCAGATTGTCAAAGATGGTCACGGCATAGGCGCCGATGGCCACAAAAGCCCCATGGCCCAGGCTCACCAGCCCGGTGTAGCCCGTCAGGATGTTGATCCCCACCACCGCGACCAGCAGGATGCCCACCTGGCTTGCGATCAGGATCAGGTAGTCATTGGCCAGAAAAGTGAAGGCCGCCAGAAACGCGCAAGCGCCATAGACAAACATCAGCTTGTAGCTGTTGTTGAGCACCCGCTCGTCCGCAGCATAGCTGGATTTGAGGTTCGCGTTGATCATATCCGCTCCACCTCCTTCTGACCCATCAGCCCGTGGGGCCGCCAGATCAGCACGACGAGCACCGCGACATAAGGCACGATCTCAGCCCAGGAACCGCCGAGCTGCCACTGGGTCATCGCCTCCAACACACCCACGGTCATCGCCGCGATCAAAACGCCCACATAGCTGTCAAGCCCGCCCATCAGCACGATGGCCAGCACCGAAAACCCGAAAAGGCCCAGAGAGGGCGAGATGCCGTTGCGCGTGGCCAGAATGGCGCCCGCGATGGCCCCGGTGGTGCAGGCCAGGACCCAGGCGCGGGAAAAGACCTTGGGCACTGAAATGCCCATCGAATAGGCGGTCGACTGGTCCTCTGCCGTGGCGCGGATGGCGATGCCGCCCTTGGTATAGCGCACGAAAAGCACGATGGAGAGGAAAAGAAGCAGCGCCAGCACCATGTTCACCAGATCTGTGCCCAGCAAGAAGATCGTGGTGCCAAACGCCTCGAACTTGACCGGGGCAGAGGGCGACAAGAACGGCACGTTGGCCGCGTCCGCCGTCCAGATGAGGCTCGCGGTGCCCGACAGGATGGAGATGAGCCCCACCGTGACCATGATCATAGCAAAGACACTTTGCCCCATCAGCGGACGCATTAGCGTGCGCTCCACTATGCGGCCCAAAATGGCGCTGCAAATCAACGCACCGACAAGGCCCAGCGTGATCCGCGGCAGATTGCTCAACCAGTCATAGACCGCACCCATGGGCGAAAACATCGGTAGCTCGGCCTTGGCGGCAACCAGCCAGTCGGGCTGCCAGGAGGCCAGCCACTCCGGCGCCCAGGGCTGATTTGGCACGATCACAGAGAATGTCAGGTAAAAGTAGGCGCCGAACATGATCAGATAACCATGGGCGAAATTAACCACCTTCGTGGCCTTGTAGACACTCACAATCCCAATGGCGATCAACGCATAGATCGCGCCCGCCATGAGCCCGTTGATGGCAAACTGCAGGAACTGTCCCATCAAAGCGCCTCCCTTGCCCCGAGCGCCACGGAGTTTTCCAAAAACTCCGTACCGGAAACTTCAAAAGTTTCCGTCCCGATTTCTTCAAAAGAAATCGCCTCCCTCATGCCGCCGCTCCCAGATAGGCTTCAATCACATCCGGGTCCTTGGACACCTCCTCAGGCGTGCCGCTGGCGATCTGCTGACCGAAGTTGAGCACAACGATGTTGCTGCAAATGTCCATCACCATGTGCATGTCATGCTCCACCAACAAAATGGTCGTGCCGAATTGTTCCTGAACGTCGAGGATGAACCGCGCCATATCTGCCGTCTCCTCCCGGTTCATGCCCGCCACCGGCTCATCCAGCAGCAGCACCTTGGGCCGCATCGCCAGCGCGCGCCCCAGTTCCACCCGTTTTTGCAAGCCGTAAGGCAACATCGTGATCGGCAGCTTGCGGATGTGATCGATCTCCAGAAAATCGATCACCCGCTCCTCGATCTCGCGCCTGAGCTCCAGCTCTTCAGACTGCGCAGCCCCGAAGTAGCGCAGCGCTTGCCACACGTTGGTATTTAGCCGCGTGTGGCCCCCAAGCTTGATGTTATCCAGCACCGTCATGCCGCGAAAAAGCGCGATATTCTGAAACGTGCGCGCCAGGCCAAGGGCTGCGCGCTTGTCAGGGGACAGATCGGTAATCTCTTCGCCCTGGAACGAAACTTTGCCTTGCTGCGGGGCGTAGAACCCTGAAATTACGTTGAAAAGAGACGTCTTGCCCGCACCGTTCGGGCCGATCACACCGGTGATCTCTCCCTCTCGCGCGGTGAAATCCACGCCCTGCAACGCTTTGATCCCGCCAAACGACAAGTGCAGGTCTTTGATCTCCAGCACGCACGCACCTCCCCTGCGCGCCGCATTCGGCGCAGTTGCGACCGGCCTTATGATGGCCCTCCCATGTCCGCAGCCCCGGCAGTCCGCTCCGCCGGAGTTGCGTTCGCGTACCCTAGCAAGGTCGCCCGGGCTCGCAAGTAGATAGCTAGGTCTGACGCAGCGTCAGCCAAGAAGCGCGCTCAATTTGGCCATCGCAGCCTTCTGATCCGCGTCAAGCGGCGCGACCCTGCTGCGCCACAGCGTGGCTTGCGAGCGCAGGATCACCCCGTCGCTCAAGGTCTTGAGATGGTTGGCCCGCAGGGTAGCCCCGCTCGACGTGATGTCCGCGATGGCCTCCGCCGTCTCATTGGCCACTGTGCCTTCCGTGGCGCCCTGGCTGTCAACCAGCGCATAGTCCGCGACACCGCCCGCGCGCAGATACTCCCGCACCAGCCGGTGATACTTGGTCGCGATCCGCAGACGGTGCCCGTGCGCGGCCCGGAAGGCAGCCGCCACAGCGTCCAGATCATCGAGCGTATCCACATCGATCCAAGCCCCTGGGACGGCGATCACGAGATCGGCGTGGCCAAATTCCAACTCCCGCACCGGCGCGACCTGCGTGTCCCAAAGCGGCAGCTTTTCGCGCACCAGATCGGTCCCGGTGACACCCAGATGCAGACGGCCCTGGGCCAGCTCCCGGGGGATTTCCCCGGCTGACAGTAACACCAACGCCACATCCTCCACGCCGTGAACCGCGCCCGCATATTCGCGGTCAGAGCCCGTGCGCTCAAGCCGGATGCCGCGCGCGCTGAACCACTCAAAGGTCTTTTCCATCAGCCGCCCCTTCGACGGCACGCCCAGCCGGATCATCTGCCCTGCCTCAGCTGCAACATCAGATCGGGGCGCATCACGCCGCCCACCGCCGGGATCGCCGCCCCCTGCCCCAGCGCCCGCGTCATCGCATCATAGCGCCCGCCACTGGCGATCGCGGGCAAATCATCTCGGCCCTGCGCATAAAAGCCAAAGACAAAACCGTCGTAATACTCCATTGACACCCGGCCATAGCTGGCCTCGAACGCCAGCGCGCGCGTATCGATCCCGCGATCCTGCAAAGCAGCCTGACGCGCGGCAACCCGCGCCACTGCCGCTTCGATCTGGGGCATCGCGCCCGCAAGGTCTTGAAGCCGCGCCAGCGCCTCGGGCATCTGAGCTTTCAGCTCCAGCAGGGCTGCGATTTGAACCACTTGCGCGCCCTCCAGCGGGGGCGCTGCGGCGTCTTCGTGCAAAGCCGCGATGCGCGCGTCAATCTCATCCTGACTGCGCAGTCCGATGAGGGGGGCGGAGCTGGCAGTCTGACCCGCCAGCAGGGCCGCCCGGGTTGACGGCATGGCACTGCGCCCCGCGAACCGGTCAAGCAGCGCGCGAAAACGCTTGGGCCGCCAGATGTGACGCATCAAAGCGGCCTTGCGCCGCCCCGTGGTCTCAAGCCCCGTGACCGCGTCCATCAGCACGCCCATATCGCCCGTGACCGCGCCCACCGGCAATCCTTCCAGCGCTTGTGCGATCAACGCAAAAACCTCCGCATCCGCCGCGGCGGGATCACTGCGTTCAAAAACCTCATAGCCCACCTGCACGTATTCATTCGCGCGGGCCGCATCCCGCTCCTGCTGGCGAAACACCGCGCCCGCATAGGTGTAGCGGGCGGGCGTGGCCCCCGACTGCATGTGCATCTCCACCACGGGAACGGTGAAATCGGGCCGCAGCATCTGCTCCCCGCGCAGCGCGTCGGAGGTGACGTAAGCGCGCGCCCGGATATCCTCGCCATAAAGATCAAGCAGGGTCGCCGCGGGCTGCAGAACCGGCGGGTCGACCACCTGCGCGCCTGCCTGCTCAAAGCGTGCCCGCAGCCGGGCCGCCTCGGCATTGGTCTCAGCCCGGGTCGGCATCAATACAGGTCCAGTATCTCACGCACCTTCGCCAGCATCTCGCCGCGCGGCACCTCAACCTGTTGAGGTCGCTCGGCCCACTCAGCAGCACTCGCCTCTTCGGCGAGCTTTGTGCCCAGGATGAGATCCTTGATCTGCACCACCCCGCGCCCATGCTCTTCCGCGCCCTCGATAATGGCCACCGGCGCGCCGCGCCGATCCGCGTATTTCAACTGATTGCCAAAGTTCTTCGGATTGCCCAAATAGACCTCCGC
>JBCCPS010000129.1:0-6165 GCA_039024775.1 Pseudomonadota bacterium
CATGCAGCTGTGCCCAAGAGCGATACCGCCCCTGCCATTGCTAGTTTTTTCAACATATTCAACAACTCCCTGTTGTTCTTGGCGGGTGCATCTTGCAAGCCTGCACCCTAGGTGATGCCGCCCCGTTTGCCGGAACGGCGATTTTGGCGCGCGTCAGAGACGGTCCCCCGTCGCACGGTCAAATACATGGCAGATGTCGGCGGGCACTGTGAAGGACACCGTATCGCCGATCTCCGCCCGATACTCCTTGCCCGCCTTCACGGACACCATCTGCCCGCCCGCGCGCACGGTCAGCATGACCGCGTCGCCCAAAAGCTCAATGGTATAGATCGGCGCGGTGATCTGCGCAGTCGCGGCGTCTTCAGATAGCCCCGCGTCTTCTGCCCGAAAGCCCAGCGTGACCTCGCCGTTGCCAGCACTGAGGCCACTGATCTCCACGTTCTGGCCCTTGAAGGTGCCGCCCTCAATCGTGCCATCCATCAGGTTCATCGCCGGGCTGCCGATGAAAGAGGCCACAAAGGTATTGGCCGGATTGTCATAGATATCCGTGGGCGTGCCCACCTGCTGCACCTTGCCCTGTTTCATCACCACCACACGATCCGCAAGCGTCATCGCCTCGATCTGGTCGTGGGTCACATAGACGGTCGTGACCTGCAACTCATGGCTCAGGTTCTTGATCTGCGCCCGGGTGGAGACCCGCAGCTTGGCGTCCAGATTGGACAGCGGCTCGTCCATCAAAAAGACATTTGGCTCGCGCACGATGGCGCGGGCGAGCGCGACACGCTGGCGCTGACCACCTGAAAGTTCTGCAGGCTTACGGTGCAGGAAATCATCCAACTCCACCATCGCAGAGGCGCGGCGCACCTTCTCGTCATGGGTGGCCGGGTCCACCTTGCGCACCTTCAACGGGAAGCGGATGTTCTCATAGACGTTGAGGTTGGGGTAAAGCCCGTAGGACTGGAACACCATCGCCACATCGCGGTCCTTGGGATCCACGTCATTTACGACGCGCCCGTCAATGGCGATCTCGCCCTCCGTGATGTCTTCGAGCCCCGCGATCATGCGCATCGTGGTCGTCTTGCCGCAACCCGAGGGGCCCAGCAGCACGAGAAACTCCCGGTCCGCGATGGTCAGGTCGAAATTGTCGACCCCGACAAAGCTGCCCCAGCGCTTGTTTACATTTCGCAGCTGAATTTCGGCCATTGCCATTCCCCCGAATCCGCAGCCATACTGGCAGTCCGCCTTTACGGTGGGTCAATTACCCGTGAGACGCAAGGATTTTTTGCACACGTGTGCAAAATGCCCGATTGGCAGCATTTTCGCCTGAAATTTCAGCGACAAAGCGGGATGTTCCACTCTTGCGCCAAAAGTGCCCGGGCGGCAGAGACGATGCCTGTGCGAGACGGCAGGGTCGCGCCATAGGCGGGACCGGTGGCGATGAAACTGTCCTCAGCGGTCAGCCGCGCGGCCCGCGCGATGCCCCGTTCCGTCATGAGCGCCATCAATGCTTCCGCCTGACCGCCTGTGCGGCGGCACTCATCCACGATGAGCACCGGACGCGCGCCAATCGCCTCTATCAGCGCTTCTTCGGGCAGCGGCGCAAGCCAACGCAAGTCTATAACGCGCGCCTTAACCCCCTCCCCTGCCAGATCCGCCTGCGCCTGACGGCTCAGGTAGTGGCCGTTGCCATAGGTGACGATGGCCAAATCCGCGCCCTCACCGTGCACACCAACCGTCCCCAAAGGCGTGCGACTTTCAGGCGATGGATAATGCCTCATCCACGCCCCATCCCCCGGCTCCAAAAGGTCGCGCATGGGGTAAAGCGCGATGGGCTCCAGAAACACGACGACGCGCTGTTCCTCGCGCGCTAGGCGCACCGCTTCGCGCAGCATCTGGGCTGCTTCCGCGCCGTCCGAAGGACAGGCGATGATCAATCCCGGGATATCACGGAGCACGGCGATGGAGTTGTCGTTGTGAAAGTGCCCGCCAAAGCCTTTCTGATAGCCCAGCGCGGAGATGCGAATGACCTGCCCGTTAGCCCATTGCCCGTTGGAGAAAAAGGGCAGCGTCGCGGCTTCGCCGCGCAGCTGGTCTTCGGCGTTGTGCAGATAGGCCAGAAACTGGATTTCGGGCAGCGGCACGAAACCGTTGTGCGCCAGACCCGTGGCAAGACCGAGGATGGAGGTTTCATCCAACAGCGTATCGATGACCCGCGCCGGGCCAAAGCGGGCGTGGAGCTTTTGCGTCACACCGTAGTTTCCACCCTTCCGGCCCAAATCTTCACCCATCAGCAGGACCTCCGGGTGCGCCAGCATTAGATCGTGCAAGGCCCAATTGATCAGCCGGGACATAGGCTGCGGCTGCGCCATCTGCGCCAAATCGCTGCCAAAGAGCGCGGCGCGCGCCGCATCGCTTGGCCCGTTTGAAGGTGTCAAGGCTCGTTTGGGCGGGATCAGCGATGCCATCACCTCCGCCGCTGTTTGCAACCGTGGAACATCGCCAAGCGCGTCAGCCGCCTGCGCGACCTCTTCGCTGATCCTGTGGTAGAGCGCGAGGATATCTTCGGCAGACGCCATGCCGGCCGAGATCAAGGCAGAGGCCGTGTAGAGCAGCGGATCATGCGCCTCCTGCGCTTCGACCTCCGCCTTGGGCAGATAAGATGTCACCACATCGGGCCCCGCGTGGCCATAGAGGCGCACGGTTTTGATGTGTAGAAACGCCGGCTTGCGATGGGTTCGCACCCAGGCTGCGGCGGCCTCCGCTACCTCAAGGGCCGAAAAGAGATCGAGACCGTTTGCCTCAAAATACTCCAGCCCCGGTCGCGTCGAGACGGAGGCTTTGACCCAACCCTCGGGTGTCTTAGTCGAAATCCCGATCCCGTTATCTTCGCAGACAAAAAGCAACGGCAGCGGCACGCCTTGTGCGGTGGTCCAGCCCGCGGCGTTAAGCGACGTCTGCGCGGTTGCGTGGTTGAGCGAGGCGTCGCCAAAACTGCACATCACGATCCCGTTGCGCGCCAGGATGGCATGTTCAGGTCGGTTCTTGCGCGCCAACCCGATGCTGTAAGCCGCACCCAGCGCCTTGGGCAGATGGCTCGCAATCGTGGAGGTCTGCGGCGGGATCATCAGTGCCCGCGAGCCCAGAACCTTGTGCCTCCCGCCGCTGGTCGGATCATCTCTGGCGCAGGCAAAGCTCAGCAGCATGTCGCGCATCATGCCCCCCTGGCCGGCCTTTTGCGCCCGCGCGATCTGAAACGCGGCATCACGGTAATGCAAAAACGCGATGTCATCCCTGCGCAAAACGTGGCCCAGAGCGGCCATCCCCTCGTGGCCAGATGATCCGATGGTATAGAACCCCTGGCCGCGCGCCTGCATCGCCCGGCTTGTCACATCAAGCGCACGCGAGAGAAGCTGTGCCTTGAAAAGGGCAAGCGCCTGATCTGTGTTAAGGCTGCCGGGGGGGCAGGCCTTGGGCAGGTCTTGCGCGGAAACCCGGCGCGAGAAGTTCTCGTGAACAATCGATACGCGGTCCAAGTGTCAGCGGCGCTCCAAAAGAGATTTCAGCCCTCCGGGGGGGATATTTACGGCCAGAAAAAGAAGCATGTGGTTCTCCCTTTTTCTGGCTAAAAATATCCAAATACTCCCGTCAGAAGAAAGCCTGAAGCCCGGTCTGTGCGCGCCCCAGAATGAGCGCGTGCACATCATGCGTGCCCTCATAGGTGTTGACCGTCTCAAGGTTCATCATGTGCCGGATCACCTGGAATTCGCCCGAGATACCGTTGCCGCCGTGCATGTCACGGGACAGGCGCGCGATATCGAGCGCTTTGCCGCAGTTGTTGCGCTTGACGATGGAGATCATCTCAGGCGCGGCGTTGGCCGCGTCCAGCAAACGGCCCACCTGCAAAGCGCCCTGCAGGCCCAGGCTGATCTCCGTCATCATGTCCGCCAGCTTTTTCTGAAAAAGCTGGGTTTGGGCAATTGGCTTCCCAAACTGTTTGCGGTCCAGCCCGTACTGGCGCGCCGCGTGCCAGCAGAACTCAGCGGCGCCCATCGCGCCCCAGGCAATTCCGTAGCGCGCGCGATTCAGGCAGCCAAAGGGCCCCTTCAGCCCTGAGACATGCGGCAGAAGCGCGTCTTCGCCCACTTCCACGTCTTCCATCACGATCTCACCCGTGATCGAGGCACGCAGGCTCAACTTGTTGCCCACCTTAGGCGCGCTCAGCCCCTTCATGCCCTTTTCCAGGATAAAGCCCCGGATGCGCCCGTCATGGGCGTCGGATTTGGCCCAGACCACGAAGACATCCGCGATGGGCGCATTGGAAATCCACATCTTGGACCCGGTAAGCCGGTAGCCCGTGTCGGTCTTGACCGCGCGGGTCTTCATGCCCGCCGGATCAGAACCCGCATCGGGCTCCGTCAGGCCAAAGCAACCGATCCATTCGCCGGCGGCGAGCTTGGGCAGATACTTGCGCCGCTGCGCCTCCGATCCGTAGGCATAGATGGGATACATCACCAGGCTCGCCTGCACGGACATCATGGAGCGGTAGCCCGAATCAACGCGCTCCACTTCGCGGGCGACGAGGCCGTATTGAACGTAAGAGCCACCCAAGCCGCCATATTCCTCGGGGATCGTGACGCCGAGGAGCCCCATCTCCCCCATCTCACGGATGATGCCCGGGTCACTTTCTTCCTTGTCGAAGGCGGCGATAACACGCGGCTGCAGCTTTTCCTGGGCATAAGACCGCGCGGCATCGCGCATCATGCGTTCTTCGTCCGACAGCTGACCCTCCAGACGAAAAGGGTCGGACCAGTCAAAGCTGCCCAGATCAGGGGCATCCTTGGCGCGCAAAACGGGGGCTTCTACGTTCATCGGTTCATCTCCATGCTCAGCTTGGATTTGAGGAGTTATCGCAAACTTCAAGCTGGATTTCCACCGCCGCCTGCCCGGCAAAACGCCGCTCCCTTTATTGCGCGGCACACCGCAAGGGGCCGCAAAATGGCCACATGCCGCCCAACTTCCGCCTGAATCCGCGGTTACTCAAAATTATCTCAAACCGGGTGGGGCCGTCATGAGGAGCACTTCGATGCTTAAATCCAACCGCATGTGGCTCAGCGCCACGGCACTTTTCGCAAGCCTTGCTGCCACAAGCGCGCAGGCCGACAACCACACGGTGCTGGTGATGGACGGCGGGTTTTTCCCGGCGGTGACCTATACCGGGCCCGGCGACAACGTGATCTTCACCAACAACAGCGAAGGGCCGGTGATCCTGTCCGCCCATGACCAAAGCTGGCAGAGCGAGACCATCGACATCGACGCCACCTTCGTGCTCAACATCAAGGCCAACACCTCGCTCGACTTCGTGGCGTTGGAAGCCACATCAGGCTCCGCCGGCGAAGAGGGCGAATATGACGCCGAATACATCGCGCTCGACGATGTGTTGATGGAAGGCGCGCTGTCTTTCAACGAACCGCCGCTCGAAAACGACACGGGCAGCTAATTGATCGCGTGATTGTTGCGGCAAAAGGTCCCTCCCGGGGGCCTTTACTGCGGCGGGTCCTCAAACGGTTCGATCAATTCCGGCCCCGTGGCGCGGTTGGAGTTAACGGCGCGGTCCACGCGGTGCCACTGCAGCGCGTCCTCGGGCGCTGCACGCATCAACGGGGCCGCCCCGTGGCCAGCCTCGCCCAGCCACAGCGGCCAGTCATCCGGCTCCACAATCACCGGCATGCGGTGATGAATGGCGCTCATGGCCGCGTTCGCAGCCGTTGTGACAATCGCGCAGGTGGGTACACGCGCGCCCTCGGCGTCTTTCCAGTCCTGCCAGACGGCGGCGAAGGCCAGCGGGGAGCCATCGCTGCGGGTGATGTACCAGGGGTCCTTTCCACCCTCCGCATCCTTGGTCCACTCATAAAAGCCTGAGGCCACGATCAAGCCGCGCCGCTCCCGCACGGCGGCGCGAAAGGCCGGCTTTTCCGCAATCGTTTCGGCCCGCGCGTTGATCAGCAGCGGGCCTCCGCTGGGTTTTTTGTACCAATGGGGGATGAGGCCCCAGCGCATCGCCCCCAAGGCTCTGTTGCCGTCCGGGTCGCTGGTGATGACATGCACCTGCGTGGTGGGACAGACGTTGTAATTGGGCACATCCGGCAGATCGTTTGCCGGGGCCGC
>JBCCPS010000130.1:0-6081 GCA_039024775.1 Pseudomonadota bacterium
GGCCTGGATGGCGAGGGATCGGTGCAGGTGCATCAGGATGCCTCCGCCAAGATCGAAGGCGCGAAGGTGTTCTCGGTCTATGGCAAGGGCGGGATCGGGAAATCGACGACCTCGTCAAACCTCTCCGCCGCGTTCTCCAAGCTGGGCAAGCGCGTGTTGCAGATCGGCTGTGATCCCAAGCACGACAGCACCTTCACGCTCACCGGATCTCTGGTGCCAACCGTGATCGACATCCTCAAGGAGGTGGATTTCCACCCGGAAGAACTCCGTGCGGAGGACTTCGTTTTTGAGGGGTTCAACGGCGTGAAATGCGTCGAAGCAGGCGGCCCGCCGGCCGGCACCGGTTGTGGCGGCTATGTCGTGGGCCAGACCGTGAAACTCCTGAAGCAGCACCACCTGCTGGAAGACACCGACGTGGTGATCTTTGACGTGCTGGGCGATGTGGTCTGCGGCGGGTTTGCCGCACCGCTGCAGCACGCGGACCGCGCGTTGATTGTTACGGCAAATGACTTTGACAGCATCTACGCCATGAACCGCATCATCGCGGCGGTGCAGGCCAAGTCGAGCAACTACAAGGTGCGGCTTGCGGGCTGCGTGGCCAACCGCAGCCGTGAGACAGACGAGGTGGACCGCTTCTGCAACACAGTGGGTTTCAAGCGGATCGCGCATATGCCCGATCTGGATGCCATCCGCCGCAGCCGTCTGAAGAAAAAGACGCTCTTTGAGATGGATCTCGATGATGAGATCGCTGCCGTCCAGAAGGAGTACATCCGGCTGGCAGAGACGCTTTGGAACGGAACAGAACCGCTCGCGCCAGCGCCGCTGCCGGATCGCGAAATCTTTGAACTCCTGGGATTTGATTGATGGCAAACGCGACGCGAAACATCCAAGGGGTGCCGCTCTCGGCGTTTGCGAGCAAACGCCTGCCGGGCACTCGGTGCCTCCTTTGGAGGCCCCGGATTTGACCTACGAGGCCACACGCCAAAGGGTCGAGACATACTTCGACCGCACTGCGACCCGGACCTGGGAACGCCTGACATCGGATGCGCCGGTGTCTGGCATTCGCGCGACCGTGCGCGCGGGGCGTGATGCGATGCGTGCTGTCATCGGCGGGCATCTGCCCCATGATCTGAGCGGTGCGCGCATCCTGGATGCGGGCTGTGGCACTGGCGCCTTGGCCTTTGAACTGGCCGAACGCGGCGCGGAAGTGATCGGCGTGGATATCTCCCCGCAGCTCATCGAAATCGCGCGGCGGCGTACGCCTGGGCATCTGCAAAACCGCATCAGTTTTGAAGCGGGTGATATGCTCGATATCCGCTGGGGGCGCATGGATCACATCGTGGCGATGGACAGCATGATTTACTACGACGCGTCCGATATTGCGGCCATCTTCGAACACTTTGCTCCGCGCCTGAACGGCCAGATGGTCTTTACCGTGGCCCCGCGCACACCGCTCCTGATGCTGATGTGGCGCATGGGGCGGCTGTTTCCCAAATCCGACCGCTCTCCCACCATGGTGCCGCATACCTCCGCGGGTCTCTCTGCGGCGCTCAGCACCGGGCGCATCCACGAAGTGTCGCGGGTCGCGCGCGGTTTTTACATCTCCCAAGCGCTGGAGTTTCGGCCATGATGCTGAGCCAGGGTCATATAAAGGGCATGACACTGCGGATGCTGCCCTTTGCGGATGCGGCCTCTGACGATCTGCCGGTGGGCCAGCTGTTGCGCCTGTCACTCTTTCAGATCAGCGTTGGCATGGCGTCGGTGATGCTCCTTGGTACGCTCAACCGGGTGATGATCGTGGAGCTTGGGGTGGCGGCGACCATCGTGGCGGTGATGATCGCGATCCCCGTGCTTGTCGCCCCCTTCCGGGCGCTTTTGGGCTTCAGATCAGACACGTATCGCTCCGCCATCGGGTGGAAGCGCATCCCCTACCTCTGGTTCGGCTCGCTTTGGCAGTTCGGCGGGCTGGCGATCATGCCGATGGGCCTTCTGGTGCTCTCAGGCGACCAAGCCGTGGGCCCCACCTGGGCGGGCGAGGTTGGCGCGGGGCTTGCCTTCCTGCTGACGGGTCTGGGCATGCACATGACACAAACCGCCGGTCTGGCGCTGGCCGCGGACCGCGCGACAGAGGAAACGCGCCCCCGTGTGGTGGCGCTGCTTTACGTGATGTTCCTCATCGGCATGGCGGTCTCCGCCGTGCTGATCGGCACGCTTTTGCGCGATTACAGCGCGCTCAGGCTCGTGCAGGTGGTGCAGGGTGCGGCGGTCGTGACGCTGGTGCTCAATGTGATCGCGCTCTGGAAGCAGGAGCGCGTCACGCCGATGAGCAAGGCAGAGCGCGCCGCACCCCGACCGCGCTTTGCTGATGCGTGGCGCGACCTCACCACCGATACAACCGCGAAGAGGCTGCTGGTCGTGGTCTTCTTGGGCACGGTGGCCTTCAATATGCAGGACGTGCTGTTGGAGCCCTATGGCGGGGAGGTTCTGGGCTTGTCGGTCTCAGCCACCACGCTGCTCACCGCCATGTGGGCGGGCGGTGCCTTGCTGGGTTTCGGGCTCGCAGCGCGCTGGCTCAAATCGGGCGTGATCCCCTACCGCATGGCGGCGCGGGGCATCCTCATTGGCCTTGTGGCCTTCTGCGCGGTGATCTTTGCGGCCCCGCTGGACAGCGCGGCGATGTTTTTTGTCGGGGCGGTGGGCATCGGGCTGGGCGGGGGGCTTTTCGCCGTGGCGACCCTGACCGCGGCCATGACGCTGGAGACCGGCGGCAGCGCGGGCAAGGGCCTGGCGCTGGGCGCCTGGGGTGCGGCACAGGCGACCGCGGCGGGGCTGTCGATCTTTGCGGGTGGCGCGCTGCGCGATGTGGTGAACATCGCGGCAACCAGCGGG
This sequence comes from Pseudomonadota bacterium, assembly GCA_039024775.1. Lineage (GTDB taxonomy): Bacteria > Pseudomonadota > Alphaproteobacteria > Rhodobacterales > Rhodobacteraceae > Sulfitobacter. The sequence continues at coordinate 2,890 of JBCCPS010000130.1, forward strand.
AGCCTCGGTCCCGCGCTTGGCACCAATGCGGCCGGATATTCGGTCGTCTATCACATTGAAATCGCTTTTCTCTTCATGACGCTCGTGGCGCTTGGACCCCTGGTCAAGGCCCGCGCGATGGGCGCAACCGCTGATCCCGACATGGGGTTGGCTGAATTCCCCACATGACCACGGCAACGGAGGATACCTGACATGGTAGGCACCGAATTTTTTGGAAACTTCGATCTGGCGAGCGCCGCGATTTGGCTCTTCTGGATCTTCTTTGCAGGGCTGGTCTACTACCTGCAGACGGAAAATATGCGCGAGGGGTATCCCCTGCAAACCGAGGACGGTTCAGAAGCGCCCAACCAGGGCCCGTTCCCGGTGCCCAAGGACAAGACGTTCATCCTGCCCCATGGGCGCGGTGAGCTGACGGTGCCGTCGGGCCAGCGCGGTGATCGCGACGATCTGGCGTTGGTGCAAAGCGCCAAGACCGCCGGATCGCCCTACATTCCCACGGGGGATCCGATGGTGGACGGCGTTGGCCCGGCCTCCTGGGCCCCGCGGGAGGACCGTCCGGAAGTGGACGCCCACGGCCATGCCAAGATCAAACCGCTGAGCGAACTGCCTGACTTCTACCTCTCCGCCGGGCGCGATCCGCGCGGCAAGGTGGTGATGGCAGGTGATGGAGAGATCGTGGGTCGCGTGACCGACATGTGGGTCGACGTGCCGGAGCAGATGGTGCGCTACCTCACGATTGATCTCAACCCGGAGGGCACGGGCAAGACCCGGCTTGTCCCGATGAACTTTGCCAAGATCAAGGGCGACCGGGTGAAGGTCCGCTCGATCTACGGTTCCCAGTTCGAAGGCGTGCCGACGATCAAGGGCAAGGATGAGATCACTCTGCTCGAAGAGGAAAAGATCATGGCCTGGTACGGGGGCGGCACGCTTTACGCCGGCAACCGTGTTGAGCCCAAGCTCTAGCACACTCTGACCGAACCCGGGCTGCCTTGCCACCAGCCCGGGCCAACCCAAAGGGGACTTGACGCAATGTCGAACGACGATTTCAACTTCGAACCCATTCGCGGGCTGCCAGAGATGCTGCCCGAGGATGAACATATCATCTGGCAGGGCGCGCCAAGGCCCCTGCAGCTGGCGCGCGAGGCGTGGAAGCTGCATTGGGTGATGGGGTATTTCGTCGTGCTTGCGGTCTGGCGGGTGGGCGTGTCCTCCACCACCTACCCGCTGACTGAGGCGATGGGCCACGGCGTGCCGTTCCTCATGTCCGGACTTCTCGCCTGCCTGATCCTGTTTGGCATGGCCTACGTGCAGGCCCGCAGCACGGTCTATACGCTGACCAATAAACGCGCCTGCCTGCGCATCGGCGCGGCGCTGACGATGACGCTGAACCTGCCTTACGTGCTGATCGGAAACGCGCATCTGGCGACCCGGCGCAACGGCACCGGCACGCTGGCTTTTGAGACCCTGGGCGAGACGCGCATCAGCTATATCATGACCTGGCCTCACGCCCGGCCCTGGCAGATCGCCCGCTGCCAGCCCGCTTTCCGCGCTATCCCTGATGCGGCCGCTGTGGCCAAGCTCTTTGCCGAGGCCGCAGAAGCGCGGATTTCCACGCCCCAAGTCGCCAGAATTGACCCAGATCAAGGCGCGCCAACGCCTGTCGCTGCGGAGTAGGACCATGACCCAGATATCCCCTCTTGAGAACCAGATGAAGACGCGTGACCGAGAGATGGTGCCGCGCATCCTTGTGCAGGCCATGTTTGGCCTGATGTTCGCCTCCCTCTGCCTTGTGGCCTATGCCCAATGGGCTGACGTGCCGCAGGCCGGGGTGCCCGAACGCTCGGAGATCGTGGCCGAGCGCGAGATCACCCTGATGGGCAGCAACTCCGACGGCGTGCGCGTGCTGGCGGCTGACGGGGCAGAGCTTGCCTATTCGCGGGACGGCAAAAGCGGCTTTATCGACGTTGTCTGGCTAGGGCTCAAACGCGAGCGCAAGATCAACGGTGCGGAGGCGGATGCGCCCGTGCGCCTGGTGCGCCGCGCCAATGGCCGCACCGCCATTCTGGACGATACCACCGGCTGGTCGATCGAGCTGATCGGTTATGGCCAAAACAACATCGACGCTTTCGCCAAGCTGATCGATTAATGGGTTTTGATCTTCATCAACAACCGGCGGCATCGCCAATGTCCCGAGCGCCCACAGCGCCGCAGGGCATTGGCGGTCCAATGAGGATCAAAACCCCTCACGCTAATTCAAGGGACAACTGACAATGGGACTACTGACCAGAACACGCGAAACCGCCCCCTGCACGGTGCGCATATCGCACCGCTTCGACGAGCTTTCCGCGCATGTGCGCTTTGACAACGGTACAACCGTCTACCCCGGCGATGCCGTGTTGGTGCACGGGTCCGAGATTCTCGCGCCCTACGGTGAGATCGTGGAAGAAGAGCGCACCGCCACCATCACCCGCGCCAGCGGGTTGGAGCGGCTCTGGACGCGCCTGACCGGCGACTTGGAGTTCATGGAGCTCTGCGAATTTTCCTTCTCCGAGGAGGTCCTCCAGTGAACGCCCATTCCAAAAACCCGATCCATTCCGCCGACGCCGCCACCGCGGAGGAGGCTATCGCGGCGCAAGACTCGCTCGACAATTCCATTACCAACTCCGAGCAGGCGACAGAGCGCGCGATGGAGAACACGCTGCTCACCCCGCGATTCTACACCACCGATTTTGATAAGCTTGATGCCATTGATGTCAGCGGTATCCGCGAAGACTGGGATGTACTTATCAACCAGATGAAATCAGACCCCAACAAGGGCCATTTCAAGAAGAACGAGGACTGGGACAAGGTCGATTGGGAAGGGATGGAGCCCGCGCTCAAGGCCGAGTTCATCGACTTTCTGGTGTCCTCTTGCACGGCTGAGTTTTCCGGCTGCGTGCTCTACAAAGAGATGAAACGGCGGGGATCAAACGAGGACATCACGACGCTTTTCCAGCTGATGGCGCGGGATGAGGCGCGGCATGCGGGCTTCATCAACGATGCGCTGCGCGAAGTGGGTGTGGCGGTGAACCTTGGGTTCCTGACGCAGAAGAAGAAGTACACCTACTTCCGGCCCAAGTTCATCTACTACGCCACCTACCTGTCGGAAAAGATCGGGTATGCGCGATACATCACCATCTTCCGCCATTTGCA
>JBCCPS010000131.1:0-5943 GCA_039024775.1 Pseudomonadota bacterium
GGGCGGTATCGCTCTTGGGCACAGCTGCATGGGCGGATTGTGCTTTTGAGAACACCACGGAGATCAAGATGCTCTCCGCCGGGTTCGAGGCCTGGAAGGCAGTCGCGGACGCGATGGCGGAGTGCGGCAATGTGCAGGCCGAGCTGGACCAGGAGTTCCGCACCAAGCAGCCGGCCGCCTTTGAGGCGAACCCGTCGCTTTATCACATCGGTGGCGTGTCCAACGGCACGATCACCCCGCTGCTGAACGCGGGTACGATCCGTCCGCTGGACGACCTTGTCGAGAAGTACGGCCAGAACCTGCAGCCCAACCAGCTGATCCGCATTGACGGCAAGATCATGGCGATTGCCATGATGGTGAACACGCAGCACCTGATGTACCGCACGGACATCCTGGAAGAGAACGGCATCGCTGTTCCCACCACCTGGGATGAGGTCTATGCCGCCGCGGCCAAGCTGAAGGAAGCGGGCATCGAGGTGCCGCTGGGTGCCACCATGAAGTCCGGCTGGAACCTCGCGCAGGAGTTCGTGAACATGTACCCCGGTCACGGCGGCAAGTTCTTCAACGACGACAACACCACCGCGGTGAACGGCGCTGAGGGTATGATGGCGCTGGAGACGATGAAGGCAGCGCTTGAGTTCACCGACCCGGAAGTGCTCGTTTCGGACTCCACCTACGTGCAGCAGCAGTTCCAGCAGGGCAAGATCGCCATGGCGAACCTCTGGGCGTCACGCGGCGGTGCGATGAACGATGAGGCCGAAAGCCAGGTTGTGGGCCTTGTGGGTTCCGCAGCCGCACCGATGGCGATGGAGGGCGGCGCGCCCGCGACCACGCTGTGGTGGGACGGCATCGTGATCGCCTCCAACATCACCGACGAGGAAGCGGATGCCGCGTTCCGCGTAGCGATGGAAGGTCTGGACGAAGAGATGGTCAAGGGCGCCAATGATGCGGCGATCTGGCTGGTGAAGGGCTATGAGCCGACCGACATGGCGCAGGGCGCAATCGCGACCGCCACCGCCAACCCGGCACCGCCGCCTTACCCGTCCACAACGCAGATGGGTCTGCTGCACACCGCACTGGGCAATGAGCTGCCCGCCTTCCTGACCGGTGAGCGTGACGCAGCCGCGACGCTGGCGGCCATCGAGGAGGCCTACACCACCTCCGCAAAAGAAGCGGGCGTGCTGGAGTAAGCGCATTCGGGGCTGGCCGGGTCTGTCGGCCAGCCCCAACCACGGGGTGATTTTCGCCTGGGGCCGCGCGTGGCCCCGCGCCAAGACCGCCCGGTTCTCACAGGGGGATAATTGAGATGAAGTTCAAGACATTCGCAGCCTTCGTCGGCCCCTCGGTCCTGATGATGTTTATCTTCATCGCGCTGCCGCTGGTGTCGGTCTTTTTCGAGAGCTTCAAGGTCACCCAGCCGGTGATGCAGCAGATGGAGGTGGAGACCTGTACGCCGGGCTTCACCGGGCAGACCTGTATCACAGAGCTCAAGACGGTGCCGACGCTGGATGAGAACGGCAAGACGATCACCACCACCGAGTGGCAGGGGCTGGAAAGCTATCGCCGGGTGCTGCAACTTGACAAAGTGGGGGAGGCAATCTCCTCCGGCTCTATTGGTGATATCCTGCAAATCGACTTCTGGAAGGCGCTGCGTTTTACGCTGATGTTTACGCTGCTGACGCTGCCTCTGGTGCTGATCGTCGGTCTGACGCTGGCGCTTACGGTGAACAATGCGGTGCGGAGCGTACGGGGGCCGGTGATCTTTGTCTCGCTCTTGCCGTTCATCATTACGCCGGTCATTGGCTCGCTGGCGATCTACTGGCTCTTTGTAGGTGACGGCATTCTGACGGCGCTGCTGGAGCGTTGGACGCAGAGCAACATCTCCATGTTTGCCCAGGCCTGGACGATCGAGCTGCTGATGTATGTCTTCCGGGTCTGGAACAATGCGCCCTTTGTCTTCGTGATCTTTTATGCGGGACTTCAGACGGTGAACATGGACACGCTTGAATCCGCCGTGATCGACGGGGCGAGCCGGTTTGAGCGGCTGCGTTTTGTCATCATCCCGCACCTGATGCCGCTGATTATCTTTGTCTCGATCATCCACCTGATGGACGTCTACCGGGTGTTCGAAGAAATCGTGGGCTTCCGCAGCCAGGCGCATGTGATCTCGCTTCAGTGGCTGACCTATGACTTCCTGGTGCCGGATGACGCGGGCAACCGGGCGATCAGCCGGGCGAGCGCCAGCGCCATGTTGACGATGATCGGGATCGTGATCCTGCTGATCTGGCCATTGCGCCGCACCTGGCGCGACCACAAGGGAGGGGCGCACTAATGTCTACGCCTAAGGCACTTCAGCAGTCCACGGGCCTGCGCTTCGCTTCCAATTCATTTCTCGTGATCTGGTGCGTCTTTGCAGCCTTCCCGATCTTCTGGATCACCATCATGAGCTTCAAGTCACCCCGCGATGCCTTCGCGGACAGCCCCTGGGCGGTGATCACGGGGCCGGTGACGCGGGCCAATGGCGATGGCCTGTCGGTGCTCGACATCGTGGTGGGGCTGGTGTTCTTGTTCTTTGCAATCCGCTGGGCGTTCACCTGGCTGCCGCAGCTGGTCAAACAGTGGACACCGCCTGGCATCATCGTGCTGGGCTGGATCATCGGGGCCGTGGCCTATGGCATTCTTTTTGTGCTGCTCTTCTTCGGGCTGTTGCCGCTGATCCTGTCGCCGCTCAACAGCATCCTGGGGCCGCTGGGCACGCCCGTGCTGGGTCTGACGACAGAGCATTATGCGGCTGTCTGGGGCGAGAATGAGTTTTACCGCAACTTCCTTAACTCCATGCTGGTGACCGCGGGGGTTGTGACGATCTCACTGACAGTGGGGACGCTGGCGGGCTACGGGCTCGCGCGTTCGGGCTCCAACCTTGCGTTTTGGCTGCTGATCCTGGCGCTGATCTTCCGCGCGCTGCCACACTCGGTGCTGGTGGCGGGCTACCTGCCCTGGTTCATCAACTCAGCGGAGATCCTGCGGCCGATCTTTGGGGAAATCTCCCCCACGCTTTACGGTCAGCCCTGGGCGGTGATTGCGGTCTTGGTGTCCATCAACCAGCCCTTCACCATCTGGATGCTGCGCAGCTTCTTCCAGAACATCCCGGCAGAGCTTGATGAGGCCGCGCGCGTCGACGGGTGTTCGCATTTTCAGGCCTTCCGGCGGGTGATCATGCCGGTGATGTGGCCGGGGGTGATCACCACGGGGCTTTTCTCCTTCCTTTTGGGGTACAACGACTTTCTGGTGACGTCGCTGCTGCTGGACGCGCAGAACCAGACGATGGTGCCGGCGATTGCGGGCTACTTTAACAGGGAGACGACGACCACCGATCAGGTTGAGGCTGTGGCCGCTGCTGTGAGCATCACTGCGCCCTTGTTCCTGCTGGTGATGGTTTTCCAGCGCCAGATCGTGAGTGGTCTTACAGCGGGGGCGGTGAAAGGCTAATGTCTTCAGCGGCTCGAAAAGGCGTGATGGCACGGCATCCGGCGCTAAACCGGATGCCGAGGGATTTCATAGTGGGAGGTCGGCGTCCGCTGATCTGAAACTACGAAAGAAAGGATGATCCCATGAAAGGATCCCGCCCCGAACAGGCCGTGCTGACCCGTGACACGGACATGAGCAAGACCGATGAAACCCGCGCCGTGATCGAAGGCATGGTGGACGGTCTGAACGATCACACGATTGACGGCATTGGTGCCTTTTTCGCCGACACCTTCCGCTGGATGGGCAACCAGGGTTGCGGCACCAAGGAGGGCTTGAAAGCCTTTCAGGACAACTGGCAACGGCCGTTTCAGGCGGCCTTCTCCGACAAGGTCTGCATCGATGAGGCGCGGCTTTACATGGGCGAATGGGCCGCGGCCTTTGGCCGTCAGGAGGCCAGGCACACCGGGGAGTTCATGGGCGTAGCACCCACCGGTAAGACGGTGGAGATCCGCTACATGGATTTCTGGAAGGTCGTGAACGGCAAAATCGTGGACAACTACGTGCACGTCGATTTCCCGCATGTGATGGCGCAGCTGGGCGTGGATGCTTTCAACGGCCACGGTTGGGAGAAATACGACCGCGGCGAGGAAGACGCGCCGAGGCCCGCATGAGCCGGGGGTTTAAGATCAAGGCGCTGGGGGAGGTGGCCATCCGTTGCGATGATATCGAACGGATGGCCGCGTTCTACCGCGACGTCTTGGGTCTTGAGCCTTTGGAAGGTGGATACGGCGCGGGCATCCGGTTTTTCCGGATTGGCGCGGGCTATAGCGGGCATACGACCGTGCTGGCGCTCTTTGCCAAAGACGCGGGCAATGAGGCCCTGCACGCGCGCAGCGACAGCGCGCCCGTGACGGGCGCGGGGTCATCGCTGCATCATGTAGCACTTACGGTGGACTTTGCGGCGCAGGGCGCGGTGATGGATTGGTATGACCGGCAGGGGGTGGACTACACACTGCAGGAATTCGGCTGGATCGGGTGGCGCGGGGTTTTTGCGCGCGACCCGGAAGGCAACACGGTGGAACTGGTGGCCTACGACCGGTCTTTGCTGGAGAGCGGGGAAGGCGCTGAGGGAGAAAATGAGGAAATGGCATGACGATTGAGTATTTGAAACGCGGGAAATCGGATGAGGCGCGGGGCGAGGAGGACGCCAAGACCCGCGCGGTAGTCGAGGCGACCTTGAAGGACATCGAGGCGCGCGGGGATGCGGCAGTGCGGGAGTTGAGCGAGAAGTTCGACAAGTATTCGCCGCCGTCCTTCAAGCTGACGGGAGGTGAGATCGAGGCTTTGATGAACAAGGTCTCGGATCGCGACATGATGGACCTCAAATACGCGCAAGACAACGTGCGGCGCTTCGCACAGGCGCAGCGGGACAGCATGACGGACATCGAGATCGAGATGCAGCCGGGCGTGATCCTGGGGCACAAGAACATCCCGGTGCAATCCGTGGGCTGCTATGTGCCGGGCGGCAAGTTCCCGATGGTGGCTTCGGCGCATATGTCGGTGGCGACGGCCAGCGTGGCGGGCGTGCCGCGCATCATTGCCTGTACGCCGCCCTTTCAGGGAGAGCCCAATCCGGCGGTGATCGCGGCCATGCATCTGGGGGGTGCGCATGACATCTACGTCATGGGCGGCATTCAGGCGGTGGGTGCGATGGCGTTGGGCACAGAGACGATTGACCCGGTGCATCTGCTGGTGGGACCGGGCAATGCCTTTGTGGCGGAGGCCAAGCGGCAGCTTTTTGGGCGCGTGGGGATTGATCTCTTTGCGGGACCCACGGAGACGATGGTGATTGCGGACGATACGGTGGATGCGGAGATCTGTGCGACAGACCTCTTGGGCCAGGCGGAGCATGGGTACAACAGCCCATGCGTGCTCTTGACCAATTCGCGCAAGCTGGCGGAGGAGACTTTGGCGGAGATCGAGCGAATCCTGGAGATCCTGCCCACTGCCGATACAGCGCGGGTCAGCTGGGAGGAATACGGCGAGGTCATTCTCTGCGACACCTATGAGGAGATGCTCAAGATGGCCGATGAGATCGCCTCCGAGCATGTGCAGGTGATGACGGATCGCGACGACTGGTTCCTGCAGCATATGACCTGCTACGGCGCGCTGTTCCTTGGCCCGCGCACCAATGTGGCCAATGGTGACAAGGTGATCGGGACCAACCACACGCTGCCCACCAAGAAGGCGGGGCGCTATACCGGCGGGCTCTGGGTCGGCAAGTACCTCAAGACGCATTCCTACCAGAAGATCACCTCGGACCAGGCGGCAGCGGAGATGGGGGCCTATGGCTCACGGCTCTGCATGCTCGAAGGGTTCGTGGGTCATGCGGAGCAGTGCAACGTGCGCGTGCGGCGCTATGGCGGGGTGAATGTACCTTACGGTGAGGGCGCGCCTGCGCGGGAAGCGGCGGAA
>JBCCPS010000132.1:0-5844 GCA_039024775.1 Pseudomonadota bacterium
GCCAATGTTCTCGGTCATCACCGGGTTCACGACCTCCAGCACCTTTTCAGAGGCTGACCGTGTGGCGAGCTTGGGCGCGGTCTCCGTCATCTGCTTTTTGAAGGCCTTGATCGTCGCGGACAGCTTGCGCGGCGCCTCGCGACCCAGGGCGCGCATGAACCGGTCACGCTTTCCTTTGGAGGCCGCGTCAAACCGCGCCTGCCAGGCCGCGCGCGCCTCTTGCCCCCGCGCGCCGATCTCTTCCCACTCGGATTTGACGTCGCCGGGCACTTCGAACGGGCCGTAAGGCCAACCGTAGGCTTCTTTGGCAGCCGTCAACTGCGCGGGGTCGGTCAGCGCGCCGTGGCCTTTGGAGGTGTCTTGCGCGGCGTGACCCAGCGCGATGTGGGTTTTGCAGGCGATCATGGAAGGGCGGTTCGTCGATTTGGCTTGGGTCAGCGCAGCGTCGATGGCCTCCGGGTCATGGCCGTCCACCTCTGCCACGTCCCAGCCAGACGCCTTGAACCGCTTCACCTGGTCGGTGGCATCCGACAGCTCAACCGTGCCGTCGATTGTGATGTTGTTATTGTCCCACAGCACGATGAGCTTGCTGAGCTTGTGACGGCCCGCAATCGCAATCGCCTCCTGGCTCACGCCTTCCATCAAACAGCCATCACCCGCAATCACGTACGTATGGTGGTCAACGAGCTTTGCGCCGTACTGCGCGCGCAGCATCTCTTCTGCCATGGCAAAGCCCACCGCATTGGCGATCCCCTGCCCCAGCGGCCCGGTCGTCGTCTCCACCGCGTCGGCCAGAAAGTTCTCGGGATGGCCCGCTGTGCGGCGGCCCAGCTGGCGGAATTCCTTGATCTCCTCGATGGGGAATTGCGCGTCACCGACCAGATGCAGCAGCGCATAGAGTAGCATGGAGCCGTGGCCCGCCGACAAGATGAACCGGTCCCGGTCGGGCCAGTTCGGATCGCTTGCTACGAATTTGAGGTGCTTTTCAAAGAGCACCGTCGCCACGTCCGCCATGCCCATCGGCATGCCGGAATGGCCGGAGTTCGCGGCGGCCACCGCATCGAGCGTGAGCGCGCGGATCGCGGCCGCTTTAGACCAATGTGCGGGATGGGCGGATGCGAGGGCTGAAAGGTCCAATGGAGCGCTCCCTGTGACTGTTAGGCTCAATCCGCGTTGCATATCAGCGTGAGCGGTTAGCGCAAGCATAAGCGCGCTGCCGGACGCCCTCAGGCTGCTGCACCGCTTCAACTGCGCCCGCCAAGCTGCTGATAGGAAACGGGGGCGCATTTGATTTCTGGATTGGTTAGGATGGCACGGACAGAGCGCGAAAGGCGATTCGAAGCGGTCACCGCGGGCTCTCACAGGCAGGACCAGACGGGGAGAGTTCACGAGCCTATGAACAACATCGACGAATTACAGGGGCGCCTGACCGCCGCGATGGAACGGATCGCCACGGGCGTGGACCGCGTGGCCTCCGCCCCGGCCGGCCCCGACCCCGAGCTGATCCAGGCTCTGGAGGACGAAAAAACCGCCAACGCGCAGCTTTCCGAACGGGTGCGCACGCTCAAGACACGCTCGGACAACGAAATGGCGCAGATGCGCGCGCAGATGGAAGATGCGCTGGCGCGCATGGCGCAGCTGGACGTGGAGCTGCAGCGCGTGCGCCGGTCCAATGCCCAGATGCTGGAAGCCTGCGAGGCGCTGCGCGCGGCCAATGCCGAAGGCGTGGGCGACGCCAATCTGATCAACGAGGCGATGCTGGCCGAACTTGAAGGTCTGCGCGCGGCGCGCGCGGCGGACGTGGCGGAGGCCAGCGCGATCCTGTCCGCCCTGGGTCCGCTGGTGGACGCCGCCAAGGACAGCACAGCGCAAGAGGAGGGCGTCTGATGCCGGAAGTACAGATCACCATTGGCGGGCGCAGCTTTGACGTGGCCTGCCAGGAAGGCGAAGAGAACTACCTCTTTTCCGCAGCCAAGATGCTGGATGACGAGGCGCAGGTCCTCTCAGACCAGGTGGGGCGTTTGCCGGAGGCACGCATGCTGCTGATGGCGGGCCTGATGCTGGCCGACAAGACCGCCAGTGTCGAGGACAAGGTCAATGAGGTCCGCGCAGAACTGGCCGAACGCGAGGCGGAGCTCGCGGGCCTGCGCAACGCGGCGATGGAGCCTGAGCGCATCGAGGTGCCGGTGGTGCCGCAACAGGTGGTGGACACGCTGGCCGAACTGGCCGCGCGGGCAGAGGCTCTGGCGGCTGAGGTCGAGGAGAAGGCGGGCTGAGCACTACGCTCCTTCTTACGCAAGCGCGTTCTGGCGATGGAACACCGCGCGCCACAGCGGGGTGATCACCTTTTCGCCTAGGGGGATCAGCGCGAGCCCGAGGATCAGGCCAAAGATGCCGTCCAGCACCGCCGCCGTCGCCCATTTGGCAAAGCCGCCAGCGAGGCTCCCTGCCGCTTCACTGGCCGCTTTCACTGCCTGGTAAGGCCAGTCCCAAAGCTGCATCTCATGGGATGCATGCAGCACGATCTGGCCGCCCACCCACAGCATGGCCGCCGTGCCCACGATGGTCAGCAGCTTGAGGAACCCCGGCATGCCGCGCACGACGCCGCGCCCCAGCGCGCGTATCACCCCCAGACGCGCACGCTGCGCCATCGCGAGCCCGATGTCGTCCATCTTCACGATCACGGCGACCGAGCCGTAAACCGCCACCGTGATCATGATCGCGACCGCCGCGAGCGTCGCCGCTTCCATCCAGAAATTCGATGGTGGGATCGCCGCCAGCGCGATGGTCATGATCTCTGCCGAGAGGATGAAATCGGTTTTGATCGCGCCTTTCGCCTTCATTTCCTCCAGCCGCGCGGGATCCTCCGGTGTCTTGTCCGCACCTGCGTAGTCTTCGTGCCCCTGGCTCCACCCCAGCGCATGCGCGACCTTTTCCGCGCCCTCAAAACACAGATAGGCCCCACCCAGCATCAAAAGCGGCGGGATCATCCAAGGCGCGAAGTTGGCCAGCAGCAGACCGATGGGCAGCAGCACCAGCAGCTTGTTCTTCAAACTGCCCTTGGTGATGCGCCAGATGATCGGCAACTCCCGGTCGGCGGCAAAGCCCGACACGTACTTCGGCGTGACCGCCGCATCGTCGATGACCGCGCCCGCGGCCTTGGAGCCGGCTTTGGCCGCCTGCCCGATAACATCGTCGATGGAAGAGGCCGCCACCTTGGCAATGCTCGCCACGTCATCGAAAAGTGCGATCAACCCGCTCATCTGCCGTCCTCCTGAACCTGTGGGCGGAGCTAGCATGGCGTCCATTGAAAGCAAGGGCAGACCCGCTACCGCTAACATGCAGGTTTAACGCTAACATACCGAAAAGCCGGGGCTTTCCCCCTTTTACCGTGCCTGCGCGCGGGTCTATAGGGTGCGCGACACAACGCCAGCAAGGACCCCATCATGACCCTCAAAGTCGGCATCAACGGATTTGGCCGGATCGGCCGCTGCACCCTCGCCCATATCGCGGCAAGCGGGCGCGAGGACATCGAGGTCATCAAGCTCAACGCCACCGGGCCCCTGTCCACCGCCGCACATCTGCTGCGTTATGACAGCGTGCATGGGCGCTTTCCCGGCCAGGTCACCATCGATGAGGACCGCGCGACCATGAACCTTGGGCGCGGCGACATTGAGGTGATGTCGACCTACGCGCTGGAGGAACTGGACTGGACCGGCTGTGACGTAGTCTTGGAGTGCACCGGCAAGTTCAACGACGGCACCAAGGCGAAGGCCCATCTGGACCAGGGCGCGGGCCGCGTGCTGCTCTCTGCCCCGGGCAAGAATGTGGACCGTACCGTTGTGTATGGCGTGAACCACGACACGCTTCAGGTCTCCGACCGCATGGTCTCCAACGGGTCCTGCACCACCAACTGCCTGGCGCCGCTGGCCAAGGTGATGCATGAGGCTGTGGGCATTGAAAGCGGTCTGATGACCACCATCCACAGCTACACGGGCGACCAGCCCACGCTGGACCGGCGGCACAAGGACCTTTACCGCGCGCGCGCGGCCGCGATGGCGATCATCCCCACCTCCACCGGCGCGGCCAAAGCTCTGGGCGAGGTGCTGCCCGCGCTCAAAGGCAAGCTCGACGGGACCGCGATGCGGGTGCCCACGCCCAACGTCTCCGCTGTGGATCTGACCTTTACCGCCAGCCGCGACGTGACAGTGGAAGAGATCAACGCCGCCGCACGCGCCGCAGCGGAAGGCCCGCTGAAGGGTGTGCTGGCCTACGACCCCGAACAGAAAGTCAGCATCGATTTCAATCACACCGAAGAAAGCTGCATCTTCGCGCCCGATCAAACCATCGTGGTGGCCGGGCGCACGGTGCGGGTGCTGGGCTGGTATGACAACGAATGGGGCTTTTCGGTGCGCATGGCGGATGTGGCCGTGGCCATGGGCGCGCTCGGCTGACTTGTCAGGCGCGCAGGCCCCTGCCATACCGGGACAATCCCCCCTGCCGGAGCCGCGCTCTTGACCAACCGCATCGCTTTGTTCCTGGGTTTCTTCCTGATCCTGGCGGTAGCTGCGGATGTCATGCTCTTCGGGACGGAACACCTGATTTTTCTGGGTAAAAAGCTTCTGGAGCTGATCGAGTGGCTGGCCTTCTGGCGCTAGCGCACGAATTCTTTTGAAGAATTCGGGCCGAACTCTTTCAAAGAGTTCGCGCCCAGCCAAGCGCGTTTGCTTTTTCAAATCTGCGTTGACACGAGGGCCTCGCGGCGCAATTTGCCGTGTAACGAGACATTTGATCAAAAGGTGCGTCCATGTCCCTCAAGCTTGGCATCAACGGCTTTGGCCGCATCGGGCGCAACGTGCTGCGCGCGCTGATGGAGCGCGCGCCGGGCGAGATGGAGGTGGTCGCGATCAACGATCTGGCCCCGCTGGAAACCCTCGCCCACCTCTTTGAGTTCGACAGCGTGCACGGTCGCTACGGGCGGCCGGTGACGCTGGGTGCGGACACGATGGATGTGGGCAGTGGCCCCATCCGGGTCACGGCAGAACGCGCGCCGGAAAGGCTCCAATGGGACGATGTGGACATCGCGCTGGAATGCACGGGCTTCTTTCGCAGCCCTGAACAGGCCGCACTGCATTTGGAGAACGGAGCAAAGCGTGTGCTGATCTCCGCCCCGGCAAAAGGGGATGTGAAAACCATCGTCTACGGCGTGAACCACGATCTGATCACCGCAGAAGACAGCATCCTTAGCAATGCCTCCTGCGCCACCAATTGCCTCGTGCCCGTGGCCCATGTTCTGCACGAAGCCTTTGGCATCCGGCGCGGGCATATGACCACGGTACACAGCTACACCGGCAGCCAGCCCGTGCACGACCGGTCGCATGACGACCTTTACCGGGCGCGGGCCGCCGCATTGTCGATGATCCCCACGACCACGGGTGCGGCGCAGACCATGGGCGTGGTCATGCCCCATCTGATGGGCCGGATCACCGGCACCGCGATCCGGGTGCCGACGCCAAATGTCTCTTGCATCGATCTGGTGGTGGAGACGCAGAGCACGGCCTCAGAAGACGACGTAAACGCCGCCTTCGCGGAGGCCGCGGGGGCGATGCACGGCGTGCTTGGTGTGACGCCGCGCAAGCTGGTGTCGATGGATTTCAACCACGACCCCCGCAGCGCGATCTTTGCCTCAGACCAGACCTCCGTGCAGCAAGGCAACCTGGTGCGCGTGCTCGCCTGGTATGACAACGAATGGGCTTTCTCCAACCGGATGCTGGACACGGCTTATGTCATCGGCAGAACCCTTTAGGACCGCTGCCCCTTTTTCTGGCCATAAATATCCCGGGA
>JBCCPS010000133.1:0-5598 GCA_039024775.1 Pseudomonadota bacterium
CAGACGGATGACCAACTGCGGGAGATCATCGCCAACACCTACGGCCAGATCGCGCTGGTCGATCACAACGTGGGCCGCATTCTGATCGCGCTGGAGGAGCTGGGGTTGGATGACAACACGATTGTCATCTACATCTCAGACCACGGCGACTGGCTGGGCGATCACGGGCTGATCCTGAAAGGGCCGATGCACTACGAGGGGTTGTTGCGCGTGCCCTGCCTGGTGCGCGGGCCGGGGGTGCCTGCGGGGAAGGTGGTGGATGAACCTGTCTCCACGCTTGATCTAGGGTCTACGTTTCTGGACTACGCAGGGGGTGAGTCGCTGCTCGCGCAGCACGGGACCAGCTTGCGGCCCCTGATCGAAGGGGAGGGCACACGCACTTTTGCCATGAACGAATGGGAGCTTTTGCCCACGCGCGCAGGCGTGGCGCTGAGCCTGCGCACGGTGCGCACGCGGGGACATACGATGACGGTCGATCTGCAATCAGGCGCGGGGGAGCTTTATGACCGGGTGGCGGACCCGGGCGAGATGCGCAACCTCTTTGACAGCCCGGAGGCGGCGTCGGTGCAGGAGGCGCTGATGGAAATGATAATGAGCCGCCCCGATGACATGCGCGAGATTCAGACGCAGGTGGGTATGGCTTGAGGTGGGCCGGGCGGAAGCCTGAGACCTGTATGACAATGATTCATGCGCCGTCCCGCGGGGTGGCGCAATTGCGCCGCCCGTCGTGCTGTAAGCACGCCTTCGGCGTGACGGGGGCGGGACGGCGCAGCCCAACAGTGCCTGTTGGGCGGGTGAGTTGAATGAAGCGATCTGTCTCAGGCTTTCGGATGGACGCTCTAAGCGCAAGCTTAGTCGACAGGCGGCAGGTCAGCGGCTCTCGCCTGGCGCACATCCACGTCGCTCATCCGGGTGCCGGTGCGAAACTCGTCGTAGTAAACGATCAGACTGGGCCTGCGGCGGTCCCCTTGGGATTTGGTCCAGCGTTTGGTCCAGCTGGAATAGATGCCCCGCCGGTGGCCGGGGGTGGTGCCCGCCGCCGCGCTTTGCGCGCTGACCAGCGGGCCCGCGTAGTTGCAGACCATCTTCTGATCCACCCAAATGCGCAGATAGCCGTCGTCGCCCGTTGAAAAGTTGGTGTTGACCATGATGTCTGTCCACTGCCCGCGCCGGTCTTCAAGATCAAAGAGGCGACAGACATAACCTTCGTTCTGCGCGTCTCCCCAGCCACGGGCGGCGGCGATGTCTTCGAGCTGAACCACCAGATCGCCCTTCGATGGGTCGCGCGTGTTGCAGACCTTCGGGTCGCATCCGGCAAAAGAGGTCTCCCCCTTGCCCAACTGGATAAAGCGGAAAATGGGCTTATTGGTGCCGCCCATGGTCCACTGGCCAAACACCAGCCGCAGGGCGTTTTCCTTGCGGAAGGCGGGCACGGTGGCGTTGTAAAAGCTCCAGCCGTACCAGATGTCCTCGCCGATCCGCGCCGGATTAGCCTCTGCGCGCATCTGCAGCTCCGCGCGGGCGCGGGGCTGGGCGCAGTCGCTGCCGCCGCAATCGCCCTCGCGCAGCTCATAGCGTTCAGACACGCGGCCCCGGCGCACCGGATCGCCTGCACCCACCAGACCGCGGCGGAAGTTGTGCGGCGCGGGGCTCATGAGCCGTTGCATGCCGGGTGGCGCTTCAAAGCGCAGATCGGGCGTGTCGCCCGCGCGAGAGACCGTATCACCAACCGTCGAAAGACAGCCCGATAACGCGGAAAACGCAATCAAGGCGGCGAGTATCTTGTGTGCCTGCATGTCCTGCTCCTCCCCCGTCTGGCGCGGGGATTTGGGACCAAAATGCGCGCCCTTTGGAGCCCTTTTGGGGCAGGAATATGGCGCAATTGTGGCACGTGTCTTGTGTCGCCAACCCGCGTCAAACACTAGATTTTGCGGTTCAGGCAAGATCAGGCGCAGCGTTGTGGTGGAATTATCACATGCGACCCGGGACAGCGTTAACCTTTCACACTGCTTCTTTGACCGGCGCGGAATCCGCAGGCTAGGACTGAGGCAATAACAAGGCCGTGCATAAAGACACGCGCCGTACATGAGGCAGAAGATATGGCAAAGATTAGCGTCTTTGGCATCGGGTATGTGGGGGTCGTCTCCGCTGCGTGTTTGGCGCAGGACGGGCATGACGTGATCGCAGTCGATGTCGACACCGGAAAAATCAAAGCAATCAATGCGGGTCAGAGCCCGATTGTGGAAGAGGGCATTGATGACCTCGTGCGCAAAGTCGTTGACGCGGGCAAGCTGACCGCGACGGACGACTTTGAGCAGGCGGTGCTGGACACGGATGTGTCCTTCATCTGCGTGGGCACGCCCTCGGCACCTGATGGCTCAGTGGGGCTCAGCTACGTCACCTCCGTGTGCGAAAACATCGGGCGCGCGCTGGCCAAAAAGGACAGCTATCACTCAGTTGTCGTGCGCAGCACCATCGTGCCGGGCTCCACCGAAGGCGCCTGCATCCCGGTGCTGGAGCAAACTTCTGGCAAGACCGCGGGCCGTGAATTCGGCGTGGGCTACTTCCCCGAGTTCCTCCGCGAGAGCACGGCGATCGCGGACAATTATGCGCCCGGGCTGATCGTCTTTGGGTATCTGGACGAGGGCACCCGCGCGATCCTGGAAGAGATCAATGGCAAGCTGCCCTGCGAGATGCACCAGGTGGAGATCAAGACCGCTGAGATGGTCAAATACACCTCCAACACATGGCGGGCGGTCAAGGTGACCTTCGCCAATGAGATCGGCAACATCGCCAAGGCGAGCGGCATCGACGGGCAGACGGTGATGGAAATCCTCTGCTCTGACGACAAGATCGCGATGAGCCCATACTTCATGCGCCCCGGCTTTGCCTTTGGCGGCTCCTGCCTGCCCAAAGACGTGCGCGCGCTGAAGTATCTGGCGAACTCTACCGGGACCAAGCATCACATTCTCTCAGCCGTGCTGGAGGCCAACGAGGCGCAGATCGCAAAGGCGGAGCAGATGGTGATCGACAGCGGTGAAACCTCTGTTGGTTTTGTCGGCATCTCCTTCAAGCCAGGCACAGATGATCTGCGGGAAAGCCCGCTGATTTCTCTGGCCGCGCGGCTCATTGGCAAGGGGATCGACGTCAAGGTGTTTGACCCCTTCGTGCAGGAGGCTTTTGACACCGGTACACCGGGAGCGGGCCGCGGCAATGACGATGTGCCGGATCTGGAGCAGCGTTTGGTAAAGGACCTGGACCAGCTGATCGCGGGCGCGGGCACCGTGCTGGTGGGTAATCACTACGGCGAGGCTGTGGAGCGGCTCAAGCAGGCCGCGGATGAGCGTCCGGTGGTGGATCTGACACGGCTTGCGCGTGAGCGGACGTCGGATGAAACATACCAGGGCATCTGCTGGTAATCGCAGATGCTGATGGCGGTCACCCATTGCGCGTATTTCTCGCTTGCCGTGCTCTTTTTGTGCATGGTCCCCCAGGGCTTTCTGGGGGACGCGCAGGGGGCACGGGGCGCGATCCTCGTGATCGGCGTGCTGGGCGCGTGGCGCTATTCCTGGGCGATGCTGAATTTCGCCCGGGCCGCCTGGTTTAAGCTAAAGGTCTACCCGCGCCGTAAGGCGCGGCGTCAGGCCCAATTCGCGCGCAGCACCGCGCGGCATCACTGCTTTTTCATGGTGACCACCTACATGGTCGACCAGGATGTGACGCTGCCGGTCTACCGCTCGATCTTTCGCGCGGCGATGGAGGCTCGGGATGGCGCGACCATCGTGGCCTCGGTCGTCGATGGCATGGATGAGCGGCTGATTTGGGACATCTACCGCGCGATGGGCTGTGATCCGGCCCATGTGACGCTGATCACGGACCGCATCCAGTCCTCCGGCAAGCGGGATGCGATGCAAAAGGCATTGCGTATCCTGGCGGCACAAAGTCCGAGCCACAATGACATCATGGTTTTCGTGGACGGCGATACCATCGTGCCCGAGGACATCTGGGCGCAATCGGCCCCGGTGTTCACGGACCCGGAGGTTGGCGCGCTGACGACGGATGAGGCGGCGATCATCGGGCCTGATGGCCTTTTTAAGGATTGGTTCCGCCTGCGGTTCAACCAACGCCAGGTGATGATGTGCTCCATGGGGCTGGCCAACCGGGTGCTGACGCTGACGGGCCGGATGAGCGTTTTCCGCGCCGATCTGAGCACCGATCCCACCTTCGTGCGGGCGGTGGGGCAGGACTACCTCGATCACTGGCGGCTGGGCCGGGTGAACTTTCTGACCGGTGATGACAAATCGACCTGGTATTGGCTGCTGACCCATGGCTTTCAGACAGCCTATCTGCCCGATGTGCAATCGGCCTCCTATGAGGGACAGCCGCGCGATACCTTCTATGACAGCGCCAAGACGCTGATGGTGCGCTGGTTCGGCAACATGATGCGCACCAACGGCCGCGCAATCCGTCTGGGCTGGCGCGACATGGGGTTTTTCACCTGGTGGTCCATCCTGGACCAGCGGGTGAGCTGCTGGACAACGCTGGTGGGGCCCGCATCGGTCGCCATCACGGCACTTCTGGCCACGCCCGCCGTGATCCCGCTCTACCTCGCCTGGGTGATGATGACCCGCTACTTCTTTTGCGCCTACATCGCGGTCTTCAACCGCGAATGGTTCCCGGTGACGCACCCCTTCGTGCTCTACTTCGGCCAGATCACCGGCGCATTGATCAAGACCTTCGTGCTCTTCCGCCTCGACCGGCAGAAGTGGACCCGCCAGGGGAGTGGCGGCAGCGCAAAGGTTCTCGCGCTCTATGACCGTCTCAAGATGTTCGAGAGCACCGCCTATCACGGCCTCGCCTTTGCGTGGCTCGCGTTGGGCATCCTGTACCTGAATACCTTGGAATAGTGCGATGACGGAAGTGCCTACGATGAACGAACACCACCAGGCGGTGCCGGCAGGCTTTGGGCTGGAAAACGAGCATCCGATGCTGTCGATGCCCTTCACGGTCAGGTTTGGCGAACACATCCTTGAGGGCGAGCGGATTTCCGTCACCCACATAGAGGTCTCGGGCTATCTGGGTGAGCCGCCCGCGGGCGGGCGCAACATCGGTGTGATCCGTTTTCCGTTTCAGGACTTCTCCATCACGCTGAACGCCGAACTGATCGTGCAGCCGGGTACGGCGGATGGCGAAGCCACCCTGATGTTCACCAATCCTACGGGGCCGCATCTGGCGCAGCTGCGCTACATCCTCAACAGCTTCATCGCGGGCGATGTGATCACGCTCAAAGGCATGATGGCCTACACCGGGCCCACGCTGCCCAAAGCGCCCAAAGCCGCGCAAACCACACCGTTGCGCGACAGGCTGCGCTCCGCCGGGGTGGCGCTTGCCTCGCTGTTGCTGGCCTTTGCCGCGGCCTCTGTCGTCTTTGGCCGCTACACCACCGCCTACGAGGTGCACCCGGTTTTTATCGACCGCGACGGCATGGCGATGCAGGCCACGGTCGCGGGGCAGCTGACCTATCTCAACCCGGACGCAGCGGTGGGCGAGGTCGCCTATATGGTCGCCTCCGTTACCGGAGATGTGCTGTCTTTTCAG
>JBCCPS010000134.1:0-5584 GCA_039024775.1 Pseudomonadota bacterium
AGTAGCTTTTTGATCTGATTGGAGCATCCCATGGCCCGCGTGACCGTTGAAGACTGCGTCGACAAGGTACCGAACCGTTTCGAACTGGTGATGCTCGCCGCGCATCGGGCGCGGGAAATCTCCGCCGGGTCGGCGCCCACGGTGGACCGCGACAATGACAAGAACCCGGTCGTCTCCCTGCGCGAGATCGCGGATGAGACGCAATCGGCAGATGACCTGCGCGAGCGCCTGATCGAAAGCAACCAGACCCAGATTGAGGTCGATGAGCCCGAAGAGGACGCCATGGCGCTGCTGATGGGTGCCGAACAGGACAAGCCCGAGGAGGACAGCATGTCCGAAGAGATGCTGTTGCGGCAGTTGATGGCCGCCCAGGGGCAGGGCTGAGCGCAATAAGGCACATGGGCTATGGCAGATGGCATCCTGACCGCCGATATCACTGCCGATGACCTGATCGAGCTTGTTCGGGTCTACAACCCACGCACGAATACTCAGCTGATCCGGGAGGCTTTTGCCTTCGGTGCTCAGATGCACGAGGGTCAGTTCCGCCACTCAGGCAAACCTTACTTCACCCATCCCGTGGCCGTCGCGGCCATCCTGACGGAACAACAGCTGGACGATGGCACCATCGTCACCGCGCTGCTGCACGACACGATTGAAGACACCAAAGCCTCTTTCGCGGAGGTCGAGAAGCGGTTTGGCACCGAGGTGGCGGAGCTTGTGGACGGCGTCACCAAGCTCACCAACCTGCAGCTAAGCTCCACCGAGACCAAGCAGGCAGAGAACTTTCGCAAGCTTTTCATGGCCATGTCCAAGGATTTGCGCGTGATCCTGGTCAAGCTCGCGGACCGGCTGCACAACATGCGTACGATCAAGTCGATGCGGCCCGAAAAACAGGTGCAAAAGGCGCGCGAGACGATGGATATCTACGCGCCGCTGGCGGGCCGCATGGGCATGCAGTGGATGCGCGAAGAGCTGGAGGATCTGGCCTTTCGGGTGCTCAACCCCGAAGGGCGCGCGTCCATCATCCGGCGGTTCATCAAACTGCAAAATGATACGGGCGACGTGGTGCAGAAAATCACGAGCGACATGCGCGTGGAGCTGGAGCGCGCACAGATCGTGGCCGATGTCTTTGGGCGCGCCAAGAAGCCCCATTCGATCTGGCGCAAAATGGAAAAGAAGCAGCTTAGCTTTTCGCGCCTGTCCGACATCTACGGATTTCGCGTGATCACTGACAGCATTGAGGACTGCTACCGCGCGCTTTGGGCGATCCACAGCCGCTGGCGCGCGGTGCCAGGCCGGTTCAAGGACTACATCAGTCAGCCCAAGTCGAATGGCTACCGTTCCATCCACACCACCGTTTCGGGCCGCGACGGCAAGCGGGTGGAGGTGCAGATCAGGACCGGCCAGATGCATGACGTGGCCGAAACAGGCGTGGCCGCGCATTGGTCCTACCGCGACGGTGTCCGCAGCCAGAACCCCTTTGCGGTCGATCCCTCCAAATGGATCAGCCAGCTGACCGAACAGTTCGAAGCGGATGAGGATCACCAGGAATTCCTCGAAGCCGTCAAGCTGGAGATGTATGCCGACCAGGTGTTCTGCTTCACGCCGAGGGGCGATGTGATCAAACTGCCGCGCGGGGCCACGCCGATTGACTACGCCTACGCCATCCACACGCGGATCGGGAATGCCTGCGTGGGGGCCAAGATTGACCACATGCGCGTGCCGCTCTGGACCCGGATCAGAAACGGTCAGATGGTGGAGATCCTGACGGCTCAGGGTCAGATGCCTCAACCAACCTGGCTCGATATCGCCACGACCGGCAAGGCGCGGTCCGCCATCCGCCGGTCCCTGCGCGAAGAGGACCGCGCACGGTTCATCAAGTTGGGCACGGAGCTGGCGCGCTCCGCTTTCGAACAGGTGGGTAAGAAGGCCACCGACAAGGTGCTGCGCATCGCGGCCAAGCACATGCTGCTCAAGGATGTGGACGAATTGCTGGCCCAGCTTGGCGCGTCAGAGCTGACCAGCAAGCAGGTCGTGCAAGCGGTTTATCCCGACATCACCCCCAAGAAGAGCGCGCAGGTGGCGGCGAGCCGCGCGGTGGTAGGGCTGGAACCCGGCCAAAGCTTTGACCGCGCGCCCTGTTGCACGCCCCTGCCGGGGGAGCGGATCGTGGGCATCACCTTCCGCGGCAAGGGCGTGACGGTGCACACCATCGATTGCGAGCGGCTGTCGGAGTACGAAGACCAGCCGGAGCGCTGGATCGATCTGCGCTGGCATGACGGGAGCCATCCGGCGGTCTATGGCGCGACGATTGACATCACTGTGGGCAATGGTGCGGGCGTGCTGGGGCGCATCTGCACCTTGATCGGAGAGGCCAGCGCCAATATTTCCGACATGGAGTTTATCGAAAGACGGCCTGACTTTTATCGCCTACTGATTTATGTGGATTTACGAGACGTAGAGCACCTGCACTCCTTGATCACAACTTTGGAAGCTGAAAGCGATGTGGCCGCCATCGAACGGCACCGCCCCGGCTCCGCCCGCCCAAACGCCGACCCGTCGGTTTGACCGCCACCGCCTGACCTGGAAGTCCCGTTGATCTTCAAACGCCGCGACCCAAAACCGACGCTTCGGGCGATCGCGGATTTCCTGTGGCCGCGTGGCGGCTGGTCGCGCGCCTTTACTTACGTCAAACATCGCATGCAGCGGCTGCCCGACAGTCCCGAGCGGATTGCCCGGGGCATTTGGGTGGGGGTCTTTGTCACCTTCTCGCCGCTTTTCGGGCTGCACTTCTTGATCTCGGTCGTCATTGCGCGGCTGATGAAGGCCAATATACTGGCCGCGCTCATGGCCACCTTTGTGGGCAATCCGCTGACCTTCCCCTTCATCGCCGTGGCCTCGCTCCAAACCGGGCATTGGCTCTTGGGCACCCAGATGAGCGTGGCGGAGTTTCGCGCGCTCTCTGCCAAGTTTGCCAATGCGGGCAGTGACCTATGGCACAACGCGCTGGCGATCTTCACCGATGAAAAGGTCGACTGGTCGGGCCTCGCGATCTTTTCGCGGGACGTTTTCTATCCCTACCTGATCGGAGGCATCCTGCCAGGCGTGATCTGCGCCACGATTGCCTACTACCTTTGTGTGCCGGTGCTGCACGCCTATCAGAAACGCCGCAAAGGACAGATCAAGGCCAAGTTCGAGGCCATGAAAGCCAAGGCCGCGGTCAAGCGCAGCGGTGCCGCGGATGAGCCATCGGGACCGGCCTCCTGAAATTTGATCAAATCTTGCGGGCAGGGGTTGGGTTCATGCCGGTCCCGGCCTAGTTTTATCGTGATTCCAATGGAGGCGCAGCGATGGCGGAAGAGTTGAGACTGGGCGTGAACATCGATCATGTGGCCACCGTGCGCAACGCGCGTGGCGGTGCCTACCCCGACCCGCTGCGCGCGGCCCGGATCGCTGAAGCTGCGGGCGCGGACGGGATCACAGCGCACTTGCGCGAAGACCGGCGGCACATCTCCGACGCGGATATCGACGGGCTGATGGAGGTGCTGAGCGTGCCGCTCAACTTCGAGATGGCTGCAACCGAAGAGATGCAAAAGATCGCCCTGCGTCACAAACCCCACGCCGTGTGCATCGTGCCTGAAAAGCGCGAGGAACGCACCACCGAAGGCGGGCTTGAAGTCGCGCGGGAGGAAAACCGGCTCGCGCATTTCATCGCGCCCCTGCGGGAGGCGGGCTGCCGGGTGTCGATCTTCATCGCCGCCGACCAGCGCCAGATCGAGGCGGCAGCGCGCATCGGCGCGGAGGTGGTCGAGCTGCACACCGGGGCCTATTGCGATGCCTTCGCGGAAGGCAATCAGGAGGTCGTTGCCACTGAGCTGAAAGCGCTGGGCGAGATGGCGACATTTGCCCATGGGCTGGGGCTGGAGGTGCATGCGGGCCATGGCCTGACCTATGACACCGTGCAGCCCATCGCGGCCTTCCCGGAGGTGCGGGAGCTCAACATCGGGCACTTCCTCATCGGGGAATCGATCTTCCGCGGGCTGGAACCCGCGATCTTGGAAATGCGCCGCCTGATGGATGACGCGCGGCGAGAGGCGGCCGCGTGAAGAGCCTCCTGGCGGCTCTCGTGATCTTGTTGGCGGGGGTTACCGCGCGCGCGCAGGATTGGGGGAATTTGGACCAACTCCTGATGGGCAATTTGACCCGCACTGGTACGGCGCAGGCGACTTACTGGCTGCCCGACAGCGCCGATCCAGCGCAGGCGCGCCGCGCCGTTGGCGTGGCCTATGAGTACATTGAGGGCAGCGCGGGCAGCTTCAGCATCGCGGTGGGCGTTTTCATCCGGCAAGGCAGCGCTTGGGGCTTTGTTGGCACCGTGAACGGGGTATTTGGTCAGTCACCGCGGGACGTCGCCTTTGCCGGAAACACCGCGCAACTGACCACGACAACGCTGCGTGATGGTGAACCACGCTGTTGTCCCACCGGTCAGACACGCTGGCAGATCGATTTAAGCACGCTGACCGCGCAACCGCTGCCATGATCCTGGGCATCGGCACCGATCTGGCCAATATCGAGCGCATTCAGGGCACGCTCGACCGGTTTGGGGACCGATTTCGCAATCGGGTCTTCACCGAAATCGAACAACGCAAAGCGGAGCGACGCCGCGACACCGCAGGCACCTACGCCAAACGCTGGGCCGCCAAGGAGGCGTGCTCCAAGGCGCTGGGCACGGGCCTGCGCATGGGGATTTCCTGGAAGGACATGGCGGTCAGCAACCTGCGCTCCGGCCAGCCGGTGATGGAGGTCACCGGCTGGGCGGCGGAGCGGCTGGCGCAAATGACGCCTGACGGTCACGAGGCGATCATTCATGTGACGCTCACCGATGATCACCCTTGGGCGCAGGCCTTTGTTCTGATCGAGGCGCGCCCGGTCTGAGTTGTCTTGACAGTGCAGCGGGGGCTGCGCATGTACAGCCCACCAAAGCGAGAGGAAGCGCCGCATGGCCACCACCGAAAAGAAGGCAGGCAATCCGATCGTTGAGACGGTCAAGACCATCGTCTACGCCCTGCTGATCGCGGGTATCTTTCGCACCCTTTTCTTTCAACCCTTCTGGATCCCCTCGGGATCGATGAAGCAGACCCTGCTGATTGGCGATTTCCTCTTTGTGAACAAGATGGCCTATGGCTATTCCTACGCTTCCTGCCCCAGCCTGATCCTGCCGCGGTTTGGCATCAACATCGACGCCAAGGACATCTGCGGCTGGTTTGACGGCGACAACACCCGTTTTTGGAGCGGCGAGCCGGAACGCGGCGACGTGGTTGTCTTTCGCCATCCGGGCAACGGGCGCGATTACATCAAGCGGTTGGTTGGCCTCCCGGGCGACCAAATCCAGATGAAAGCAGGCGTACTGCACATCAACAATGTGCCCGTCACGCTGGAGGACGACGGCACCTTTGAAGAGGTGAACGCGCCGCAGGGGCCGCAGGGCCTGCGCCCCAAATGCGCCAATGGTCCGCTGGGCGAGGGGGCGGTCTGCCTCAAGGAACGCCAGATTGAGACATTGCCGGGCGGGACCAGCCACAAG
>JBCCPS010000135.1:0-5417 GCA_039024775.1 Pseudomonadota bacterium
GAAAGGTCATCGCGATCGCCCTTGCGCGCACCATCCTCACCATCGCAAATGCCGTGATCAAACAGGGAAAACCCTTCCTCAAACCCGTTTGATCTCCACAGTTGCCCATGGCGCGGCGCATCTGCGCCACCCCGCGGGACGACGCATGAACTCATGGTATTCATGCCTCAGGTTTTAGGCTGAATGCTCTAGGAGGCGCGTCATGGCGATGATGAAGGAACCTGTTCTCTATCTCTTTTGCGGCAAGATCGCGGCTGGGAAATCGACGCTGACCGCAGAGTTCGGCGCACGGCCAGCCACGGTTGTTTTGTCGGAGGACGCCTGGCTCGCCGCGCTTTTTGGCGATCAGATGACCACGCTTGAGGATTTTGCGCGCGGCGCTGCAAAAGTACGGTGTGTTGTGGCCCCTCATGTGGTGGACCTGCTTGGGGCGGGCGTTTCGGTGGTGCTCGATTTCGCACTCAATACAGTCGCGTCCCGACAGTGGGCGCGGGGGATCCTGGATCAAAGCGGGGCTCGGCATGAATTGCACGTGCTTGATGTGCCTGACGCCGTTTGTCTGGCGCGGTTGCGGGCCCGCAACGCGGAGGGCAAGCATCCGTTTGCGGCAAGTGAGGCCCAGTTTCACGAGATCACGCGGTACCTTGTCCTGCCCAGCGCCGCAGAGGGGTTCAACATCGTGATGCACCGCGACTAGCGTGCGGATGATGGAGCGAATGTGAGATGCAGGCCGCACCGGAAGCGGGTAGCGTTCGGGTATGCGTCTGGTTCTGAGTCTCTTCGCCCTTTGTATCCCCTCTGCCGCGCTGCCCTGCGGGCTGGCGCTGGTGTTGGCGGTGGATGTGTCTGGTTCGGTGGATCAACGCGAATACCGGGTGCAGATGGACGGGCTGGCGGCGGGACTGCGTGACGGAGTGGTGGCGGATGCGCTGGTAGATGCGCAAGCGCAGGTGAGCCTGATCCAATGGACCGGCTCAACGCGGCAGCGCCAGACCATTCCCTGGACCCAGATGAGCTCCATTGAAGATGTGCTGAGCTTTGCGCAGCGGGTGGAGGACGATCTGCGGCGTTGGCGCAATTACTCCACCGCCGTGGGGGAGGCAGTTGCCATTGCCGCGCGTAGTTTCGAGGAGGTGCCCCAGTGCACCCGCCGGGTCATCGACGTCTCGGGCGATGGAGTGTCAAACGAGGGCGAGCCGCCTCAGACGCTACGTCCGCTGCTCAAAGAGCAGGGCATCATCGTGAACGCCCTGGCGATTGAGACCGATGATGCGGATTTAACGGGGTACTTCTATGAGAATCTCATCTTTGGCGAAGGCGCTTTCGTGATCACTGCAAATGGATTTGACGACTATCCCGCACAGATCCGGCGCAAGCTGCAGCGGGAAACAACAAAACAGTTGAGCCTTTTGGTGCGGTAATCCTGATTTGTGATCACGCGTTTTCATGCTGTGATCACAATTTCCGGGAATTGCAAGGAAATCTCAAGTTTTTGCGCGCGCTGTGCCAAGAAACCGCAGTTTATCAGGCCCGTAAGGCGTGACAGCCCCTCAAAACTTGGTATTTATGGAGGGTCAAAGCAAAGGATGCGCCATGGCAGACGTCAATCGCGGCAACAGACCGCTCTCCCCTTTCATGATCGGGCCCTATTACCGGCCGCAACTTACCTCCATCTCCTCCATTATGGTGCGGATCACGGGGATTGCGTGCTTGGTCGGCGCGGTGCTGCTGACGGCGTGGTTTTTGGCTGCTGCAACCTCGGAGACGGCTTTTGCCCGCGTGGACTGGCTGGTGCAGAGCATTCTGGGTGACCTGATCCTGCTCGGTATGGCATGGGCGATTTTCTACCACATGCTGGGACGCCTTCGGCACGTGATCTGGGACTTCGGCTATGGGCTGGACGTGAAGACGTCCGAGAAGATGGCCATCGGCATGTTCGCGCTGGCGACGGTTTTCACGTTGGTGCTGGCCATCGCACGCATCGCTTCGTGAGGAGAGTGAGATGAGCAAGTTTCGCACAGACCGCAAGCGCGCCCAGGGGCTTGGTGCCGGGCGTCAAGGCACACATCACCATTGGCAGATGATGGTCACATCCATGCTGCTCGTCGTGCTGGTACCCGCCTTTGTCATCACCTTCGCCATTGGCCTTGGCGGAACCTATGATGAGGTCATCGCGTATTACAGCAAGCCCATCCCGGCGATCATCACGATGCTGTCGCTGGCGGTGATCCTTTTTCACCTCATGAATGAGGCGGTTGAGGCCATCGAAGACTATGTGCACGGGCTGGCGGGTAAGCTGTCGCTCGTCGCGGTCAGCGCCTTTGCCTACACATTGATCGCAGCGGGGGTCTTCGCGGTGGCGAAGATCGCGCTTTAACAACAGGGACGGAATAACACAGTGGCTGCATACGAATACGAGACGCATCAATATGACGTCGTGGTAGTAGGCGCCGGCGGGGCCGGTCTGCGCGCGACGCTTGGCATGGCGGAGCAGGGGTTTAGGACCGCCTGCATCACCAAGGTTTTCCCCACCCGGTCGCACACGGTCGCCGCACAGGGCGGCATCGCGGCGAGCCTGTCGAACATGGGCCCCGACAACTGGCAGTGGCACATGTATGACACGGTGAAAGGCTCGGACTGGTTGGGCGACACCGACGCGATGGAATACCTCGCCAAGGAAGCGCCCAAAGCGGTCTATGAGCTGGAGCACTACGGCGTGCCCTTCAGCCGGACGGAGGAGGGCAAGATTTATCAACGTCCCTTTGGCGGTCACACGACCGAGTTTGGCGAAGGCCCCCCGGTTCAGCGCACCTGTGCCGCCGCGGACCGGACGGGCCACGCAATCCTGCACACGCTCTATGGACAGAGCCTCAAGCAAAACGCGGAGTTCTTCATCGAGTATTTCGCTATCGACCTGCTGATGTCGGATGATGGCGTTTGCCAGGGCGTGCTCTGCTGGAAGCTCGATGACGGCACGATGCATGTCTTCCATTCCAAGATGGTCGTGCTGGCCACGGGCGGCTATGGCCGCGCCTATTTCTCCGCCACTTCCGCGCACACCTGCACCGGCGACGGCGGCGGGATGACGGCGCGCGCAGGCCTGCCGTTGCAGGACATGGAGTTTGTGCAGTTTCATCCCACCGGCATCTACGGCGCGGGCTGCCTGATAACCGAAGGGGCGCGGGGCGAGGGCGGGTACCTCACCAATTCCGAGGGCGAGCGCTTCATGGAGCGCTATGCGCCCACCTACAAGGATCTGGCCTCCCGCGATGTGGTGAGCCGCTGCATGACCATGGAAATCCGAGAGGGCCGCGGCGTGGGCGAGCAGGGGGATCACATCCATCTGCACCTCAACCACCTGCCGCCCGAGACGCTGGATTTGCGTCTGCCGGGCATTTCGGAAAGCGCGCGCATCTTCGCTGGTGTGGATCTGACGAAAGAGCCCATTCCGGTGCTGCCGACGGTGCATTACAACATGGGCGGCATCCCGACCAACTATTGGGGCGAGGTGCTGGCACCCACGCCGGGCAATGAGGACCGCGTGTCCCCCGGCCTGATGGCGGTGGGCGAGGCGGGCTGCGCCTCCGTGCACGGAGCCAACCGGCTGGGCTCCAACAGCCTCATCGACCTCGTGGTCTTTGGTCGCGCGGCAGCGATCCGCGCCAAGGAAGTGGTGGACGGCCCCGGTGCGGTGCCGACGCCGAGCAAGCGGTCCATCGACCAGGCCTTCGACCGGTTTGACAAGCTGCGCTATGCCAAGGGCGCGGTGCCCACGGCGGAGCTGCGGCTGGAGATGCAAAAGACAATGCAGGCCGACGCCGCCGTGTTCCGCACCGACAAGACATTGGCGGAGGGTGAGGAAAAGATGGTGGGCGTGGCCGACAAGCTCGACGATCTGCATGTGACCGATCGCTCGCTGGTCTGGAACTCCGACCTGATGGAGACGCTGGAGCTGACCAATCTGATGCCCAACGCGGTGGCCACGATCACGGGCGCTGCCGCACGCAAGGAAAGCCGTGGTGCGCATGCCCATGAGGATTACCCCGACCGCGATGATGAGAACTGGCGCAAGCACAGCCTCGTCTGGTTCAAGGGCAACCGCGCCTCCATCGGCTATCGCGGCGTGCACCTTGAGCCGCTGACCAGCCACAACGAAGGCGGCATCGACCTCAAGAAGATCGCGCCCAAGGCACGCGTCTACTGATGCGCGCGGCGGCTCTGCTGTTGAGCGCGGGCGCCATGGCGGGCTGCACTGAGGTGCAGACCGCCGTGGACAGCACCGCGCGGCAGGGGACCAAGAGCGTGGTGGCCGAGGTTCTGGCCACGCGCTTTTCGCAGGTGCCGCAACAGCTGATCACGCCTTTTACCGACTGCATCATCGACAACGCGACCGCCGATGAGGTGCAGGAATACGTCAAGGCCGCAGTGCGTGGCGTGGATGACGGGACGGTTGCCGCTGTCCACTCCGCCCTGTCGCGGCGCGAGACGGTGACCTGCCTTGGCGGTAACGCCAGCGCTTTGGTGTAGCGGATGAATATGGCACCGCGTCATAGCCCGGCTGCGCCCGACCCCCATGCGGAGGCCCTGCGTGCGGCCTTTCTAAAGGCCGACAGGCCCACGCGTCACAAGTTGAGCGGCATCCTGCCGCCTGGGGAGATCGAATTTGCGGGCGTACGGCTCTATGTCGACCCGCGCGACAATTACACGGAGCGGCGCATCTGGCTCGACGGGCAGCCGCCTGAGATGGAAAGCCTCGCGGCACTTGCTGCGCATGTAGAAGGGCGCAATGCTTTTATCCTTGATGTCGGCGCAAACTGTGGGGCCTTCGCGGTGCCGTTGGCAATGGCGGCGGGGAAGGGCAGCCGCGTGGTGGCTTTTGAACCCAACCCGGTGATGATCGGACGGCTGGGCCATAACGTGATGCTCAACGGGCTGGGCGAGGTCATCCGCATCGAGGGTTGCGCGCTGGGCGATCATGCGGGCGAGGCGGTGCTGAATCTCAAGCAGGGCAACTATGGCCAGGCGTCCTTGATGCCCATCCGGCCCCGGCAGCGGGCGGGGGGGACGTTGGTGCCTTTGCGTCCGCTCGCGGATTTTGTTATGCCTGCGGCGGGACATGACATCAGCGTATTGAAGATCGACGTGGAAGGCGCGGAAGAAGCCGTTCTGGCCCCCGTGTTGGATCATGGCGGCTGGCTGCCGGATGTACTGCTGATGGAGACGCGCCACGCAGAGGAATGGAACACCGACCTTGTGGGCAGGCTCCATGGGGCGGATTTTGAAACGGTGCTGGAGGCGGATGGCAACACGCTCTTCCAGCGAAAAGGGACACAAAAGAGAGCTTAGGCAGACGACATGGTTCAACTGACGCTTCCAAAGAATTCGCGGATCACCCGTGGCAAGACCTGGCCCCGGCC
>JBCCPS010000136.1:0-5414 GCA_039024775.1 Pseudomonadota bacterium
AGGCCGATGACGATTTGGAAGGTCGCCCATGCCCTCACGTACAATTCCGGTTGATCCCTTTGACCTCGTGATCTTTGGCGGCACGGGCGATCTGGCGCGGCGCAAGATCCTGCCAGGGCTCTTTCGACGTTTCTGCGCGGGCCAAATGCCGCCCGAGGCGCGGGTGATCGGGGCTGCACGCACCGAGCAAGATGCGGCGGGCTACCGGGAGATGGTGGCGGAGGCGATTACGGAGTTTTCGCCGGACGCGCCTCAAGATGAAACGGCGCTGCAGGACTTTCTGGCGCGTCTGGACTACCTTGCGATTGACGCGCGGGGGGAGACAGGCTGGGCCGAGCTACAGGAAAAGATGAAAGGTACCGACCGGATCGAGGCCTACTACTTTTCCGTCTCGCCCGCGCTTTTTGGCGATATCGCGGAGCGGTTGCAAGAGTGGGGGATGGCCGATGCAAGCGCGCGCATCGTGGTCGAAAAGCCCTTTGGCCGCGATCTGGCCAGCGCGCGGCAGCTCAACGCGACGTTGGCCGCCTTTTTCAAGGAAGACCAGATCTACCGCATTGATCACTACCTGGGCAAAGAGACGGTGCAGAACCTGATGGCCGTGCGCTTTGGCAACATGCTCTTTGAGCCCTTGTGGAACGCCCAATACGTCGATCACATCCAGATCACGGTTGCAGAGACGGTTGGCGTGGGCAGCCGCGGGGAATACTATGACAAATCGGGCGCGATGCGCGACATGGTGCAAAATCACCTGATGCAGCTTTTGTGCCTGATCGCGATGGAGCCGCCCGCCCGCTTTGATCCGGACGCGGTTCGCGATGAAAAGCTCAAGGTCATCCGCGCGCTCGACCCGGTGGAGCCCTATCACATCGTGCGCGGGCAATACGATGCGGTGGCGGGCGATGCGGAAGGTCAGCCCGCCTATCGCGATACGGTGGGCGCGCCGCGGTCGCGCACCGAGAGTTTTGTCGCGATGAAGGCCCACATCAGCAATTGGCGCTGGAAGGGCACGCCCTTTTACATGCGCACCGGCAAGCGGATGACCGCGCGCTCCTCTGAGATCACGGTGGTGTTCAAGGACACGCCCCATTCGATCTTTGCCGAGGACGCGGGACGCCATCGCAACGTGCTCTCGATCCGGCTGCAACCCAACGAGGGCATCACGCTGGGCGTGACCATCAAGGAGCCGGGGCCCGGGGGTATGCGGCTCATCGATGTGCCGCTCGACATGACTTTCGCCGAAGCGCTTGGCCCGGATGGCGCCGAACAGGTGGAGGCATATGAGCGGCTCGTGATGGATGTGATTCGGGGCAATCAGACACTCTTTATGCGCGGGGATGAGGTGGAAGCGGCTTGGGCCTGGACCGATCCCATCATCGAGGGCTGGGAGGCGCGCGGCGACGTGCCCAAGCCTTACGACAGTTACTCTGACGGGCCAACGGACGCGGGCGAGCTGATGCGCCGCGACGGGCGCGCCTGGCGCAAGGTCGCACCGTGAGGCTGGTCGACTACGACAGCCGTGAGGCGCTAGTTGCGGCGGTGGCCGAGACCCTGGCGCTCACACTTGGGAGCGCCTTGGAAGAGGCGCGCGATTTATCCTTCGCGGTGCCCGGCGGCACGACGCCGGGTCCGATCTTCGATATCTTAAGCGCGCGAGGCGATCTGGACTGGAGCCGCGTGACCATCCTGCTCAGCGATGAACGCTGGGTGCCGGAGACGCATGAGCTGTCCAACACTGCATTGGTCAAGGCACGCCTGCTGACAGGTCCCGCGCGCGCCGCCCGCTTTGCCCCGTTCTACCGCGACGGGTTGTCTGCGGAGGATGGCTGCACTGCTGTCGCGCCGACGCTTGCCGCGCATCTCCCGCTCTCGGTGCTAATGCTGGGCATGGGCGCTGACATGCACACCGCATCGCTTTTCCCCGCCGCTCCCGGCACGGCGGAGGCCATGGCGCCCGGCGCGCCTGCGCTTTGCCCGGTCTATCCAGCGGATCATGACGTGGCCCGTGTCACGCTCTCCGCACCCGTGTTGCAGGCCGCGGCCAGGACCCACATCGTCATCTTCGGCGCAGACAAACGCGCCGCCGTCAACCGCGCTCAGGCGCTGTCACCGCAAGAGGCCCCCGTGGCCGCCGTATTGGGAGGGGCCACCGTGCACTGCGCTTCATGATGGATGTCTGGGGAACATTGGCGAGCCGACAAAAGGCAATCGCGGACCGCCCGATCCTGGCGCTTTTCGAAGAGCCGGGCCGCGCGGAGGATTTCAGCGTCCAGACCGCGCACATGCGCTTTGACTACGCCAAGACGAACATTGATCGCGACACCCGCGCCGATCTGCTGCGGCTGGCGGAGGCCGCGGGTGTGGCCGAAAAGCGCGACGCGATGTTTCGCGGCGACAAGATCAACGCCACCGAAGGCCGCGCGGTGCTGCACACGGCGCTCAGAGCGTTGGGTGGC
The DNA here is from genome assembly GCA_039024775.1 of Pseudomonadota bacterium. Classification (GTDB taxonomy): domain Bacteria; phylum Pseudomonadota; class Alphaproteobacteria; order Rhodobacterales; family Rhodobacteraceae; genus Sulfitobacter. Next base: position 2,457 of record JBCCPS010000136.1, read on the forward strand.
GATCCGATCCTGGTGGATGGGCAAGACATCATGCCCGGCGTGCGCGCGACGCTCTTTCGGATGAAGAAGTTCGCCGAGGAGGTGCGCGACAGCGCGATCACGGATGTCGTCAACATCGGCATCGGCGGCTCTGACCTCGGCCCCGCGATGGCCGTTGCCGCCCTGGCACCCTATCACGATGGGCCGCGCTGCCACTTTGTCTCCAACGTCGATGGCGCGCATATCGCCGATACGCTGCGCGGGCTGGATGCGAAATCCACCCTGGTGATCGTCGCCTCCAAGACCTTCACCACGATCGAGACGATGACCAACGCGCGCACCGCGCGGGCCTGGATGCTGGACCACGGCGGCGATCCCGCGCATCAGTTCGCCGCGCTGAGCTCAGCCGAGGATAAAACCGGCGAGTTCGGCATTGATCCGGGCCGCGTCTTCGGGTTCGAGGATTGGGTTGGCGGGCGCTATTCGGTCTGGGGTCCCATCGGGCTCTCCCTGATGCTGGCCATTGGTCCCAAAGGCTTTTCCGCCTTTCTGCAAGGCGCGCGTGACATGGATCTGCATTTTCGCAGCGCGGATCCGCTGGACAACATGCCGCTGATGCTGGCGCTGGTGGGCCTCTGGCACAACCAACTGTGCGGCCATGCCACCCGCGCGGTGCTGCCCTATGATCAACGGCTGCGCATGCTGCCTGACTACCTCCAGCAGCTTGAAATGGAATCGAACGGCAAATCGGTGCAAATGTCCGGCGCGCAGGTGGACGAACACTCAGGCCCCGTTGTCTGGGGGGCCGCAGGCACCAATGGCCAGCACGCGTTCTACCAGCTCATCCATCAGGGCACCCGCGTGATCCCCTGCGAATTCCTCGTGGCCGCGCAGAGCCATGAGGCGGAGCTTGCCCATCACCATACGCTGCTGGTGGCCAATTGCCTGGCCCAGTCTGAGGCACTCATGCGCGGCCGCTCGCTCACAGAGGCGCGCAAACTGTTGGAGGCCAAGGGGCTGGAAGGCGAAGAACTGGAACGCCAGGCTCACCACCGCGTCTTTCCCGGTAACAGACCTTCTACCACGCTGATCTACCCGCAGCTTGATCCTCACACGTTGGGCCAGATCATCGCGCTCTACGAACACCGCGTGTTTGTCGAAGGCGTGATCCTGGGCATCAATTCCTTTGATCAATGGGGCGTTGAACTGGGCAAAGAGCTCGCAACCGCTCTGCAGCCCATCGTCGAGGGCGAAAAACCTGCCGATGGCAAGGACGGCTCCACTGCCGCGCTGGTCCACTACCTCCTCCAACATCGTACCTGATCCCTGTTCCTTTTTCTGGCCTCAAGTATCCCGGAGCGCGAGGCAGAGCCTCGCAACCGATTTGGCGGAGCCAAATCAATAAAACCCTTTGCGGCGCAGCCGCTCCTTCAGGTCACAGACGGCATATCATAGGTCACCCACATGGTCCGGGTCGCGACCTTGTCATAGAGCCCGCGGCCCCGGTAATTGTCATCCGCCGTGATCCAACGCACCACATGCCAGCCATTGTGATCCGCGATGCGCCGCACTTCTGCGATCAGCGCCTGCGCGGCGCCAGAGCCTCGGGCCGCCGGATCGACGTAAAGATCATCCAGGAAACAATTGGTGCAAGCCTTCAGACAGCTCACAAACGGTCGGTAGTGGGTCAATCCCACCAGCGCGCCGTCGCCCGTTTCGGCAACCAGACCGTTGCTCCCATGGGCCTCATCCATCAGCCAGCCAAAAACGGTATCACGCATCTGGGCCGTCTGATCGACACCGTAAAACGCCGCATAGCCTTCATACAGGCGATCCCACGCGGCGCGGTCTGCAGCTTCGACGGGTCTGACATGGATTTTCATGACCTGGCTCCTGAGGCGGATTGTTGTTCGTGTTGCGCGCCGTCCACGCGTTCAAACCGTGCGCGCAGATCTGGCGGCAGCGCCATGCGCGCGCTGCCATCGGGCGTGAGCAGCACAATCACGCAGTCAAACGTGGCCCGCAAGCGGCCCGCCGACCAAAGCTCTTGCGCAAGCGCAAAGGAGGTGTTGCGAAAAGTCCGGCAGCCGCAGGTCACGATGTAATCTTCGTCCATGCGCATCTCTTCGCGGTAGTGGATCGTGCCGGAGCGGATCACGATGCGCGGATCGCTTGGGCTGTCGTATTGCGACAGCTGCCAGTCCTGGGTGTAGCGGATGCGAAGCCGTTCAAACCAGGCCATGTAGACCGCGTTGTTGACGTGCTTGAGCACATCAAGCTCCGAAAACCGAACCTTGTCGGCCATCGCAAGCGGTTGGGGCTGCGAGATGCCAGCAGACCTTTGCTGCGCGGGCGTGAGCGGGGTGTGATAGGGCAGATCCATAGGGTCTGACTAGGCCGCAGGTGCGCGCGGCGCAAGGCACCGCTGGGGGTGAGCGCCAACCCGCTTTCGGCGCAATTCTGCTGTTTATTCCCGTCAAGCGAGTATTGTGGTGACGGACCGGTATTTTGCGGTATGGTAGCCTAGGTCTTATTTTCGACCGACGGGTTTTCATGTTTTCAAAAGGCGGGAGTATTTTATGAGCCTTTCCAATTTGACCGTTCTCAAGACAGCAGTGGCCGAATGGCACGCCAGCAAAGGCACCAACTTTGCAGCCTGGCTCGATCTGGCGCATGACGATATCCAGATGAAATCCTTGGGCGAGGGGGCACCGACGCTGGGCTTTGCAAATGCGCGCCAGGGCAAGGCGGCTTTTGCCGATTATCTGGCCGGCCATCAGCGTGTGATTGACCTTCAGTCCTTTGAAATCAGCGAATACGTCGAACAGGATGACCGCGTGGTGGGATTTGGTAAAGTGTCGCTCGCCGGGCGTCAGACGGGTCGGTCCTGCACCACGGAGGTTGCGATTTACGCCAAGTTTCTGGACGGCAAGATCATCGAACTGATGGAGTTTTTCGACACAAAACGCCTCGCGGAGG
>JBCCPS010000137.1:0-5299 GCA_039024775.1 Pseudomonadota bacterium
GAACAGGTGCTGCGGGATCAGTTCCTTGAGTTTTTCGCACATTGCCCGGCCGCGGGCCTCGGCGCGGGCGCGGTGGACCATGGTCGAGAGGGCATCCACCGGCTCGTCATTTACCAGGATCTGCATCTTCACCAAATTATCCGTACGGTAGCCGATCATTTGGTAGTCAAAGCTCGCATAGCCCTTCGTCACCGATTTCAGCCGATCGTAGAAGTCGAAGACCACCTCGTTCAGCGGCAGGTCATAGACCACCATCGCGCGGGAACCGGCGTAGGTCAGGTCTTGCTGGATGCCCCGCCGGTCCTGGCAGAGCTTCAGCACATCGCCCAGATACTCATCCGGCACCAGGATCGTGGCCTTGATGCGCGGCTCTTCCAGGTGGTCGACCAGCGTGAGGTCGGGCATGTCGGCGGGGTTGTGAAGCTCCACCCTCTCCCCGTCCTTGAGGTGGATGTGGTAGATGACCGAGGGCGCGGTGGTGATGAGCTCGATGTCATATTCCCGCTCGATCCGGTCGCGGATGACTTCGAGGTGCAAGAGCCCCAGGAACCCGCAGCGGAAGCCGAAGCCGAGCGCGGCGGAGGTCTCCATCTCGAAGGAGAACGATGCATCGTTCAGCGCCAGTTTCTCGATGGCATCGCGCAGGTCTTCGAACTGGGCGGAGTCCACCGGGAAGAGGCCGCAGAAGACCACCGGGACGGAGGGCTTGAAGCCGGGCAGAGCCTCCTCGGTGCCTTTCTTGTCATGCGTAATGGTATCGCCCACGCTGGTGTCGCGGACCTGCTTGATGGAAGCGGTGAGAAAGCCGATCTCCCCCGGCCCCAGCGCATCTATCTCCGTCATGGCAGGGCGGAAGACGCCGATGCGGTCAACATGGTGCACCGAGCCGTTTGACAGCATGCGGATGCGGTCGCCTTTTTTCAGCTGCCCGTCCATGATCCGCACCAGCACGATCACGCCCAGATAGCTGTCATACCAGCTGTCCACCAGCATCGCCTTCAGGGGCGCGTCAAGCGTGCCCTTGGGTGCCGGCAGATGCTGCACGATTGATTCGAGGGTCTCCACAATTCCCTGCCCGGTCTTGGCGGAGACCTGGATGGCACCGGTGGCGTCGATGCCGATCACGTCCTCGATCTGCTCTGCCACGCGGTCGCAGTCGCTCGCGGGCAGGTCGATCTTGTTCAAGACCGGCACGATCTCATGATCGGCGTCGATGGCGTGGTAGACATTGGCAAGCGTTTGCGCCTCCACGCCTTGCGTGGAATCCACCACCAGCAAGGAGCCTTCCACCGCGCGCATGCTGCGCGACACCTCATAGGCAAAGTCCACGTGGCCGGGCGTGTCGATGAGGTTCAGAACATAGTCCTCGCCATTCAAAGCTGTGTAGTTGATCCGCACGGTCTGGGCTTTGATCGTGATCCCGCGCTCCCGCTCGATGTCCATGGAATCAAGCATTTGCTCTTTCATGTCCCGATCCGCGACCGTGTTGGTCTGCTGGATCAGCCGGTCGGCCAAGGTGGATTTCCCGTGGTCGATGTGGGCGACAATGGAGAAGTTGCGGATGTGGCTAAGCGGTGTCATCGGATCGATATGTAGGGGTTTGCGCAATGGGTCAAGATGCTTGATCGCCGCGCTTCTGGGCGCGGTGTGAAGCGATGAAGAACCCGGCGGAAGTTACAGATTGTCCACAATTTTGACGAAATCACTCTCTAATTCGCTGAAAGGTGACGCGAAATGAGAGCGAAGGTTCATGCCCGACTATGACATCTACATCCTGGATGAATCCGACCTGACGATTTCCGGCGGCGGCGTGCTCGACGGGGTGAACCAGGGCACGGGCGAGCATCTCTTGGGCCTTGATATCACGCTCAACACGAAAGACTGGACGCCCATCGCGATCAGCGACAATGACGTCAACTTTCAGGACAATGACAGCAGCCAGACCCTGAATGGCGCGCAGGAGATCGACGGGATCACCTACGCCGACGGCACGGTGGTGGAAACCGAATACAGCCTGACGCTGTCGGACGGGGTCAACACCTACTTGGTCATGGGCTTTAACGTGACCAACGGTTCACCCTCCTATGCGACGGTGGAGGGGCTTGCCTTTATCGGCGGGCCGGGCGGCTTCCCCCCCGTTGGGGTACCGTTGACCGTTGTGGCTTTTGGTGAAGGACCTTCCAATCCGGCGGCAGATTTCGCGACCCCCATTTGCCTGACCGCCGGGACCTTGGTGGAGACAGCGGAGGGCCCGCGCGCCGTTGAGCGTATCAAGGAAGGGGACATGGTGCTGACCCGCGACGCGGGCCTGCAACCGGTGCGCTGGGTGGGGCGGCGCGACGTGGGCGCGCGGGGCAGCTTTGCCCCGGTTGAGATCGCGGCGGGCGCGTTGGGCAATACAGAGCCGCTCCTGGTCTCTCAGCAGCACCGCATCCTGCTGGAGGGCTGGCGCACCCAGCTTGTCAGTGGCGAGGATGCAGCACTTGTCGCGGCTGTACATCTGGTGAACGACACCGGAATCAGGCTGCGCCCCGGCGGGCGCGTAAGCTATGTGCATCTGATGTTTGATGACCACCAGGTGATCCGCAGCAATGGCATCTGGACCGAAAGCCTGCTGCCGGGCAAAGGCGCGCTGGACAGCCTGCTGCCCGCGGCGCGCGCGGAACTCATTGCGATTTTCCCCGAACTTTCCTCTATCGCGGCGCAGGAAAGCTGCCGACCCTGCTATCCGCTGATGTCACGGCAAGAGGCGGTCTTGATGACGCAGGGGGCCGAACACGTCCATTCTTGATTTGCCCCGAAGGCACCACTCCGCCATATTGCAGCCAATGACCGCGGGACATACCCGTTCGGCAAAGGGATATGGCAGTGATGATCCGGACGTTCTTTATCAGCGTGTGCCTTGTGGCGCTTGCCGCCTGTGGCGGTGGCACGCGCTATTCAAGCGCCAATGCGCAAAGCGGGGGGGCAGGCGCTCCGGCCCCTACCTTCGACGGCACGACCACCCGGTTGCCTTTTGCGACAGGGCCGATCTATGCGGCCTGTCAGGCAGGGGGGCGGCGCGCGGCGTCGCAAGCGCGGTGCGGCTGCGTGCAGGCGGTCGCGGATCAGGCGCTGTCACGCTCGGATCAGCGGCGCGGGGCGGGCTTTTTCAAAGACCCCCATGCGCTGCAGGAAGTGCGTCAGTCCGACAACGCGGGCAATGAGCGGTTCTGGAAGGCCTGGAAGGCTTATGGCCAACAGGCCGCAGAGATCTGCGCACGCAGCTGACTTTCACAAATCGCGGATCCAGAATTGGAGCGGTTTTGATGTCTCGGACGCGTCATTGAGGTCTTTCCAGTCGAACTGCGCGATGACGCCGGGAAGAGGTGCGTACCCGCGCGCGCGCCAGAAGGGGTCGAGCGGGCGATAATCCACCGGGCGCGCGGGATGATCCGCGGGCCGACGCACCGCGCAAAAGCAGCACTTGGTGAAGCCCAATGCACGGGCGTGCGCCTCCCTCTTGTCAAAGAACGCGTGCCCCACGCCTTGTCCACGGTAGGCAGGCAACAGCACGCTTTCGGCGCAATAAAAGGTCTGCGCAAGATCAATACCGGTGCCGTCAAAGGCCGCGGCAAAGTCCTCCGCATGGTCCACCAGCGGCGTTCCGGTGCTGGCGCCCACAAGCGCAGCGCCGTCAAACGCCCCTACGACAACCGCGTGGGGGCTGTCCACGTATCGCGCCAGATAGCGTTCCTCATAGGCGGCATCGCCGTCATAGAGGTAAGGCCAATCCCGAAAGACCGCGATGCGCAAGCGCGCGACATCTGCCAGCGCGCCGCGCAGGTCGCTGCCCGTCAGCGCTTGGACCCGCACGCGCGTGCTCATGCGGCGCGCAGCCGGACCGCGCCGTCGTGTAAAAAGATCATGCTATCGAAGACACGTAGCGGGATCGGATTTGGCAGCCGCAGATCGCTGGCATCGGGCAACGGTTTGATTGAAGGGTCAAAGTACCGGTCAATCTGGCTCAGGCAGATGAGCGTGACTGCCCGGTCCTGCGCGAAAGCTTTGAGCGACTGCAGTTGCACTGCCAGTTCAGGCGTCGCGCGGTGCTGATCCATCAGCTGCAAATAGTCGACCACGGCAACACCGCCGGGCCCACTCTGTGCCATCTGTTCCATGATCCGCGCCGCGCTCAGCGCGTCAGGCGTATCAATGTTCAGCGCTGAAGTATCAACGCCCTTCGCAAGCTCGACCAGCAGGGCGCGCACCTGATGGTTTGTGTACTCAAGCGTAAAGAAATGCGCGGGCCGCCCCAACGCCCGCGCCGCGATCAAAATCTCCAGCCCCAGCAACGTCTTGCCCTGCCCCGGGCGCGCGCCGATGAGCGCCAGTTGGCCAGGCTCAAGCCGCGCCAAAAGCCGCGGCGCGCGCTCGGTGGCGGCATCTGCTGCGGCCAGATGGCTCCAGCTTTGAAAGCCCTCGGCGCGCGCGCAGCGGTCGAGGGCGGTGGAAAGGGGAACGCCATCTCGTCGGGCCATGGCACGGGCGCGGCGCTTGAGGGTGTAGATGGGAGCGGATAGGATCATGTCACATGCCTTGTCTCGCCACGTTGTCCGCGCAATCCCTCCTGATGCGTCGCCCGTGGCGATGGGTGTGTCTGATCAGATGACAGCCCCGCACGTGTGGTGCTTTCCCGCTTGGAGGGAGGAAGCCCGGGCCGGGCTATACAGGAACGATAGAGCCTCCAGCCGTCGCCATCAAGACGTCAGGCGGCGACGTGAGGCGGGCCAAAGCGGTCGATGAGGCGCGCGGCAATCTGATCGCGCGCGGCGCGAAACTGAGTGAGCTTTGTTTCGCGGTTCTCCCCCAGCCCGGTGGGGTCGAGGATAGGCCAATACTCCACATCCAGATGGTAAAAACGCGTGAGTTCCAGCGCCCGGCGCTGGCTGGCGGGGGAGAGCGCAATCACCAGGTCGAAAGAGCCCAGATCATCGCCCCAGTCCTCCATTTCATCAAAGCTGCGGGAACGGTGGCGCGAGAGCTCAATGCCCATCTCCGCGCAGACCGCGATGGAAAAGCCGTCGATCTCCAGATCGCCTTTCACCCCTGCCGATTGCACATAAGTGCCGGTGCCGTAGAGCTTTTTCATCAGCCCTTCGGCCATGGGCGAACGCACCGCGTTGTGATCGCAGCAAAACAGGACCGATTGGGGAAGCTCGGTCACCTCAGCCCCCGAAGTGCAGCACGCAGATCAGCGTGAAGAGCCGGCGCGCGGTGTCCTCATCGATCTCCGCCTTGCCTTCGAGGCGCTCTTGCA
>JBCCPS010000138.1:0-5156 GCA_039024775.1 Pseudomonadota bacterium
CCAAGATATGCTAAGTGAGGATGAGCTCCGCATGGGGAGTTTTGAACTAAAGAGATGGAATGATTTGATACCATGCATGAGACTGAGAAATGATGATATTCTGGAGGTGAGACTTGCCTTCAATAACAAGGACAGATGGGTGGTTGTGTGCCCTCAGTCGGCAAGAGAAGTCGTCATGTTGAAAACCCACTCTTTGATCAATCAGGTGGAAGAAATTTTCTACTTCGTTTCGGCTTAGGTCAAATGTCCCGCGAAGTGCCCCGAATATTACTTTCGTGTCTCGTGAAGTATTCCGCAGATTGCTGTCGAGTTGTTTACCCTCGCCAGTTCCTTCAATCGTCTGAGGATCTCCATTATCATCTGGTGAAGATCCATTCATTCTCTCCAGCTATGTCCCCAGAACCATTCACTACAAAACTTAAGGTTTGGTTACACCAACGTTGTAGGACGTGCAACACCTGTAAAATTTGGGTAGAGACTGTTTATATACGTTAAAACAGTCACTTAAATCGAATTACAATCCTGCAGAGGGTGGTAGCCTTCTTTTGGGATTTTCGAGTGTTAGAAGCTGTCGGAGAAAGTTCCGCACGCGCGAGCATTGCCGACAAACCTATATGCATGAACAAAAATCCAAGTTATCCCCCACACCCTCCCCCACCTTATCCACAAGAAATCTCAAAACCCCCTAAAATTTTCCTTGCCCGACTCACCCTCCCCGGCCCAACCTATTTGAGCCGCAGCAGTCCTTGGGGGCAGCGGCGGAAACGCAGAAGGACCCGGGCGCACACGAGCCAAGGTGGACTGATCATAGATTGAGCCACCGCGGTAACGGGCGAACGGATGCAGGTCGGATCGTGTGGGGGTGAAAGCCTCGGGACGAAAGGGCGGTGTCAAAGGGACGATGCGGGTCGGGTCGGGCCTTCGGGGTCGGTCAGATCAAGCGGCGGACAGGTGACTGGGCGGCGCGGCGGTTGGCGGTAACGCGGATCGTGGGCAAAGCGAAAGCGGAACTCGAAAGGCGGCGGGGTTCACTCCAATGCCGACCAGCGGGCTGATGAGCACGCTGGGGCTAGATCACCGTGTGGTGTGACAGCGGGCCGGAGGGCGCGAGCTTGAAGGCAAGTGGGGATCGGAAGAGACCTGCGGTGTGGACCCGCGAGGGGAAGCACTCTGAGCCACCGGCGCGGCCTTCGGGCAGCGTGCGGAGCACAGGGAAGGCGTCAGGGGGGCTGCAAGGCCGATGCAAAGACCGCGTCTGAGCACCTGGCGCCTTTACCCTTCTCGGGGCACCAAAAAGCACCTTGAAAAAGCGAAGACCCGGTGGATGTCTCCACCGGGCCTCTCAACGTCAGAGTTGATGCAGCGCCGCGTCTATTTGCACCTGTGACCGTGACATAGGCCGGGGCGCACCACGTGGCAACAACATATCGTGGCCGCGGCGCATTTTCCCGCAAGACCAGCACAGTCTGTGCCTTTTCAGGCGCGATAGAAGAGGTAGCGCTCAGGATCGATCGTTTCCGGCCCGCGCAGCTGTGTAAATCCCACGAGCGGCTGCTGGGACACGATCAGACCGCCCGGCGCCATGACGGGGGCAATTAAGGCGCTGAGCCGGGCGCCCTCGGCCACGTCCTGCGCCTTGTCGCCGCGCCCGAAATCGTAGTGCGCCAGCGCTATGCGCGCGCCGCGCCGCGCCAGCTCCCCTAACATCTCCTCGCCCTCGCCCTGCAGGAAATCCGCCGTTGGCGGCACGCAGGAGGGATGACATTGCAGCACCCGGTCGATGACCCAGATACGGCGGTCGGGCAATCGTTCGCGCAGGTGGTCGTAGGTGCGGCCATTGCCGAGCCCCAGCTCCAGCACGTCCCCCTCAAGCGGGGCGATCTGGCCGGTGGCCCAGTTCAATCCCTCAATCTGAGCGGTCAGGCGGCGGCGAAAGCTCTCCAAGCGGCTCATGGCAGATCGTCTTTCCTTTCCAACAAGTTGAGAGGCAGCGCCCCCGCGTCCAGCATTTCAGACAGGAACATGCGGGTGAATGTCCAGATCTCTTCGTCATGGACGAGGTGATGGGTCAAAAAGCCCAGCGGCTCGGCGGTGTCTTGTGCGCCTTTGCGGCGTGCTATCAGTGTAGCCAGGGCGCTGTTCACAACAGTCTCGGGCGCCAGCAGCCCGCCGCCCGCTTTCCAGTGTATGGGATCAACATGGGTGTTGATCTGCACCAGCCCCGCCACCTCGCGCGCGCCGCGCGGCGTGTAGGTGGAGAGCGCGGTGTAGCCCAGGTGCGAAAGCCCGGCCGTGATGTCTGGCGCAATCCGGTTCCAGGGCGGCACGAACATCGGCAAAAGGCTCGCACCAAAGAGCGCTGTCATGCGCGCGAGCGCCTTTTGGGCCTCTTGCAGCGCTTCGTCGCGCGGGTGGCCGAACTCTGCCTTCTTCGCACCTTCGGGCGCATAATTCTGATGCGCCCAACCGTGCACCAGAGCGACGGCTTCTCGCCCCAGATGTTGTGCCAGCACTGGTTCCGCGGCCTGAGGGATGACGGCCAGATGCGGCGGCAGCCCCAGCGCCGCGCCAAGCGCGAGCAAACGGTCAAGCGCTACGCTAGGCGCCGTGGCATCGTCATCGCGCCACCAGAGCCCAAGCGAGAGCCGCTCCGCGCGCCAAAGCGCCAGCTCTGCGCGCAGCGGGCCCCAATCGACCTTCATCGCCTGCTTTCCAAAAGCCTGGCCACGAGCTCCACCGTTTGCGCGGCGCCGTTGAGCCCTTCTTGCGCGGGCGGTCTGCGGGGCGCTTCGATCACGCGCGCAAGGGCTGCGTTCAGCTTTGAGGGGTTAAGCGCCGCGCTTTTGATCACGTCAAAGCCCGGTTGCTGCGCCAGGGCCTGCGCGCGCAAGCTCTGTTCCACTTCCGCGCCGGCGTCAAAGGGGACAAGCACGGCGGGGCACCCCGATTGCAGCAGGTCGAGCGCGGTATTGTAGCCACACATCGACACGCTCGCCGCGGCGTGATGCAGCAAGGACCGAAAATCGGGGCGCGCGGGTTCCACTGTCACGTTGGTGGGCGCGCGCGCGACGAGTGCGGCAACCTGCGCGGCTGCGTTCTGCCCTCCTACGAGCACCCGCCAGGGGTGCGCTGAGTGTACCGCCGCCTCAAGCGCTGTCTCAAACAGCGCACGCCCCACATCGCCGCCCCCGGCGGAGACGAGCACCCCGCCCGCGCCGAGCGCTTGCGCGTGCGGCGGCGCGGCGGGCGGTGCGACAAAGCCGGTGTAGTGCAGCTTGGGGCGCAGCCTGTCGCTGACGGGCCAGGACAGCTCCAATGGCGTCACGCTGGCGTCCGCATGCACCAGAACGGCGTCATAGAAGGTGTCGATGAGCTGGTCGGTTCGGGCCGCTTTCTGAGGCTTTGAAGGAGGCGCGAGGATGTCGCGGATGGAGGCGCAGATGAGCGGCGCGGGCCGCGTGCTCTTGGCGGTTTCAAGGAGGGTGGTGAATTCCTGGCCGAGGACGCGGCGTCCGAAGGGGAAGAGCTCTGTGATCAGGACGTCGGGGCGATAGCGGGTCAGTGCGGCGACAAGGAAGCTCTCGCGCTGCGCCATGTATTCCGGCTCAACGGGTCTGCCGGGTCCATCCAGCAGACGTGCGAAATTCACCCCGTCCGACCGGACAGGTGGTAGTTGGGTGAGTGAGAGGTCACCCCTGTCGAGATGCGGTGCGGGCATGCCACCCGAGACGATGCTGCATTGCCAGCCGGCACTATCAAAGGCGCGCGCCAGCGTCAGCGCCCGCGCCAGATGGCCCGTGCCCAGCAGGTGCGTGACGACGATCATGACCCTCATGAAGGTGCCTCAACCAGACGCAGGGGGTCTGCTTCAGCGCGCCATGCGCCCGGTGAGAGGTGCAGAACATAAAGCCGGTTGCGCTTGATCTGGAAAGGGGCGGGTCCCGAGAAATTCCACCCTGTTGCATGGGCCATCAGCACGCGCATCACGCCGATGTGGCAAACGGCGACTGCGTCCTGTGTGAGCGTCTCTGCCCAGGGGATCAGGCGTGCCCGCAGGGTTGCGGGGCTTTCGCCGCCGGGCGGGGTGTAGTCCCAGCCCCAGTCCTCGATGTGGCGATACTCGGATGCGGGATCGGCGTGCAGGTCGGTGCCCCTTTGGCCTTCCCACTCCCCCCAGTCCATTTCGATCAGCGCGGCATCGGTGCGCGGTGCGCACCCGGTGATGCACCGCGCCGTCTCCTTCGCGCGCGACAGCGGGCTTGACCAAAGCGCGGCATCTGCCCAGTCGGGCGGCAGGCGCAGACGCGAAAGCCCCGCGCGGGCGTCGTCATCCAGCGGCACATCGGTGCGGCCCTGTATCCGTCCCGCGCGGTTCCAGGGCGTATGCCCGTGTCGCAAAAGCGCCAGCCGGGTCATGGGCGCACCCCGACGTGTTCCAAGCCGCGCTGCAGCGTTTCGCGTGCATGCGGTGCCAGATGATGCGCCGCGACATGCGCGCGCGCCGCGGCACCCGCCGCGTGCCGCGTTTTCACGTCCGACAGAAGCGCTTGCACGCGGGCCGTAAGACCGGGCGCGCCCGCATCCACCGTCGGATGATTGCCAGGTGCCAGCACCTCCCGCACGCCCGGGCGGTCCTGTGCTATGACGGGCACGCCATGGGCCTGCGCCTCCAGATAGGCCATGCCGAAGGCTTCGTTCACCCCGGGCCAGAGCATCAGCTGCGCGTTTTGGTAGGTCTCAGCCAGCGCGGTGCGATCCAGCCGCCCGAGAAACGTGACCGCCTCGCCAAAAGGGGCCATCAGCGCTGTAACATCCGCGCGGGCAGGGCCATCGCCCGCGATTTGCAATCGCCAGCCCCCCTGCGGAAGCTGCGCCAGAACCTCCGCGATGATCCTGTAAGAGGCCAGCTTGTCGCCCGCGCGCATCATGCCCACGCTCAGCATCGGGCCCTCTAGCTGTGCGGCGGGCGGTAGGGTCTCCAGAGGCAGAAATGGGCTCAGATGCAGGAGCTTCTGGCCATCCGGCGCATCACGTTGCAGCGTTTCAGCGTCCCTCAGCGTGAGGTAGAAAACCACCGCTGCGGCATCGGTGGCGGCTTCAGCGGCTTTTGCGAAGCGGCACCACGTGCCGTGCAAGCGCTTTTTGGCGCGGGTGGC
>JBCCPS010000139.1:0-4936 GCA_039024775.1 Pseudomonadota bacterium
GAGGAAGACGCGCGTGCCTTCGTGAACCCGACCGCTCAAGCGGTGCGCGCCTCACTCCGGCCTGACACCCGGCCGCGCAACTTCCAGCGGATCGTGCGCCGCGCACAGCGCACGCCGCAACCTCAGGCGCAGGAAGAACGGGTCGCGGCGCGCCAGGTGGCGCCACGTACCGTCACGCCCAGAATACCGTCGAAGACCTCGGTAGCCAAACAGGCCACGGTGCGCAACGCGATCAACCTGCGCAAGGTCAACCTCATCGGGGTTTACGGCAAACCGTCGAACCGCCGCGCGCTGGTGCGGCTGTCGAACGGGCGATACAAGAAGGTGACGGTCGGCGACCGCGTGGATGGGGGTCGGGTGACAGCCATTGGCGACAGCGAGTTGCGCTACCGCAAAGGCAGCCGCAACCTTGTTCTGAAGATGCCGCGGACCTAACGCCTCAAGCCCGAAGACCTGAGACACGTGCGAAAACCGCTAATGCGCCGCCCGGCGGGGTGGCGCGTCAAACTTTGTCCTGTCCGTCTCAGATTTTGGATAGCAGACTTTGAGTTGTGCTATTGAAGCTCTCGCGTGATGAGCCTGAGGGGCACTTACCCCTCAGCTCGCCTCTTTCAGCTCCCCGCTTTCGATCTGCTCCTGCTCGATGCTCTCAAACAGGGCTTTGAAGTTCCCCTCGCCAAAGCCGTCGTCGCCCTTGCGCTGGATGAACTCAAAGAAGATCGGCCCGATCACCGTTTTGGAGAAAATCTGGAGCAGGATGCGCGTCTCGCCCCCGTCAACCACGCCTTCGCCGTCAATCAGAATACCGTGCTTTTTCATCCGCTCCAGCGGCTCTTCGTGGTCCTTCACGCGCTCTTTGCTCATCGCGTAGTACGTCTCCGGCGGGCCCGGCATGAACGTGAGCCCGTTCTCAGCGATGGCGTCGGTCGCGTCATAGATGTCGCGCGCGCCCACCGCGATGTGCTGGATGCCCTCGCCGCGATACTTCTTGAGATAGGCCACGATCTGGCCCTTTTCGTCCCGGTCCTCGTTGATCGGGATGCGGATGCGCCCGCAGGGTGAGGTCAGCGCCCGCGACGTCAGCCCAGTGTACTTCCCGGAAATGTCAAAGAACCGGATTTCCCGAAAATTGAAAAGATCACCGTAGAATTTGAACCAGACATCCATGTTGCCCTTGAACACGTTGTGCGTGAGGTGATCGAGGTAGTAGAAGCCCACGCCCTCGGGCTTGGACTGGGTGATCCAGTCGTACTCCCAGTTGTAGGGCGAGGTGTCGTAGTATTGATCCACGAAGTAGATCAGCGACCCGCCGATGCCGACGATCGCGGGCACATCGAGCACCTTGTCCGTGCCGGTATATTCCTCTGCCCCTTTCGCTACCGCATGCTTGAGTGCGGCTTGCGCATCGACGACGCGCCAACCCATGGACGGCGCGCAGGGCCCGTGGTCCTCCACAAAACGCGCGGCAAAGCTGCCCGGGTCGGCGTTGAGCACATAGGTGATGTCACCCTGCTGCCAAAGCTCGATCCTCTTGGTCTTGTGGTTGGCCACATGGGTGTAGCCCATCCGACGGAACACCACGCGCAGCTCTTCAGGGTCAGGATGCGCGAATTCGACAAATTCGAAGCCGTCGGTGCCCGCGGGGTTCTCCGGCGTGATCTGCGATTTCGGGGCGTCGTGCGGGAAAGGACCCATGCTGCGTCTCCTCTGTTGGGGAAATACTGTGTTGATATGAAATTATGCCCCCGGACACGCCATTTCCGCGCATAATTGACCCTCCATCTGGATTTCTGCGCGGAAATCGCGCATGCTGACCGGGCAAAAGGCGGGAATTGCGCATATGCTTGATCAGATGGACACAAGGCTCCTCTCCGCGGTGCAGAAAAACGCGCATCTGACCGCGCAGGAGTTGGGGGAGATGCTGCATCTGTCCGCCTCCCAAGCTGGCCGACGGCGCCAACGGTTGGAGGCAGAAGGCTATATCGAAGGCTATACTGCGCGGCTTTCAGCGGTCAAACTGGGTTTGAACGTGCAGGGCTTTGTGCAGGTGCACCTGGGTCTGCATGGCCCCGAAACCAGCAAGACCTTCGCCCGGCTGATCGCCACGCGGCCCGAGATCGTGAGCGCCTGGACCATGACGGGGGAGGCTGATTACCTGCTGCGGGTCTATTGCGAGGACCTGCCCGCGCTCAACCGGTTGATCCACGAGGTGCTGCTGCCGCACCCGGCGGTGGCACGCGTGCACAGCCAGATCGTGATGGACCAGCTCAAACGCGACGGTCCGCTGCCGACGTAGGATGGGTGATCTCACCCATCTTCCCTGCCAAATCGCCGGGCCGTGAGGGTCCGACGCCACGGAGACCGCCATGGAAGGCTTTCTGTTTCAGGCCACCATCTATCTTGCCACCGCGGTGATCGCGGTGCCCATCGCGGCGCGGCTGGGGTTCGGGTCGGTGCTGGGCTATCTGGCGGCGGGGATCATCATCGGGCCGGTCTTTGGCCTGGTGGGATCAGAGACCAAGGACCTGCAGCATTTCGCGGAATTCGGCGTGGTGATGATGCTCTTTCTCATCGGGTTGGAGCTGGAGCCGCGCACGCTGTGGACCATGCGCCACAAGCTTCTGGGCCTGGGCGGGTTGCAAGTGGTGCTCTCGGCGCTGGCACTAATGGGGATTGCGCTGGCTTACGGCGTGGCCTGGGGCACGGCACTTGCCATTGGGTTGTCGCTGTCGCTGTCCTCCACCGCGATCGTGCTACAGACTCTGTCGGAACGCGGCCTTATGCAGACGGGCGGCGGTCGGTCAGTGTTTTCCGTCCTGCTGACCCAGGACATCGCAGTCATCCCCATCCTGGCTTTTCTGCCGCTCTTGGCGGTCACGCTGCCACCGGTGGGCATCGGGCCCGACGGCGCGTTGACCCGGTACGCAGAGGACACGGGCCATGGGGATCACGGCGGGCACGGCGCGGGCGCGGCGGAGGCGGTGTTCGACCTCGTCCAGAACCTGCCCGCCTGGGGCATCACCGCCGTCACGCTCGGCGCGATTGCGGCGATCATCATCGTGGGCGTGTTTTTTACCCGCCCCGTCTTTCGCTTCATCCACGCCGCCAACCTGCGGGAGATGTATACGGCGCTTGCCCTTCTCATCGTGGTGGGCATCTCCTTTCTGATGACGCTGGTGGGCCTGTCCCCCGCGCTGGGGGCGTTTCTGGCCGGTGTCGTGCTGGCCTCATCAGAGTTTCGGCACGAGTTGGAGACCGATCTGGAGCCCTTCAAGGGCCTGCTGCTTGGCCTCTTTTTCATCACCGTGGGCGCGGGCATCAATTTCGAGCTCTTCTTTGGCGACTGGGCCGCGATCCTCGGCATGGCCTTGCTGGTGCTGGTCGTGAAAGGCCTGATCCTCTTCGGGCTCGCGCTGGCCTTCCGAATGAAACGGCGCGACCGTTGGCTGTTTTCCTTGGGGCTCGCGCAGGCAGGCGAGTTCGGCTTTGTGCTGGTCAGCTTTTCGGTGGCCACAAACGTGATGCCCACCGACATCGCAGAGACGCTGCTGCTGGTGATTGCGCTCACGATGCTGATCACGCCGCTGCTTTTCATCCTCAACAGCCTGATCACCCGCGCGCAGGGAGAGACCGGCAGCCCGGAGGAGGACGAGATCGACGAAGCAGGCCCGGTGATCATCGCCGGTGTGGGGCGGTTCGGCCAGATCGTGAACCGGCTGGTGCAGGCCAACGGGTTCCAGACGGTGGTGCTCGATACCAATCCGCAGACCATCGCGCTGATGCGGCGGTTCGGCTTCAAGGGATTTCTGGGCGATCCCACGCGGCCTGACATCCTGCGCAAAGCGGGGCTGGCGGAGGCGCAGGTGCTTGTCGTGGCGCTTGACGACAAGGAGGCCTGCATCCGGCTGATCGCTTACGCCCGCCAGCAGCGGCCCGATCTGCACATCGTGGCCCGCGCCTATGACCGCACGGAGGTCTACCGCCAGTTCAAGGCCGGGGCCGATGACATCGTGCGCGAGATGTTCGACAGCTCGCTGCGGGCGGGCCGCTATGTGTTGGAAAACGTGGGGCTGTCGGAATATGAGGCGGCGGAGGCCGAGCGCGTGTTCTACGCCCATGACCGCGAGGCGCTCAAGGAGCTGGCGACGCTTTGGGAGCCGGGCGTGCCCGCCGCGCAGAACAAGGCCTATATCGCGCGCTCAAAGGAGCTACACAGCGATCTGGAAACCGCGATCCTGAGCCGGTTGGAGGCGGAGCGCAAACGTTCCGCCTGAGCCCGTGGCATGGGCGTCAGCCATCGCTGACCCCCGCCTTCGCGAAGGTGGCCATGCCCGCATGGCAGGCCATCGCGACCTTGAGAATGGCAATCGCCGTGCCCGCGCCGGAGCCTTCGCCCAGCCGCATGCCAAGCTGCAGGATGGGCTCCTTGCCCAGCGCCTCCAGCACCCGCGCATGCGCGCCTTCTGCGCTGAGATGTCCCGCAATCACGTGATCGAGCGCGCCCGAGGCGGTCTTGTGCAGGCAAAGCGCCGCAGCCGAGCAGATGAACCCGTCAAGGATCACAGGTATGCGCAGCGCCCGCGCCCGCGCCATGGCACCCGCCATCGCTGCGAGTTCGCGGCCACCGAGGCGGCAGAGCACCTCCAGCCCGTCGCCCGCGCTCGCATGGCGCGCCACACCTTCGGCCACCACTTGGGTTTTCAGCGCGAGGCCTGCGTCATCCACACCGGTGCCGCGCCCGGTCCAATCTGCGGCCTCCCCGCCCAAGAGCGCGCAGGCCAAAGCCGCAGCGGATGTCGTGTTGGCGATGCCCATCTCGCCCACCACAAGCAGATCCGCGGAAGCATCGACCTGGTCCCAGCCCGCGCGGAGTGCTGCCAAGCAGTCGTCTTCCGTCATCGCGGGCGCGGCGGTGAAATCCGCGGTTGGCCGGTCA
>JBCCPS010000140.1:0-4244 GCA_039024775.1 Pseudomonadota bacterium
CCATCCTAACCGAGCAGCCCGAGGAGCCCGCCCATGATCCCCAGCAGCTATCCTGACCCCGCAGAGATCGCCCGCCTGAGCGCGCGCATGCTGCTGGAAATCGGCGCGGTGCATTTCAACTCGGACGCGCCCTTCACGCTGGCCTCCGGCCTGCCCTCGCCCACCTACATCGACTGCCGCACGCCCATATCCCACCCGCGCATCCGCGCCACGCTGATGGATTTCCTGACCGTGACGGTGATGCGCAACGCAGGGTTCGAAGCCTTTGACAACGTGGCGGGTGGCGAGACCGCTGGCATCCCCTTTGCCGCGCTCGTGGCAGAACGCATGGGCCTGCCGATGACCTACGTGCGCAAAAAGCCCAAAGGCTATGGCCGCGGCGCGCGAATCGAGGGGGAGATGCGCGAAGGCCAGCGCGTTCTCTTGGTGGAGGATCTGACCACCGACGGCGGATCAAAGCTGAGCTTTGTCGATGCGATTCGCGACACCGGGGCCACCTGCGCGCATACGGCGGTGATCTTTTACTACGACATCTTCCCGCAGACCAAAAAGACCCTTGGCGATCACGGCGTTAGCCTGCACCACCTGTGCACCTGGTGGGACGTACTGGCCGAGGCACGCGCTCAGAACAGCTTTTCCGCCGCCACGCTGAAGGAAGTCGAAAGCTTCCTCAATGCCCCAAAAGACTGGCAGGATGCCCGCATGGGTTAAGCCCACAGATACCGCATGTTGACCCGCGCACCCCTGCTGAGGCAACATGTGGTAGGCACGGCGCAATCCACAGACTATCCACAAAAACATACAATTTGCGCGACCTCTCCCGGCTGGCTATGACCAGCACGGGGCAAACGGGTGAGTTAAAATGAACGAGATTTCATCGCTGAACGCGAGCAATATGGCTGTGCAGGCGCCAGAGACGATGCCGCATTCCATCGAGGCAGAGCAGCAACTGCTGGGCGCCATTCTGACCAACAATGACGTCTATGATCGGGTCGCGGCGATCATCGGGCCCAAGCATTTCTATGATCCCGTGCATGCACGCATCTTCGACATTGCTGCGCAAAGGATCGCCAAGAACAATCTGGCCTCGCCCGTCACACTCAAGGCCTTCATGGAGGACGATGAGGGGCTGAAAGAACTGGGTGGCCCGGCCTATCTCGCGCGGCTGGCGGGGGCTGCGATCTCCGCCTTTGCGGTGCGCGATTATGCGCAGATGATTTATGATCTCGCGGTGCGCCGTGACCTGATCCAATTGGGGCGCGATATCTCTGCCAAGGCGGCAACGGTGGATGTCGCGTCAGAGCCCAAGGAACAGATCGTAGAGGCCGAACAGGCGCTCTATTCCTTGGCCGAACAGGGGCAGGTCGAAAGCGGTTTTCAGAGCTTTCTCAGTGCAGTAACCGACGCTGTTAATGTCGCCAACGCGGCTTATCAGCGCGATGGCGGCCTCTCTGGCGTCTCCACTGGCCTTATCGACATGGACAGGAAATTGGGCGGGCTACACCGCTCGGACCTGCTGATCCTCGCGGGGCGGCCTTCGATGGGCAAGACCTCGCTTGCCACCAACATCGCCTTCAACGTGGCCAAGGCCTACAAGCGCGGGATGACCGCCGACGGCACCGAAGGGGCGGTCGATGGCGGTGTGGTGGGCTTCTACAGCCTGGAGATGAGCGCCGAACAGCTTGCCGCGCGTATCCTGTCGGAAGCCGCCGAAATCCCCTCCCAACAGATCCGGTCCGGCGACATGTCAGAGGCCGAGTTCCGCCGCTTTGTCGATGCCGCCAAGGCGCTGGAGGCCTGTCCGCTCTACATCGACGACACGCCCGCGCTGCCCATCAGCCAGCTTGCGGCGCGCGCGCGGCGGCTCAAGCGGACGCATGGGCTGGATCTGCTGATCGTGGACTACCTGCAGCTCGTGCGTGGCACGGGCCGCACGGAAAACCGGGTGAACGAAATCTCCGAGATCTCCATGGGGCTCAAGGCCATTGCAAAGGAGCTTGACATCCCCGTCGTGGCCCTCTCCCAGCTGTCGCGTCAGGTGGAAAACCGCGAGGACAAGCGCCCCCAACTCTCAGATTTGCGTGAATCGGGTTCTATCGAGCAGGACGCCGATGTCGTGATGTTCGTGTTCCGCGAGGAATACTACAAGGAACGGGAAAAACCCGGCGATCACGATCTGGAGGCCATGGCCGCCTGGCAGCAGGACATGGAACGCCTGCACGGCCGCGCCGAAGTTATCATCGGCAAGCAGCGCCATGGCCCCATCGGCACCGTTGATCTGAGCTTTGAGGGCCGGTTCACGCGTTTTGGCAACCTTGTGCAGCCCTGGCAGCAGAACGCGGTGGAAGAGACGGAGTTCTGATGCGCCGCCGTGCGCTTCTGGCCGGGCTGGCCGCGTTTTCAGCCGTACCGGAGGGCGCCCTGATGGCTCAGAACCAAGACCTTTATGTTCCGCCGGAGGAGGCCCCGCACGACCGCACCTTCATGATGTGGCCTGCCAGCCGCGAGGTGTATCCGGACCTCGGGTTTTTGGCGCATGTGCAGGCCACGATCGCGGATATCGCCAATGCAATCACGGCCTTCGAGCCTGTTGTCATGCTGGCCCACCCCGATCAGCACAGCGCCGCGCGCGCCCTGCTAGACGGCACTGTCACGCTTTGGGACGTGCCCACCGAAGACCTTTGGGCCCGCGATGCGGGACCGCTCTTTGCGTTTCGCGCCGATGCGCTGGTGGTCAGCCACATCCGCTTTAACGGCTGGGGCGCGCGACAGGTCCATCGCGCGGATGGCATGGTGGCGCAACGGGTCGCGGAAAGGCTTGGCCTGGCCCGCGTTGACAGCGGCCTAATTGGAGAGGCAGGCGGTGTGGAACACGACGGCCACGGTTTGCTGATGGCGCATGAAAGCTCATGGGTGCACCCCAACCGCAACCCGGGCCTGTCACGCGCGGAAATCGAAGCCCGGCTGCTGACGGCCTATGGGGCTGAGCGGATGATCTGGTCCAAAGGCGTGCGGGATCAGGACATTACCGATTATCACATCGACAGTCTGGCACGCTTCACCGGGCCCGGTCGGGTGTTGATCAACTTGCCCGATGCGCCTGACCCCTTTGACCCTTTTCATGCAGCGGCCCTCGACACGCATGATGCGCTTGAGGCGGCGGGGCTTCAGATCGACGTGATCCCAGAGCCTGAAAGGCGCCGCGTGGCAACGGAGGACTTCGTCGCCTCCTATGCCAACTACTATGTCTGCAACGGTGCTGTAATCGCCGCACAATTCGGAGACGCAGAGACAGACCGGATCGCGCGCGATGCGCTGCGCCGCCACTACCCGGGCCGCGAGGTCGTGATGCTGAACGTCGATGCGCTGGGGGAGATCGGCGGCGGTATCCATTGCGCCACACAGCAGATGCCAGCGCTCTGACTTTAGGAGCCTAAAGCACTGAATGATGGTGTGTGCTGCGCTGAATGAGATCAGCTCACACCACCGCTGCACGCGCAACCTCTGCTGGGCTCAGACCGTATTTGCCTGCAAACCGCACCCGCGCAGCCCGCAGCCTGGGGTCATCGGGCCGCAGCCCCAGCGTGCGGATGAATGCCACGCGTTGCTGGGCCATGAGCGCCTCCTGATCAATGGCGGTGCCCATCGCGCGGTCGATGATTTGCCCGCCGGGGCTGACATGAAACCACTCTGAAAAGTCGCGAAAATGATGCTGGTTGTGCAGCCGTGTGACATGCCGTTCCAGTGCGGTCTTGCGCAGGTTGAGGTGGGCGCTCATGTGAAACCACTCATATCCCAGAAAGGTCAGCACGCCCCCCGCGGGCACAATCGCCACCGCGATCCAAAGCGCTTGGCCCACGCCCAACAGCGCGAGCAGGCCCCATAGGGCAAAGAAGTTGACCCCCAACATCGGCAGCGCAACCCAGAGCGGCACGAAGAACAGGCGGTGATTGGTGGGAAAATCATGGTGCCCGTAGTGAGCCCTGTAGAGCAGATCAAAGGCCTATTGCGCCCGGGGCGGCGGCAGATGAAAGACGTGACGGTGCAGATTGTATTCGTTGAGCATCTGCGCGCCCACACCCAGCGGCACCAACAGCCAGACACAGCCCGGTGCCGCCATCGCCATCGCCGCAAGGGCCGCCGCGCAAGCGCAAGCCATCACCGCCACGCTGGGGTGGCCGAACATGATCCTAAGCCGTTTCATCGGCCAACGATGTGTCAAAAGTGTTCACCGGGCAAGGCCC
>JBCCPS010000141.1:0-4234 GCA_039024775.1 Pseudomonadota bacterium
CCCCCCTCAAGGTGGATCTTTTGGAGGCGAATGCCTTGATCAGCCGCGTCATGAACGTGGCGGGCCGGTTGCTGCCTGTGACGATTACCCTCGAACAGCGGCTGTTTAACGGGGCGGTGCAGCTCAAAGCAGATGGCGCGATGCTTGAAACCGCACTGCTCAATCTGGTTGTAAACGCGCGGGACGCGATGGGAGGCAAGCCGGGCCTCATCCGCGTATCGGGCCGGGTCCACCCTTTGGAAGGCATGGCGAGCATCGCGATTGAGGATCAGGGTCCGGGGATGAGCGATGATCTTCTCCAGCGTGCGACAGACCCTTTCTTTACCACTAAGGCGGCGGGCGAAGGCTCTGGCCTTGGGCTTTCCATGGTGGCGGGCTTTGCCGATCAAAGCGGCGGCGCGCTTCGGCTCGAAAACCTGGAGGATGGAGGATTGCGGGCAGAGATCTTCCTGCCTGCTGAGATTGCAGACCCCTAGTGCGATCACAAGATCTGGCGATTTCTTGCCCGTGATATCGCATATCACGACGGAGCATCATATGTTCGAGCTACAAGAAAACCGCAGGAAGAACACTATGCGCCGCCTCATCTTCGCTCTCCTTGGCCTCATGCTGATCGCTCCCTTTGAGGCGGCGGCGCAAAAGCTGCCTTTGGGGCAACTCTCCAGCTATCTGAACGGGTTACAGACTGCCAAGGGGGAGTTCACGCAGATCAATGATGATGGCTCCATCGCGACGGGCACGGTCTATATCAAGCGCCCGGGCCGGGTGCGGTTTGAGTATAATCCACCCGAAACATCGCTGGTGGTGGCGGGTTCGAACACCGTGGTGATCTACGACAAGAAATCCAACGTCCCGGCGGAGACCTATCCGCTCAGCCGAACGCCGCTGTCGATCATTCTGGCGCGCAATGTGAATCTTGGGCAGGCGCGGATGGTCACCGGGCACTCCTTTGACGGCACTGCCACTGTGGTCACAGCTCAAGATCCCGAAAACCCGCAATATGGGAATATTCAGATGAAGTTCACCGGCAATCCGGTGGAACTGCGCCAGTGGGTGATCAATGACGGCAACGGCAGCCTGACCACGGTTGTTCTGGGCGACCTTCAGAAGGGCGGCAACCTGTCCAACGGGCTTTTTGACGTGGGCGATGCGCAGATCACGCCGGATCGGTAATCCGAAAGCTACCAACCTAAAACCTGAGACATCCCGCTCCCTTCAAAGCACCCGCCCAACAGGCACTGTTGGGCTGGGCCGACCCGCCCCCATGGGGCGGAGCATTTGCGCCACCCCGCGAGACGGCGCATGAAAGATCGATGTTTATGTCTCAAGTTTTGGGTTGGTGGCTTTAGCCCCTCAATCCGCAGGCCGCGATCTGCTCGCGGTACATCTCGGACCGCGCGGCCACCTTGCCAGAGACCCCCACCAGCCAGCTTTTACGGTTGTAGCTGCCGCGCGCAAAGCCCGTGTGTCCCTCATGATAGGCCAGATACTGGTTGCGCGCGTCCGTCAGGGCGATCCCGTTCCGCTCCCGGCTGATGTTCATGTACCAGCCCATGAAATCGGTCGCGTCCTTGATGCGGTCCCGTTTGGCGGTGCGCCGGTTCTGGTCCGCGCGGTATTCATCCCACGTACCATCCAGAGCCTGAGAATAGCCAAACGCGCTCGATTGCCGGCCCATCGGCAGAACGCCCAGCACATAGCGAAATGGCGTGCGCGCATCCGAAACGAATTTACTTTCCTGATGGATCGTCGCCATTTGTACATGGATCGGCACGCCCCATTTACGCTCTGCTGCGCGGAAGGCGCGCAGGTAGTCGGGCTTGTCCCGTAGAATGCTGCAGGCATTGTCCAGATCGCGCGGCGCGGAGGATTGCTGCCCCCCGCCGCAGGACGCCACCAGCAGCACGATGATCATTGCGCGAAGAGTTTTGCTCATCCTGCCTCTCGCCTCAGTTCGTTTTTATATTTTTTGTAAGTTTAGCGGAAAATCCGCCCGCGTCACATCACAAAAATTACAGCAATGCGGCCAGGATAAGCGGCAAAGCGCCCACCGCCATCAGGGTGGAGACGACGACGAGGCCCGCGACCGCGTCCGCATCCGCCTCGAACTTCTCCGCCAGCAGATAATTGGACACCGCCACGGGGGTCGCCACTTGCAGCACCAGCACGCCGAAGGCTACGGGTTCCAGCGCGAACCAGGTCCCGGCACCCCAGGCAAGGGCCACACACAAAACGATCTTGACCGCCGACAGCACCACTGCGCGGCCCACACCGCCTGGCGTCAGCCGCGCCACGGCCACGCCCAGGGTGATCAGCATCAGCGGGATCGCCATCTGCCCAATCAGATCAAGCGTATTGGTCAAAAACCGCGGCGTCTCCCACCCTTGCCAGAGGAAGAGCCCGCCCAGCAGAGCCGCCCAAACCATCGGCTCCCGCGCCACCTTGCCCGCAGACCCGGCCCCCGCCACCAGCCAGATCCCAAAGGTAAAGGACCACATCGCCATCAACGCAAAAACGACAACCGCATAGCTGAGCCCCGTCTCACCGTATGCAAAGAGTGCCAGCGGCAGGCCCAGGTTGCCCGTGTTGCCAAAGATGAGCGGCGCGGCATAGGTGCGCCGGTTCAGCCCCGTTAGCCACACCAGCACCAGCACCGCCAACGTCACCGCCCCGTAGGCGGCGATGGCGGCCAGCGACAGATCGCGCAAGGCGCTCGGATCGATGTCCGTGCGCATCAGCGACACGAAGATCAAACAGGGGATCGCCACCGTCATCGCCAGGCGCGTGACAAACTGGATGCGGTATTCAAACCCCAGCTTGACCCAGCCAAATCCCAGTGCTGCCAAAAGGAACACCGGGGCCACGATCTCCAATACGGTGAGGGCGAGGTTCAACAGTCTGTTTCCGGCCAAATGGGCGTGAGGGTTGGACATTCGCCCCTTGAAACGACTACTAACGAAAGATAGAGGCTGCAACGCTATGCTGCGAACACGCGCAAAATATCATCTTGGTCAGGTCGTCCGTCACCGCAAACACCCGTTTCGCGGCGTGATCTTCGACGTGGATCCGGAGTTTGCGAACACCCAGGAATGGTACGAAGCCATCCCGGAAGACAGCCGCCCGGTCAAAGACCAGCCGTTCTATCACCTGCTGGCTGAGAACGACCAAAGCTACTACGTAGCCTATGTGTCAGAGCAGAACCTGGTGGCGGATTATTCGGGGGAGCCAGTGCACCACCCGGACATCCCTGACCTCTTTGGCCCCTTCAAAGACGGTGCCTATCCGCTGCATTTTCAGCTGAACTAAAACGTTTCGACCCTATTCTGGGTGATCAAGTATCACCAATGTGACGAGAGCGCCGAAGGCGTGGCAGTGCATTGGTGATGCGGGCTAAATCCGAAGCGCTGGCGCTCTGCGGGCAAGATCCTGCCGATCTGAAATTCCCCGTGAACGCGGCGGATCAATCCCTATATTGGAAGAGAACCAAAAAGCCTCGCCCGAACGGGGCTGCAACATGAAGGCAGTGAAGCAATGATTTCTTCAAAGATGACCCTGGCCACCGCTCTGGCTGGTACCCTGGCGCTGACCGCTTGCACGGACCCGGCGCAACTGGGCGCGGACCCAAACGACCCCAACCGCCGGACAAAGAACGGCGCGCTCATTGGCGCGGGCACAGGCGCCCTTATCGGGGCGATTACTGGCGACACCGGCGACGCGATTGCGGGTGCGGTGGTCGGCGGCGCGATCGGCGCGGGCATTGGATACTCGCTCGACCAGCAAGAGGCGGACCTGCGCCGCGCGCTCGACAGCAATGTGGTGATCACGAACACCGGCGACCGGCTGATCGTGACGCTGCCCCAAGACATCCTGTTTGCCACCGACAGCACCGTGGTGCAGCCAGGCCTGATGGACGATCTGCAGGCGCTTGCCAACAACGTGCAGATCTACGCCAATTCCACTCTGCAGATCGTGGGCCATACCGACAGTGACGGCGATGCGGGCTATAACCAGACGCTGTCAGAGGGGCGCGCGCAATCGGTTGCGAACGTCCTGCGGTCCAACGGCGTGCCCGCCAGCCGCTTGCAGACCTTTGGCCGGGGTGAAAGCCAGCCGGTGGCCAGCAACTTGACCCCGCAGGGCAAAGCGCAGAACCGCCGGGTGGAGATCGTGATCCTGCCGAACGCGGCCTAAGCCTCTGCGCCTATGACGCCAGACTGAAGCCTCCGCCTGCTGC
>JBCCPS010000142.1:0-3931 GCA_039024775.1 Pseudomonadota bacterium
CGGTTCGATGCGCGCAGCCAAAGCGGGCGCAAAGCGCCGGAGCGCCACGCCCAGCAGCACCGGAACCGTCGTGATCGCAAACATCGCCAGCGCGAGCGATGTGACGGAAACATCCGGCCCCGCATCGCCCATAAAGCGCGTGACCGCCCAGGCGGTCAGCAGCGGCACTGTCAGGATGCTCAGCAGTGAGACCACAGCCGTGAGCGAGACCGAAAGCGCCACGTCCCCGCGCGCGAGCTTGGAGATAATGTTGGAGGTCACGCCACCGGGGCAGAAGCTGAGCAGCATGAAGCCCACCGCGATCTCGCCCGCAAGGCCAAAAAGCTGGATGATGACCAGGGCTGCCAGTGGCAGCAGCAGCACCTGGGCAAAGGCCCCTACGGCGAAAGCGCGGGGGCGTTGGGCCACGCGTGCGAAATCCGCGCCCGTGAGCCCTACCCCAAGCGAGAGCATGATGATGGCCAGTGAGAGCGGCAGGATGACGTTGATCAGGAATTCCATGCGGTGTCCTTTGAGGCGTGGCGGAACGCTAGGTCACGCGCCCGCCCGCAGGCAAGCCGGATTTTGGGTGACCATGCGTCCGGTTTGGCGCGCCGTGGAGGAGCAGGGCGATGCGTAGAGGAACAGCCTCGCCAGCATCAAAGCGGCCAGAACACCAGGATCGCGGGGATCGAGACGGCGATCACGATCACCTCCAGGGGCAGGCCCATGCGCCAGTAGTCGCCGAACTTGTAGCCCCCGGGGCCGAGGATCAGCGTGTTGTTCTTGTGCCCGATGGGCGTGAGAAACGCGCTGGAGGCAGCAACCGCCACGGCCATCAGGAAGGGATCGGCGCTCACGCCCAGGGTCTGGGCCATCTGGATGCCCACGGGCGCGGCCACGATGGTGGTGGCGGTGTTGTTGAGCACATCCGACAGCGTCATCGTGACCACCATCAGCACGGTAAGGACCATCCAGGGGGCAAGCCCCTCCGTCAGGCTGATCAGCGCGCCCGCAATGAGCTCCGTGCCGCCGGAGGTTTCCAACGCCGCGCCCAGCGGGATCATGGAGCCCAGCAGCACCACAACGGGCCATTCGATGTGGGTGTAGAGCTCGGACAGCGGCACGATCCGGGTCAGGACATAGGCCATGACCACGATGCCCAAAGCGATGGGCAGATAGATCAGCCCCACGCTGGCCGCGAGCACCGCCGCGCCAAAAAGCCCGATGGCCAGCCAGACCTTGGTGTCATCGGTGACCGCCAGGCCGCGGTCTGCCAGCGGCAGCACGCCCAGCCATTCGGTGACCGGCTGCGCGCTGTCGCGCGGCACCAGCAGGAGCAGGATGTCGCCCGCCTTCAGCCGGGTGGAACGCAGCCGGGAGGTGATCTTGCGCCCTTGCCGGGAGATGCCCAGCAGCACGGTGCTCTGACGCC
Organism: Pseudomonadota bacterium; assembly: GCA_039024775.1. Lineage (GTDB taxonomy): Bacteria > Pseudomonadota > Alphaproteobacteria > Rhodobacterales > Rhodobacteraceae > Sulfitobacter. The sequence continues at coordinate 1,415 of JBCCPS010000142.1, forward strand.
AGGCGAGGCCCACGGCCTGCGCGGTGCGCCCGTCCAGGCGCGAGCCTTCGGGCACCACCACTTCGATGATCTCCACGCCTTCACCTGCTGCTTTAAGCCGGTCCTCCCGCTCGGTGTCAGACACAGACAATCCCATGGAGGAGCGAAACTCATCCAGCGCATCGGGCGCGGCCTCAAGCACCAACGCGTCGCCCGCCTCCAGCTTGGCGTGGCTGGCGTGGCCGTATTTGCGTTTACCGCCGCGTATGAGCCCGAGGATCATCACGTCCGCCTTGTCGCCTTCCTCGTAGAGCTCGAAGACGCGTTTGCCGATGTGCTTGCTGTCTTCGGGCACGGTGAGTTCGGCGATGTATTGGGAGATGTCTTCTGAGCTGATGGAGGCGTCCTCGCGCGCGGGGATGAGCCGCCAGCCGATAAGCGCGACGAAGGCCAGCCCCGCGATGGCCGCAACCGCGCCCACGGGCGCGAAATCGAACATCCGGAAGGGTTCTCCCAAGCTATCTTCGCGTATGGAGGCGATGATGATGTTGGGCGGCGTGCCGATGAGCGTGACCATACCACCCAGTATGGTGGCAAAGCTGAGCGGCATGAGGCTTAAGCCAGGGCCGCGGCCCGCCTTGCGGGCGGTCTGGATGTCCACAGGCATCAGCAGCGCGAGCGCCGCGACGTTGTTCATGAAGGCCGACAGCACGCCACCCACAGCACCCATCAGCGTGATATGCGCGCCGAGCGAGCGCGAGGCATCCACCAGCGTGCGGGTGATCAGCAGCACCGCGCCCGACCGCACGAGACCGGCCGAGACCACTAGCACGAGCGCCACCACCAGCGTGGCGGGATGGCCGAAGCCGTCAAAGGCCGCGTCCGCCTCCACCACGCCCAGGACCACGCCCGCCATCAGTGCAGAGAAGGCCACGATGTCGTAGCGGAATTTGCCCCAGAGCAGCAGGCCAAAGACCGCGCCGAAGAGGGAGAAAAGGATGATCTGGTCCTGGGTCATCCCCGCACCATCTTTTGTGGCGAAGAAAGGCGCAAGGGGGAAACATGGCGGCATGGCCGGATCATCCACAGCTCGAAGTGGCCAGTGAGGCGGCGCTTTGGGACTGGCTGGCGGCGCATCATGACAGCCAAGCGGGCGCGATCCTGATCACCTGGAAGGCGGCGGATCGGGCGCGCTACGTGGGGCGCGATGCGGTGCTGGACGCGCTGGTGGCCTACGGCTGGATCGATGGGCGGCGCTACACGGTGGATGCGGCGCGCACCGCGCAGCTGATCACGCCGCGCAAGACGCAAGTGTGGGCGCAGAGCTACAAGGACCGGGCAGAAAAGCTGGAGGCAGAGGGGCGGATGCTTGCGCCGGGCCGCGCAAGCGTTGAGGCGGGCAAGGCCAACGGGCTGTGGGATTTCATGGCGGATGTGGACCGGCTTGAGGTGCCTGAAGACTTGGGCGCGGCTCTGGCCGACGCGCGCGCCCTCTGGGACGCGCTGGCCCCGTCTTACCGGCGCAATGTGCTGCGCTGGATCAAACTGGCCAAGACCGCCCCCACCCGCGCCAAGCGGATCACGGCAGCGGCGGAGGCCACGCGCGCGGGTGAAAAACTGCCCCAGATGTGAGCATTGCGCAGGGCTGCTGCGCTGGCCTATAGAGCGGGCGAAGACGCAAGATGAGGAGGCAGCCATGGCGGGCCATTCCAAATGGGCAAACATCCAGCACCGCAAAGGGCGCCAGGACAAGCTGCGCGCCAAGATATTCTCCAAGCTCAGCAAGGAGATCACGGTCGCGGCCAAGATGGGCGATCCTGATCCCGACAAAAACCCGCGCCTGCGCCTGGCCGTCAAGGAAGCCAAAGGCCAGTCGATGCCCAAAGACAATATCGAGCGCGCGATCTCCAAGGCCACGGGCGGGGACGGCGATGACTATGAAGAAATCCGCTACGAGGGCTATGGCCCCGGCGGCGTGGCGGTGATCGTGGAGGCGATGACCGACAACCGCAACCGCACCGCATCGACCGTGCGGTCGACCTTTACCAAGCACGGCGGCAACCTGGGCGAGACCGGCAGCGTGGGTTTCATGTTCGAACGCAAGGGTGAGGTGGCCTATCCGGGCGGCGTGGGCGATGCGGACACCGTGATGATGGCTGCCATTGAGGCGGGCGCGGAAGACGTGGAAAGCTCCGAGGATGGGCACACGATCTGGTGCGCGGATACCGATCTCAATGAGGTCTCAAACGCGCTGGAAGCGGAGCTGGGCGAGAGCGAGCACACGCGGCTCACCTGGCGGCCCACGACCACGACGGAAATGGACCTTGAAGGCATGCAAAAGCTGATGCGGCTGATGGATGCGCTGGAGGAAGACGACGACATCCAGCGGGTGACGGCCAACTTCGAGGCCTCCGACGCTGTGATGGAGCAGTTGGAGTAGCGAACTGCGCGCGGAGACGTTCCGGTCGGCCTTGGGATCCACGACCCGGATGCAAAACATTTCCTAAAGAGTGCGGATGTCTGCTTTGCAGACAAGGC
>JBCCPS010000143.1:0-3702 GCA_039024775.1 Pseudomonadota bacterium
ACGCCGGCAATACGTGCCACGTGTCATATTCCTTTTCGTTGCGGGTCCGTCATCCCGGACCCTTTTTTCACAACTTGAGCCCGAGGCGATATCCGCGTCGGGCCCGGCTTTGAGGTGGTCAGCCGCATGGGAGCGACCCCTGCGCACAACTTGATTCTGTTTCCAGATGGCGCTGGTTAGGGGGTTTTGGGGGAGGCGTCAAGGCAAGAGAGCCCCGCGCCGTGCTCTTGGGCTGGCGGTGGGCAGTTTTGGATATTTATAGCCAAAAAAAGGGGAGGTCGCGGCAGACCCACTACCGCCATGCTAAACCGCAGCCGCCTCCAGCACCTGCGCCAGCCGTTCTTTTCCAAAGAACATCTCCTCGCCCACAAAAAACGTCGGCACGCCAAAGACGCCGCGTTTGACCGCAGCATCGGTGTTGTCCATCAACTGTTGTTTGACGCTCGGCTCGTGCGCGCCAGCCAGCAAGTGCTGCCCGTCCAGACCGTCGCCGTCCATCGCAGCGACGTAGACCTCTGGATCAGACATGTTCTGCCCCTCCTCCCACACGGCCTTGAGCCCGGCATCTATGTAGGCAGGCAGGGCGCCTTCCGCTTCCGCCACCAGCGCGCCGCGCATCAGCGTGACAGTGTTCACGGGGAAATGGGGGTTCCAGGTGAAGTCCGTGAGCTGATGGCGCTTGAGGAAGCGGCCGAACTCCAGCCGTTCGTAGTCCAGCTTGTTTTTGACCTGAGCAAAGGCCACCATCGGCGCTTGGTTGCCCGTTAGCTTGAAGATGCCACCCAGAAGCGCGAGGGAATAGGGGACCTCGACGCCTGCCTCCGCCGCCATGCCCGGCAGCACCTTGTGCACCAGGTAGGCGTTGGGGCTGCCAAAATCGAAGATGAACTCAATCGATGGGCGGGACGTGCTGGTCGTCACCCGTCCAGCACGCCCGCGATCTCGGCTTTCACAGCATCAATCGCGCCCAAACCGTCCACACCCTGGAGCAGGTCTTTCGCGTAGTAGTACCCGATCAGCGGAGAAGTCTTTTTGTAATATTCCATCAGGCGGACCTTGAGGCTTTCGGCATTGTCATCCGCCCGCGCGGTGCCCCCAGCAGCCACCGCCGCTTCAGCCCGGCCCACGATGCGCTCCACCAGCACCTCGTCATTGACCTGCAACTCCACCACGTGATCGAGCGTGTGGCCTTTCGTCGCCAGCAGCGCGCCCAGCGCGTCCGCCTGACCCAACGTCCGGGGAAAGCCGTCAAAGATGAAACCGTTGCCGCCCTCGTCCAGCTTTTCCTCGATGAGACCGATCACGATCTCATCCGTGACCAGCTCGCCTGCGTCCATGATGGCCGCGACCTTGGTGCCCATCTCGGTGCCAGAGGTCTTGGCCGCGCGCAGCATGTCGCCTGTGCTTAGCTGCACCATCCCGCGTTCTTCCACCAGGAATTGCGCCTGCGTGCCCTTGCCGGCCCCCGGAGGCCCCAACAGAATGATGTTCATCGACGTACCGGGCTCCGTTTCTTGCGTGCCTTGCCCTTGCCACGGAGCTGGGATTTCTCAAGCAGGCCTTCGTATTGATGGGCCAGAAGATGGCTCTGCACCTGCTGGATGGTGTCCATGGTGACCGAGACCACGATCAGCACCGATGTGCCGCCAAAGTAGAAGGGGATCGCGTACTGGCCGCGCAGGATCTCTGGCAGCACGCAGACCGCAGCCAGATAGGCCGAGCCCAAAAACAGGATGCGGTTGACCACATACTCCAGATATTCCGCCGTCTTCTTACCGGGGCGAATGCCAGGGATGAACCCGTTCTGGTTCTTGAGGTTTTCGGCCACATCGTCCGGCTTGAAGCTGACGTTGAAGGTGTAAAAGTAGGTGAAGAACACGATCATCGCCACGAAGAACAGCAGATAGAGCGGCTGCCCGGGGCCAAAGTTGGCCAGCAGCCATGACATCAGCGGGCTGGTGCTGTCGCCCGAGAACGTGCTGATCGTGACCGGCAGCAGCAGCAGTGAAGAGGCGAAAATCGCGGGGATGACGTTGGCCGGGTTCACCTTGACCGGCAGGTGAGAGCTGCCGCCGTCATAGACCTTCATGCCCACCGTGCGGCGCGGATACTGGATGTGGATCTTGCGCAGCGCGCGCTCCATGAAGACCACGAACATGATCGTGGCCACGACCATGACCATCACGCCCACGATCAGCGCGGGGCTGATAGCACCTGAGCGACCGGAGGCAAAGAACTGCGCCAAGGCCGCGGGGACTTCCGCGATGATGCCTACAAAGATGATGAGGGAGATGCCATTGCCCACGCCGCGCGCGGTGATTTGTTCGCCCAACCACATCAGGAACATGGTGCCGCCTACCAGCGTGATCATGCAGGAGATGATGAAGAACGCACCCGGTGTGGCCGCGATCTCCCCCGCCTGAAGGCTCACAGCAAGGCCGTAGGATTGGAGCGTGGCCAGCGCAACCGTACCGTAGCGTGTGTACTGGTTGATCTTCTTGCGGCCCTGTTCACCCTCTTTCTTGAGCTGCTCAAGCGCGGGCACCATGGAGGCCATGAGCTGCACGATGATGGCCGCCGAGATGTAGGGCATGATGCCAAGGGCAAAGATGCCCATCCGTCCCAGCGCGCCGCCGGTGAACATGGACACCATGCCGCCAATGCCCTGACCCGCTTGCTCCATGAAGTCGCGCAGCGCCTGACCGTCGATCCCGGGCACCGGGATGAAGGTGCCGATGCGGTAGACGATCAAAAGGCCCAGCGTGAAAAGGATGCGGTTGCGCAGGTCCGTTGCCTTGCCCAGCGCGGACCAGCTGGTGTTGGCGGCCATGTTTTCGACGGCTGATACCATATCGGTGCTCACCTGTTGTGATAGAGGCGCCGCCAAACCGGTCTCCGGCAGGCGGCGCTCATTGAAAACCTACTTTCATGTAAGCAGACGCGCGCCCGCTCACAAGGTTTATCGCCGATTACGAGCCCGACTGCTCTGACGCCGCAGGTGCCGCGACAGTTACAGAACCGCCCGCCTTTTCAACCGCCTCAATGGCGGATTTGGAGGCCCCGGCCACGTTCAGCGTCACTTTGGAAGTGATATCGCCCTTGGCCAGCACGCGGATGCCGTCCAACTCACGGCGCACGAGGCCCGAGGCCACAAGTGCGGCGCCATTGATTTCCTGGCCCGCGTCAAGCTTGCCCGCTTCGATGAATTTCTGAATGAGGCCGAGGTTCACCACTGCGTATTTCTTGCGGTTGGGCTTGTTAAAGCCGCGCTTGGGCAGACGCTGGTAGAGCGGCATCTGGCCGCCCTCATAGCCATTGATGGCCACGCCAGACCGCGATTTCTGACCCTTGATACCCCGGCCACCCATCTTGCCCTTGCCAGAGCCGGGGCCACGGCCCACGCGCGTACGCTTCTTGGCAGCACCCGCATTATCGGAAAGTTCATGCAGTTTCATGTCGCTTCTCCTTTGCCGGAAACACCCCCCAGCGACGGGAGCGGGTGAACGCGGCGTTTCATTGATTCTCAAGCTACACACGCAGCCACTCGGGGCGTATAAACACCTCGTTTTGATGTGACAAGAGGCGCGCTGCGGCCCGACCCTTGATCCCGCGCCGCTCCCAAGACACTGTGAGAGGATGAAGCATACGCTCGCGCTTTCCTTGTCCCTGACACTCGCCGCGCAGACCGCGCTGGCGGACTGC
>JBCCPS010000144.1:0-3521 GCA_039024775.1 Pseudomonadota bacterium
AGAGCCGCGAATGATCAGCGGGCCGTCCAGCGAAAGGCGCCGGGGCCGCGTTGCGGGCGCGTCAATCCGCGCCATCAGAATGTCCACTGTGCGGCTCACCATCTCTCCGGCGCGCTGACGCACCGTCGTCAGATCATAGCTCGGCCAGGCGGCGAGCGGCACGTCGTCATAGCCCACGACCGACACTTCACCCGGCACGTTCACGCCCATCTCAAAGCGCAGCACGTCCATCACGGCAAAAGCCATGTGATCATTGGCGACGAAAACAGCCTCCGGCGGAGCATCGCGGCCAAACATCACGCGCGCCGCCTGCTTGGCCTTTTCGAAGTCGAACTCCCCCGCGCCGCGCGCCACGATCCGCAGGCCCGCTTCCATCAACCCAGCCTTGAAGCCTGCTTCCCGGTCGATCTGGGTCGAGGCGCCTTCCCACCCCGCGATAAACCCGATGCGCCGGTGCCCACCTGCCAGCAGAAACTCCGCCAGCTTGCGCCCGCCCGCCATGTTGTCAGAGGTCACCGAAGACAGCCGGTCGTCAAACTGATCGCGGTTGAAGAGCACGATCGGAATGCCCGCGTCCTCGCACCGCCGCGTGAGGTCATTGGACAGGCCCACGGAGGCCGCGATGATTCCGTCCACCTGATAGTCCAGCAGCTCTTCGATCACCTGGCGGGTCGTGCTCTCATCATTGCCCGCCATAAAGACCAGCACGTGATAGCCCTTGGCCTGCAACGCATGGCTGAGCCGCTCAATCGCCTCCGGGTAGAACTGGTTCTGCAGATAGGCCACCACCAGACCGATGATCCGACTGCGCCCGGTGATGAGCGAGCGCGCCAGCACGTTGGGGCGATACCCCAGCTCCACCGCAGCCGCGCGCACCTTGGCAGCGGTTGTCTTGCTGACCGAGGCGCCGGGTGTGAAGACGCGGCTGACCGCCGACCGGCTGACCCCAGCGCGTTCTGCCACTTCAAGGGAGGTCACCTTGCTCATCAGCCTGCTGTCCAACCCCCGTCGATGAGCATCGAGGTACCTGTGACCATCGAACTTGCATCGCTGGCCAGAAACAGCGCCGCGCCCATGATGTCCTCGACTTCCGCCACGCGCGGCAGCTTGATCTTCTCCATGATCCAGGCCAGCCGCTCAGGGTTGTCGAAGGTAGGCGCCGTCAGCGGCGTGCGCACAAACGTGGGACAGATCGTGTTGATCCGGATCGCATCCTTGCCCCATTCAATGGCCATGGCCTTCACCATGCCCTCCAGCGCGTGCTTGGAGGCGCAATAGACCGCGCGGTCAATCCCGCCCACATGCCCCATCTGGCTGGAGATATGGATGATCGAACCGCCATTGCCGCCCGCGCGCATCGACTGCGCCGCCGCCACTGACAGGAAGTAAGCCGCGCGCAGGTTGACGTTTATCACCGCGTCAAAATCCTCCTTCGTGGTCTCCAGCGCGGGGGAATGCCGCGCGAGCCCTGCGGCGTTGATCATCACGTCAAAGGGCGGAGCGGCCTGCACCTGCGCGCGCATCCCGTCCAGATCGGTGATGTCCATCACCATCGCCTCTGCCGAAAGGTCCGCCTGCGTGATCGCACCAACGGCGCCTTCCAGCACATCCGCCCGGCGCGCCGCGCAGACCACATGCGCACCCGCCTCCGCCAGCGCCGCAGCACAGCCGAGCCCGATGCCCGATGAAGCGCCGGTTACCAACGCGCGCTTGGACCTCAGGTCAAAGGCAGGGGTCTTCGGCAGCGTGCTCATGCCCTTGGCCTCCCCTTCAGCTCCGAATAGTCGACCATCACATGCCGCCGAAACGCCTCACGCTGCTGCAACATGGCATAGTAGCCTTCAGCCCCTTCCGGCACCTGGCGCGGTAAATCCAGCGTGAAATACCGATAAAGCAGATGCCCCACCCAGATGTCCGCCAGGCTGATGCGCGCGCCCCGCATCCAAGGGCCCGCGCCCCTCTGGCGCATCGCCATGGCGAGCAAAGCCTCATACGCCCGCTGCCCGGCCATCACCGCCTCCATGTCACGGGGGCCTTCAGGCGCGCGGTAATACCCCCAGAACACCGGCACCAGCCAGGCCCGCGTCAGCGTCCACTTGGCCCATTCGGCCCACATATCCGCCTCCGGACTGGCCTCAAAAGGCCGCGGCCCGTAGGCGCTGAGCAAATAGCGCATGATCGCCCCGCTCTCGAACATCTTGAGCGGCCCGTCCTCCAGGCTCGGCACCAGCCCCATGGGGTTGATCGCGCGGTAGCCCGGATCGTCATTGCCGCCGAACCTGCCGCCCACGTCGCGCCGCGCCACCTCAAGACCCAACTCAGCGGCGGTCCACATGACCGCCTGCACGTTGGATGAGGTCGCGCGCCCGTGGACGATGAGGGTCACAGCGCCACTCCCGTCTCCGGGTCAAAACCCACCCGCGCCTTGTTGAACTCCCGCATCCGGGCAAAGACATCCACGCCGATCTGGTCATACATCTGCAACAGATCGACCATGACCCAGTTCTCCCGGATAAGCCCGTTCTCCACCCGCCAAAAATCCAAAGACCGCATCTCGATCTTCTTGTTCACCGGAGGGATGCCCAACCAGCCGTCATGGGTAATGGTCTGATACATGTCCGGCCAGCCGGTCACAGCCGCATAGTTGCGGTCGCCGAAGAAGTGGTAGGTGATCTCCTCCACGAACTGCCCGCGATCCGGCATGCCGTTGAGGAACGGTATCTGGTGCCACTTGCGAAACCCTTCCGTCCCCCGGCCCGAGCCAATGCCGGAAGGCCCATACCAGTTCATATGTGGATGCCAGAACCGCTCCATCTGCATCACCTCCGGCCCGCCCTGGCTGGGATGCAGCTTGAGATGATCGAGCATGTCCACGATGTGCTGACAGGTCGCCGCACCCGCCTCAGCATCATAAGGCCCCGGCACGATCCCATCGCAGGTGGCCGGCCCCGGAATGTGCCACTCACGCCCCAGGGAGGGCACCATCGGCCAGGCCCTCGCCTGCATCATGACCTCAGGAATGTCCCAGAGCGCCTGCATCTCCACGATGCGGCCCTCGGCCACCCGGTAGAACTCATGAAACCGCATGTGCAGGATGTGCCCCGTGGGCGGGATATCCATCCAGGGCGCGCGGAAGGTGCCGCAGTAGAACCCGCCGCAGCCGACCCAATCATCGCCGTGCTCCGTGGGCCCCGCCATCACGATCTGATCGCGCCGCTCCAGATCGGGGACCGCTGCCAACAACGGCGCATAGGCCTTGTCGAAATAGGCATCCACGCCCTGCGTCGTCTCGAAGGGATGCGCGAGCCGAAACAGCACGTCCGGGGCACAGACCTCATGCAACGCCGCGCGCACGCCGCCTGCGTCAAAATCATACATCGCCGCGCGCAATCGCCCGACAAGCTCTTTATTCCTCGAATGCTGATCCATTTTTTCTTTTTCTGGCTTTAAATATCCTGGAGGGGGGCAGAGGTTAACGAGGGGCTGTGGGAGCCTCAAGTCATCTCTATGGCCGTTGATGA
>JBCCPS010000145.1:0-3494 GCA_039024775.1 Pseudomonadota bacterium
CCCACAGCGCGATCGGATACAACGTCCCGATCGCCATGCATTATCCCGATGGCGTCACCAGCCCGTCATCGTGAGACAGTCGGAAAAATCCAGCTTCCGGCGGTCCAAGGTTGGGGAGCAGTGCAGTTTCATTGTGACTGCTTTTCCCCATGGTCCGATTCTTGGGAGTATCTTGGGGGAGGCGAAGAAAGCGGCCTAGATACGATTACCGAATTTGGTAGGGAAAACTTGGCGGGGACTGGCCGTCACAGGGCGCACAAGGCTCTGTCAGGGCGTTAGCAGCAGATTTCCACTCCTACCCACCAATGGTTTTCAAACGCGCTCTAGGGGCGGCATAGGGTGTTTTGCCTTTTTGGTCCTAAGTTGTAGCGGTTCGCAAAACGAAATCTGGGCTGTTGTTGCGCCAAACCGCTGCGACGGCTCGAGCAAATCAGTGTCAACTGCCTACTATGTGCCCACTAACGCCAAACACCCCCTGAGCCACCTCGCTGAGGTGTCTCGTAAATCCCTAATCTACTTGGGGATTTTGGCTCCGGCGGTAGGGATCGAACCTACGACCAATTGATTAACAGTCAACTGCTCTACCGCTGAGCTACGCCGGAACGGTTTGGGCGATATAGCAGTGGGTATTTTCCACGTCCAGAGGGGAATGTGGCCTCACTGCCAGTTTTTGCGCGCGGAGATCACAGCAACTTGAAACGTGCCTCTGCTGAAAGCTCCGTCAGAGGAGCGACCCGTGATTTTCCCATCAGATCAACGAGGTGCGCGAGGACGTTGCGGCTGGCGGCGGTCAAAAGCGGGCGTGGGGTTTCGGTGTAGATCGCTGCGGCCAGGGTGGCTGCATCCGCGGGGCCTGCGCGCAGAGCGTCCAGGATGGCGGCCTCGCGCGCAAGCCGGTGGCGCACCAGCCAGTCGAGCCGCGCGGCGGGCTCGGTTACCCGATCACCATGGCCGGGATGGAACACGCGCCAATCGCGGGCCTGAAGCCGGGCGCAAGAGGACATGAAATCCGTCAGATCGCCATCTGGGGGCGAGACAAGAGAGGAGGCCCAGCCCATCACGTGATCGGCGGTAAAGCAGGCATCCCCCCAGGCCAGCGCAATGTGGTTGCCCATGTGGCCGGGGGTATGGAGGACCTCCAGCTGCCAGTCTTTCCCTTCGATCTTTGCGCCATCTTGCAGGGTCACATCGGGGGTGAAGTCGTGGTCCACGCCTTCTCCGCCTTCAATCAGGCCTGCTGCGGCGATCTTTTGCATCACGGGAGAGCGGCCTGCCTGAGCCGTCCCAAAGGCTAACACCGGCGCGCCGGTGCGCTGCGCGAGGGGGCGGGCCAGCGGCGCGTGATCAAGATGCGCATGGGTGACGATGATGTGGCTCACGCGCGCGGCAAGACCGATGGCGGCCAGAATGGCCTCAAGATGCGAAGGGATCAAAGGCCCGGGGTCAATGACCGCGATCTCGCAGGTGCCCAAGAGATAGGTGTTGGTGCCCCGGTAGGTCATGGGCGAGGGGTTGGGGGCCAGGATGCGCCGCAATCCGGGTTCCAGCGTAAGGGCTGCGCCCACGGGCGGGTCGAAATCATCAGGGGGCTGCACGGTTTGACCTTTCGAGAACCTTGTGTCCTAACCCTTAGCCATGAGTTTCGCGTGGCTCAAACGCTATATGCCCACGGGTATCTATGCCCGCGCCGCCTTGATCCTGCTCTTGCCGGTTGTCTTCTTGCAGCTGGTGGTCACGGTGATCTTTGCCCAGCGGCATTTCGAAGGTGTTACGCTGCAGATGACCGACACCGTGCTGCGGGAGCTGCGCCTTGTGATGGAGACCGTGGACGAGGCGCCCGCGCGCGCGGCGGTAGCGGGTCAGGTTGCGCAGGACGTAGGCGCCTTGGAGATCACGGTGACGCCGGTGGCGGAGGCGGAGATCCCGGCCCGCCTGGGCCGCATCTGGTACGATTATTCGGGCGTGGTAATGAGCCAGCGGCTCTTTGAGCGCGTGGACGGGCTGCGCGCGATCGATCTGCGCAATGACAAGGTGGTCGCGCTCTACCTCGACACCTCGAAAGGCCCGCTGCGCATCGCCTTTGACCGGCGGCGCATTTCGGCGGCGAACCCGCATCAGATGTTTGTCTACACGGTCTTTTTCGGGGTGCTCCTGTCCTATATCGCGGCGATGTATCTGCGCAATCAGCTGCGCCCGATCAAGCGGCTGGCGCGCGTGTCGGAGGCCTTTGGCCGGGGTCGGCATGAGCCCTACACGCCCTCGGGCGCGGTGGAGGTGCGTGCGGCGGGCAACGCGTTCTTGGACATGCGCACGCGGATTGAGCGGCATATCGAACAGCGCACGCTGATGCTGTCGGGGGTGAGCCATGATCTGCGCACGCCGCTCACGCGGCTCCGGTTGGGGCTAAGCCTTTTGGACGAGGAAGACGCAGAGCCCCTGATGCGCGATGTCGAAGACATGCAGCGGATGCTGGATGAATTCCTCGACTTCGCCAAAGGCGCGGGCGAGGGGGAGCCGGAAAAGATCGCGCCTGCGGAGTTCGTGGCAGAGCTGGTGGCGGAGGCGCAGCGCGCGGGCCGCGATGTCACGCTGCTGCCTCACGAGGGTGAGGGCACCGGCACGGTCAAGCTGCGGCGCATGGCGATGCGGCGCGCGGTGGACAATCTGATCTCCAACGCGGTGCGCTACGGCGCGCGGGCAGAGGTGTCCATGATGTTTACCGACAAGAGCCTGCGCATCCGGGTGGAGGACGACGGCCCCGGCATTCCAGAGGAGCGGCGCAATGAGGCCACGCGGGCCTTCACGCGTCTTGATCCCGCGCGCAATCAGGACCGGGGCGGTGGCGTGGGGTTGGGGCTGGCGATCACCACCGACATCGCGCGCGCCCACGGTGGTGTGTTGCGGCTGGGGCGGTCGGAGCGGCTGGGCGGGTTGCAGGCCGACATCGTGATCGCCCGCTGACGCGCCTGCCGCAGCGGCACGCATTGCCAGCACGCGCAGGTTTTGCAAGCCTCTGCGCAGCCCGAAGGAGCGCGCCCATGACCCCCTATGAAATGATCCGAGCCCACCTCGACGCCGCCGTGCCCTTTGCGCGGCATGTGGGCGTGCGTCTGCTGGAGATCGGCGACGGCACGGCCTCTGCCGAATTGGAGCAGCGCGAAGAGGTGTCCAACCACATCGGCTCCATGCACGCGGGCGCGATGTTCACGCTGGGAGAAGCGGCATCGGGTGCCGCACTCGCCGGTGCCTTGGCGCCGGTCATCCTGGAGATGCGGCCTGTGGCGGCGATGGGTCAGATCGTCTATCGGAAGGTTGCCAAGGGCAAGCTGGTCGCGCAGGCGCGCGCGTCTCAGACAGGGGCTGCGCTGATGGCGGCGATTGAGGCGGACGGCAAGGTGGCTTTTGATGTCGTGGTGGATGTGCGCGACGCGGAAGGGGACACCGTGGTGGAGATGACGGTGAATTGGTATGTGAGCCGGCAGCGGTGAGGGGGG
>JBCCPS010000146.1:0-3477 GCA_039024775.1 Pseudomonadota bacterium
GCGCGCGGCGCGCAAACCGGGAAAGGTCATCGCGATCGCCCTTGCGCGCACCATCCTCACCATCGCAAATGCCGTGATCAAACAGGGAAAACCCTTCCTCAAACCCGTTTGATCTCCACAGTTGCCCCTGGGGCGGCGCATCAGCGCCACCCCGCGGGACGACGCATGAAACGCTGCCGTTGATATCTCAGGTACTTAGTCCGAGGACTCAATCCTTGAAGTTGCGGCTTGCCTTGATCTGGTCCCAGGCCCAGACGACCTCTTGCAGCTGCTCTTCCTGAGACCGGTCGCCGCCGTTCATGTCCGGGTGAAGCACCTTGATCAAGGCCTTGTAGGCCTTGCGCACCTCGGGTTTGGTCCAGGTGTCCTTGGCCTCGAGGATCTCCAGCGCGCGCCGCTCGGTGGGCGGCAGACGGCGGCCCGCGCTGCCGCCGCCGCGACCGGGGTTCTGCGTGGCGTTCTTGCCCAGCACCTGATGCGGATCCTCGATCCCCAGCCGCGCCCAGGCGCGCGCCTCTGGATCGCCCAAGGGCTTGGTCGAGCGCTCCCAAACCTTGTCCTTGGACATCTGCGCGTTCATCTCTGCCTCGGTCGTGCCGTTGAAGAAGTTCCACTTCAGATTGTATTCGCGCACGTGCTGCTGGCAAAACCAATAATAGTCGTCCAGCACATCCGGCGCCTTTGGCGCGCGGTACTTGCCGGGCCTGTTGCAGCCTTCCGCATCGCAAATCCGGGTCGAGGTTTCTGACGCACCTGACATCCCCCGCCGCCCGCGCGGGTTTTTCTTCTTTGCTGACGACACGGACATGTCAAAACCAAAGGGGTCAGGCTTGGGCATAAGGGGTCCTTTCCGACTCGAAGCAGAGAGTTTAGATGCTGGCGGTAAAGATAGAAGGGGGCTTGGCAAAAAAATGTCGAAAGCTGAGGAGATCGCGGCCCGGCTGCAAACGGCCTTTCCCGACGGGACCATCACGGTGAAAGACGTCAGCGAAGCGCACCGGGGTCATGCCGGATATACCGAGGGTGGCGAAAGCCATTTTGACGTGAGCCTGCAGCACGCGTCCTTTTCGGGCATGTCACGCATCGCGCAGCACCGGGCGGTGCATGCCGCGATCGGCGCAGACCTCATGGGCCGCATCCACGCACTGTCCCTTGATCTTAAGGCCTGAGACGCGCTTAGCGGTCGGTTTTTTCCAGCGTGTCCTGCGGTTGCGGTCCGTCTGGATCTGATGCGGGCTGTGCGGCGCGCTCAAGCTCGGCCAGCGCGTCCTCTACTTCGTGAGGCGGCAGTTCCTCAGCCGGGACATCGGGTGTGATCACTGGCGCTGGGGCAGGGCTTTGCGCCTCCGGGGCAGGCAGCATTTCGGGGGCAAAGGCATCCGCGTCATTTTCGCGCAGACGCCGAAAGACCAGCAGATTGCGCCATTCCGTCGTCGATCCGGTCAGGCCCGCACGCTCCACCGAAGGCAGGGTTTCGGCGCGCTGGTATTCCCAGCCGTAGCCCGACAGCCCGTTCATCAGCTCTTGGATGGCATGGGCGAACTTGGCCTCAGCGCCTTTAACGCCCTTGGCCTTCAAGCCTCGCGTGGGCGCGGGAACGACCTTGTACTCGTAACGTGGCATTCAAATCCCCTTCCTCAAATCCAGGCAGGGGATAGCGCAGGGGGCTGCAAACTTCAACGCGCAGGGTTCAGCGGCGGATGCCGATCTTGCGGCCCACACGTTCAGGTAGCGGCCGGTCCCTTTGCACGGTATGCAATTTTTCAAGCTGTGCCAGGATCGCCTCTGGCATGGGCGCGACGCGCGGGCCCGATTGATCCACGTGCAGCGTGAGCCCCTCGGCGGTGGCGGCCAGCCATCCATCCGCGTGATAAAGCTCCTGATAGGAATGAAAGCGCTTGGCATCGTAGTCGATCAACCGAAAGTCGACGTAAGTTTCATCGCCCGCGTGCAACTCTCTCAGATAGCAGACATGGAATTCCGCCACATAGGTGGTGCAGCCGGTTTGCTGGTAGTCTGGCCCGAACCCAATCCAAGGATAAAGCTCATCTACCGCCTCATCGAACAGAACGTTGTAATAGGCCATGTTGAGATGGCCATTGAAGTCGATCCACGCGGGTTTGACCGGCATCAAGGACGATCTGACGGGGGCCTTCATCTACAGAAATTCATGTCGAAACAGACGCTTGTTGGGCGCTCTTCATTCAGCGGGAGGACGTTTGCTGCGCGCGCGCTCCAGCTGGTGGGCAGACCGGCGGATCAGCAGCGTGCCCACGCCCGCCACGATCAATGCCAGCAGAGGAACGGCGATTTCAAAGCTCGTCATCTTGGTCCCCTTTTTCCAGATACCTCAAAACATAGTGTGCCCAGCCGTGCAATGCCAGTCCAATCAGGGCCCAGAACACGAAGAGCCCGTCGATGGCCGCCTCCAGCTCCACCAGCGGGCGCAGGATCGCAAAGCCGATGAAACCCAAGCCCACCGCATTGATAAAGCCTGAAAACAGCCGCACGCGTTCGTTGTGCGTGGCCAGCGGGTCGCGCCTGCGGCTCACCCTTTGAGCTTGGCGCTGACCAACTGGTTGACGACCTTGGGGTTGGCCTTGCCGCCTGTGGCCTTCATCACCTGGCCCACGAACCAGCCCGCCAGCTTGGGGTTTTCCTGCGCCTTGGCGACCTGATCAGGGTTGGCGGCGATGATCTCATCCACCGCGGCCTCGATGGCGCCGGTGTCCGTGACCTGTTTCATGCCGCGCGCTTCCACGATCTCAGCCGGGTCGCCGCCTTCGGTGTAGACGATCTCAAAAAGGTCTTTTGCGATCTTGCCGGAGATCGCGTCAGAGGCGATGAGGTCGATCACCCCGCCCAGTTGTGCCGGGCTGACGGGGCTTTGCGTGATCTCCCGGTCATCCTTTTTCAACCGGCCGAAGAGCTCATTGATGACCCAGTTCGCGGCCATTTTGCCGTCGCGGCCCTGGGCCACCTCCTCAAAATACCGCGCGGCGGTCAGATCGGCGGTCAGCACGCTGGCGTCATAATCGCTGAGCCCGAAGTCCGCGATAAACCGCGCCTTCTTGGCATCCGGCAGTTCGGGCAGGTTGGCGGCGATCTCATCCACCCAGGCTTGTTCGATCTCCAGCGGCAAGAGGTCGGGGTCAGGGAAGTAGCGGTAATCATGCGCCTCCTCCTTGGAGCGCATGGACCGGGTTTCCTGGCGGTCGGGGTCAAAGAGCCGCGTTTCCTGATCCACCGTGCCGCCCGCTTCCACGATGGCGATCTGGCGGCGCGCCTCCACCTCGATAGCCTGCTGGATAAAGCGCATGGAGTTCATGTTCTTGATCTCACAGCGCGTGCCCAAATGACTGAAGTCATTGGTTTCACGGTATTTTTCGTAAGCACCCGGGCGGCAGACCGACACATTAACATCGGCGCGCAGGCTCCCCTCCTGCATGTTGCCATCGCAGGTGCCGAGGTAGCGCA
>JBCCPS010000147.1:0-3201 GCA_039024775.1 Pseudomonadota bacterium
GCCACCGCGCGCTTGATCTCCTGGGCCTCAAATACCGTGTGATCGCCCAAAGGAATGTCGTGGTTCTTGCCCATCAGCAGATAGAGGATGTCCACGTAATCCTCCCGCGTCTGCGGCCCGTCCACCAGAAACCGCGCCCCCGCCCGCTGGCGCAGGGCGTCGTCCACATTCTCGGGGTAATTGGAGAACATGCCAAACGTGCAGTTCCCTCGCACCACCGTATTGGCCCCGGCGAAGCTCTCCATCAGCACCGCGGTGATCTCCAACTGGCCCGCGGAGGACTGCCGATCGCCCCGCTTGCCCGCAAGCTGGTCGATGTCGTCAATGGTCCCGAAGCCGATCACCGAAGGGTCGATGATGTTGTTGATAAAGGCCTTGGCGTTCTGGCCTGACTTGCCCTGATAGCTATCGATGTTGTCGGTCGAAAGGTTCTGATAACGGAACGGATAGCCCGCGTTCTGGCAGTACCCGTTGATCAGCCCCGCCATCATCTGGATGAGCGTCGTCTTCCCCGTCCCAGGTGCCCCGTCGCCCATGAAAGTGAAGATGAAGCCACCGAGATCCACGAAGGGGTTCAGCCGCCGCTCGAAGTCATAGCACATCAGCATCTTGGAGAGCTTCAGCGCCTGATACTTGGCGATGTGATTGCCCACGACCTCATTAGGCTGCTTAAAGGTCATGGTGAGCGTCGTGCTCTTGGCCTTCGACGCCGGGCTGAAACCGTTGACGGTGAAGTCATCCGCCTCCACCCGCCAACTCGCTGCCTTGAAGGCATCCAGACGCGGCGCCGCCTGCGCCCGCGCGCCGACCTTCTCCATCAGGCTCTCGGCAAAGGCCGCAACGCATGCCACCAGATGCGCATCGTCGCGGGCGTGTGCCGCAATGTCCTGATCCAATTCCCACAGCGCGCCGTGCAGAGCTGTCTGGCCGTTATCGGTAAGCACCTCGTCCACGTCGCCCACCTCAACAGTGGTCTCGGAAAGGTGTGAGGACATCAGGTAAGCCGTGGCATTCCCAAAAACATAAAGCGTGATCAGCGCCTCAGCGGCGAGCAGTTCCTCAAACTCAGACTTCCGCGCGGCGGGCAAGGAGCCTTCCAGATTGGCCCGCTTGAGATCGCCCAAGCCTGCCTGCTCCGCCGCATTCTCCGCGACCGCCAAAGCAATCGCCATAGCACGCCGCAACGCGTGCAGCACCGTGGCCTGCAAGGGCGACATCAGCGGATCATCCGCGTCCACCCCCGCCACGCGGGTCATCAACTGGACGGAGCCTGCGGGCGTGCGCCGCTGGGTCACCAGGCCAGGCGTTGTCGTTCGGAACCGCCGCCGCGTGCCAAGTCCTGATGATTTCTCTTCCCGCTGTTCAGCCACCTTGGCCTTGGCGATCCGGGGTGCATGGTCAAATCCTTCCAGCATCGCCTGCGCAACGCCAACGTGGCTCTCAATATCCTCCTCGCGCAGCTCCATCGCGTCTGACGTCTGGCTCATCTCAAATCCTCTTTTTCTGGCCCCAAATATCCCAGCAGGAGGCACAAAATCTAATACTGCAACACCCGGCCCTGGGGGCTGACCACGAATTTACGCACCGAACCGAACCCGGCCGGCGCCATCTCTTCAAGCACCTGATAGGGCCGCTGCGGCAGAATGAGGCTCCGCTCCGTCCGCGTGGCACCCAAATCAGGGCCGACCCCGTCCGTCGGATCGAGCGCGAAAATCTGCCGCTCCACGGTGGAGAACCACCCGGCTTTCTCTTCAATCACGCGATCTGAAAGCAGCTCTTCCTCGGTCCATACCAAGGCCCAGTCCTGCCCCTCGGGCGCCCGCGCCTCTGCCAACACCTGGCGCAGCGGCCCGGACTGGCGCGTGTAGGCGTGGGAGTACATCGGACCCAGATGAAACCGCCGCAGGCGCTTGGGGTGCAAATCCTCAAAGTCCTCGTCAAAGCCCCGCGCGATCGTCACCAGCTTGAGCCCGCCCAGCGCCTGCGCGCTCAGATGGGCCTGTACCTCCGGCCAGCGCCGTTCGTCCTTGGGCAGACCCACGCGGCCTGAATCCTCCACCTCCATCAGGTAGATCACGGGCAGGTTGACCTGGCTGTCGTAGGTCGCCCAGTGCAGCCGAAACTGCCGCCGCCCGTCCGGCAGATTGCCCAACCACTGCGACTGTGGATCGTTGCGCACCCAAAACAGATCGCCGCGCGCCAATTCTTCGTAATAGAGCCGCTGAGACAAGGCGAATTGCAGCTTAGTGGGGATCTTACGCTCGCCCAGTATGACCTGAACCATCTCGTCTTTCAGCGCGTTTACCGTGCCCAGGCTGCGCAGATGGCTGGCCGCCTGATGCGCGTCGTTTGCCATGGTCATGATTTCCGCGGCCACAGGGAAACCACTGTCACGCGCGTCTATCGCAAGAGAACCGAAAAAGCGCCCGGTTTCGCGCCCGACAAGCAGATACTTGTGCCCAAGTGCCCGGAATGTATGGGTGATCTGGGCCGCGTAGCGCGTGAGGATCGCGACCTCATCCGCGTTCAGTCGGCCTTCTGCTTCCATCACCGCGGCCACATCCAGCATGTGGCCCATGATGGCTTCGAATTTACGAAAGTACCGCCGTGATGCGAAGGTGTCTGTCAGGCCTACGTGGTCTGCCTCTACCTCGCTCATGTCGACACGCGCAAGTTTGAAGGCTCACAAAAGGCTAATAGCGCAGCCGCGCGGTTTAGCTGTTCCGAGCAAGGGGGCTGAAGGAGGCCTCGCGGACCATACGCACGAGACCCCACAGCACCAAGAGCGCGCCCACCGCGAGGCTCGGGCCAAAGAAGATGTCGAAGAAGGCTTGCTTGAACTGCGTCAGGCCGCCAAGGAATGTCCCTTCGAGCGCGCCTGCCAGAAAGGCAAATACAGTCGGCGCTGCCATGATCATCACGCCAAGGATCGCGGGGATCGCATAACTCTTCATCGTTGCGGTCTCTTCCTTCATCAACCGAGGGGGCGCAGCACACGCACCCCTCTCCTGAATGGGGACATAAGACAGAGCATCCGAATTTCCAGAGAATTCTCATGCAGTTTTGATCTTTTGGCCCGCCTGACCTCACGCCCCGTAAGCGTTGGCGTCGTGCTTTTCCACGATCTTGGCGAACCGCCGAGCAAAGCGTTCATCGGCCTTCGCCTTCTGCTCCAACACGTCGCGGGCAAAGACCATGTGA
>JBCCPS010000148.1:0-2950 GCA_039024775.1 Pseudomonadota bacterium
CGCCAATCGCGCATGAAGTAGTTCACTTCCTTGACCGCGTCCTTGATGTATTTGCCCTCGATCCAGTAGATCATATCGATCCGCTCACCTGTGCGGCCCGAATACATCTTGATCCGCCGGATATCACCGCCGCCTCGCAGGAAGCCTGCCGCTTTGGAGAAAGTTGGTGCTGCCGTGATGGTTGTCGCCGCGAAAACGCCCAATAGTGCGCGCCGCGAAATGCCCGTAGACTCTACTGCCATTCGTACTCTTTCCCGTCTTTTGCCTGCGTTGCCCGTGATGTTACACGGACCTCTTCATCTCTTCCCCAGATGCAACGCTGTTATGGCATAGGGCGATTCCCCCACCAAGTGCTGAATCCGACACACTCTATCTAAAAGCAAATTTAGGCGAAATTTTGCGCAGCGTTTGACGACTCATTCATTGTTCCGCGCCACTGCGGTGATTTTTAAGCATCATTTGGGTCTCGCAGCCCCGATCACGCGAATTGTGAATGGACTTGCGGCGGTGCCTCGCGGACCATTGCACGCAAGATGTAGCCGATTCACGAAGGACCTTTTCAGTATGTTCCGTTTCTCCGTCTTTACACGTTCTGCGATTCTGGTGGGTGCGCTCAGCTTGGGCACGGTTGCAGGCTTTGGCCCCGCACCGGCTACGGCACAGGTAACTGCTTTCAAACAAGCGGTTGCGGAGGCCGCGGCGCGCGATGATGACGTGGCCGCCTTCTACCGCGCCAACAATTACGCGCCGATCTGGACCGGCGCCAGCGAGCAAAACCGCGCGCGCCGGGCTGAGCTGATGCGCGCGATCACATCGGCGGCCTCCCACGGGCTGCCGGTGTCGCGCTATGATCCAGAAGGTCTGATGGCGCAGCTGCGCGCCGTGCGCTCCACCCGGGACCGGGGCTTGGCCGAGGTCGCGATGACAAAAGTCTTTTTGCAATACGCCCGCGACATCCAAACCGGGGTGATCAACAATCCCATCAGCATCGACAGTGGCATCGTGCGCAAAATCCCCCATCGGGAGCGTGGCGCCTATCTGCGCGGCCTCGTAAACGCGCGCCCCCCGGCGTTCTTCCGCGCGCTGCCGCCGCGCAGCATGGAATATAACGCGCTGCTGAAAGAAAAGGTGGAAATGGAGGCGCTGCTGGATCAGGGCGGTTGGGGTCCGACCGTGCCGGCCTCCAAATTGCAGGAAGGCGACCGCGGCGCGGCTGTCGTGGCGCTGCGCAACCGGTTGATTGCAATGGGGTACCTGGGCCGCTCAAACACCATGGTGTTTGATGACACGATCAAGGATGCGGTCCAGCAATTCCAGATCGCCCATGGCCTAAATGCCGATGGCACGGCAGGCGCCGAGACGATGAAACAGATCAACGTCGGCGTGGCGGAGCGGTTGACCTCCGTTATGGTCGCGCTTGAGCGGGAGCGGTGGTTCAACACCGAGCGTGGCAAGCGTCATGTGCTGGTGAATATTCCCGATTTCTCCGCCAAGATCATCGACGATGGCAAGGTGACCTTCCAGACCCGCTCTGTCGTGGGCGCACGCAAGGACGGGCGCATGACGCCGGAATTCTCCGACGTGATGGAGCACATGGAGATCAATCCAAGCTGGTATGTCCCGCGCTCCATCGTGACTAAGGAATATCTGCCGTCCATGCAGCGCAATCGCAACGCGGCGGGCCACATCGTAATCACGGACCGGAGGGGCCGCAAGGTGCCGCGTTCGGCCATCAACTTTGGCGCTTATAACGCGCGGAACTTCCCCTTCGCGATGCACCAGCCGCCCAGCAAGACCAATGCGCTGGGGCTGGTGAAGTTCATGTTCCCCAACAAGTACAACATCTATCTGCATGATACGCCTGCAAAAAGCCTGTTCCAGCGCGACGTGCGCGCCTTCAGCCACGGCTGCATCCGGCTCGCCCAACCCTTCGAGTTCGCCTATGCACTGCTGGCTGTGCAGGAAGATGATCCCAAGGGCGTCTTCCAGGCCGCGCTAAAGACCGGACGCACCGTCAAGAAGGTGCTGGATGAGCAAGTTCCGGTGCATCTGATATACCGCACGGCGGTCACGAACGCGCGTGGGCATACAGAATATCGCGCCGACATCTACGGACGTGACGCCAAGATTTGGGCCGCGCTGAGCCGGGCCGGGGTGGCCTTGGGCGACGTTCGCGGCTAATCTCTGTCTCCGGCGACAGGCGGAGACCAGATGGCACATACCATTGCCGATCTCGCCGCCGCGCTTGGCGTGGCGGCGGTGGGCGACACTTCATTTTCGATAGCGCGCATCGCGGAACCTGCGGAGGCCGGGCCGGCGGATATGGCCATGGCGATGTCGGCCAAGTACGTCGAGGGCCTGGCCAAGGGGCAGGCGCAGGCGGCTTTTCTGTGGGCGGAGGCGGATTGGCAAGCGCTTGGCCTTAGGGCCGCGCTGCTGCCGCAGCGGCCGCGCTTTGCCATGGCCGCGCTGACCGCGATGCTGGATGCGGGCCAGGGCTTTGGCAGCGGCGTGCACGCGTCAGCGGTCATTGACCCTTCAGCCCAGATCGGCAGTGACGTGACCATCGGGCCTCTCGCGGTGATCTCCGCAGGAGCGCGCATTGGCGATGGCGCTGTCATCGGGCCCCAGTGCTTTATCGGCTGCGATGCCGTGCTTGGCCCGCAAGCCTTTCTGCGCGAACAGGTGAGCATCGGCGCGCGGGTCCGCATCGGCGCGCGCTTTATCGCCCAGCCCGGCGCGCGGATCGGCGGAGACGGTTTTTCTTTTGTCACGCCGGAGAAAAGCGGCGTTGAGGCCGCGCGTGCCTCGCTTGGGGATCAGGGGGATGCCCCCCCGCAGGCCTGGGCGCGCATCCATTCGCTGGGCGCCGTCACCATCGGCGCGGATGTGGAGATCGGTGCGAATGCGACCGTCGACAACGGCACTGTACGCGATACGCGGGTGGGCA
>JBCCPS010000149.1:0-2768 GCA_039024775.1 Pseudomonadota bacterium
CGGCTCCACAATCACCGGCATGCGGTGATGAATGGCGCTCATGGCCGCGTTCGCAGCCGTTGTGACAATCGCGCAGGTGGGTACACGCGCGCCCTCGGCGTCTTTCCAGTCCTGGCAGACGGCGGCGAAGGCCAGCGGGGAGCCATCGCTGCGGGTGATATACCAGGGGTCCTTTCCACCCTCCGCATCCTTGGTCCACTCATAAAAGCCCGAGGCCACGATCAAGCCGCGCCGCTCCCGCACCGCGGCGCGAAAGGCGGGCTTTTCGGCAATCGTTTCGGCCCGCGCGTTGATCAGCAGCGGGCCTCCGCTGGGTTTCTTGTACCAATGGGGGATGAGACCCCAGCGCATCGCCCCCAAGGCTCTGTTGCCGTCCGGGTCGCTGGTGATGACATGCACCTGCGTGGTGGGACAGACGTTGTAATTGGGCACATCCGGCAGATCGTTTGCCGGGGCCGCGCCAAAGACCTGGACCATCGCATCGTGGGGCAGCGTCACCGCCATGCGTCCGCACATCACACTCTCCTTTGTACGCCAGCATAGCCGCGCCTCTGGCGCACGCCAGCCTTTGGAGGGCCACTATAGCTGAGCAGACCTTGTCTTTGCGCGCTTTTCTGACAGTCTGAGGCGATGTTGCGCCAGATCCTGCCTGTCTTTTCGCTGTTGCTGGGCTCCGCCCTTTTGCTGATAGGGGGCGGCCTGCACGGGCTGCTTTTGCCGGTGCGCGGCACAATCGAAGGCTTTGACAGCCTCTCGCTGGGGCTTTTGGGCACGGGCTGGGCGCTGGGATATGTTGCAGGCTGCGTGATCACCGCACGGATTGTGGCGCGCGTGGGCCACATCCGCGCCTTTTCGGCCATGGCCGCGCTCGCAGCCGTTGCGGTTCTGCTCAATGCGCTTGTCGTGCTGCCCTGGGCCTGGATCGCCCTGCGCGCGGTGATCGGCTTTTGTTTTGCCGCCACCGCCATGATCGTGGAAAGCTGGCTGTCCGAGCGCACGGACCCCAGCAACCGGGGCCGCGTTTTTGGCGTCTATACCATGGTCAACCTCGCGGCCTCCACCGCGGGGCAGATGCTGCTGGCCCTGGGCGACCCGGCAGGGTTCTTCTTTTTCGCGCTCACCGCGATCTTCTATTGCCTCGCGCTGGTGCCCACAGCGCTGAGCAATGCAAGCACGCCCGCGCCACTGGCCTCTGTGCAGCTCAATCTGCGCAGGATTTGGCGCAACTCTCCCGTCGCGGTCTTCGGCGTGTTCTGGGTGGGCGTGTCGAACGCGGCTTTCGGCACGCTGGCGGCGGTCTATGCGCAGAACGCCGGTCTGGTGCTGACCGCGGTTGCGCTTTTCAGCTCGATCCCGATCCTGGCGGGCGCGGTGATGCAGCTGCCCGTGGGCCAGCTGTCGGACCGGATGGACAGGCGCGGCGTGCTGGCCGGGGTCGCGCTGCTGGCGCTCCTGACGGATGGCGCGTTTCTTGTGTTAGCGCCGGAAGGGCAGGTCCTGAATTTCGTGCTCGCCGCGCTTCTGGGCGGGTCGATCTTTGCGATGTATCCCGTGATCGTGGCGCATGCCAACGACCACGCCGAACCCGGCACCGCGATCCAGATTTCGGGCGGGCTGCTGTTGGTCTACGGCGTTGGCGCCATCATCGGGCCGCTTGCGGGTGGCTGGGTCATGGGCGCTTACGGGTTTCGCATGCTCTTTGGCGTCACAGCAGCCGCGCATCTGGCAACGCTGCTCTTCACGCTCTGGCGGATGCGCAAACGCGACGCGGTGCCGGAGCCGCTGAAATCAAGCTTCCAGCCGCTCAACGCTGGCCGCACCTCCGCGCTGCAAACGGCTGAGATTGTCCAGCCTGACCCTGATGCAGAAGCGGAGGCAGAGGAGACCCCCGCGCCTCCCCAGGCCCCGACCTAAAGAGGCAGACCCTAAACCTGAGGCATAGGGCTTAAATCAAAGCGCCCGCCCAACAGGTACTTTTGGGTCGCGCCGACCCGCCCCCCGTCGCCATTGAGCTTGAACCAATGACGCCTCAATGGCGACCGGCGCGATTGCGCCACCCCGCGGGACGGCGCGTGAATTCTCTTTGAAAATGCCTCAAGTTTAGGGTCGGACGCTTTAAAACGGTCTTGAGACCGCACGAAATCGGTCCTGTTTCCACGTCATGCCATATCCCATGACAAAATACGGCAAACTTCTGATGGCGGTCTCGGTCCTCCTCACTCTGATCGTCGTCCTGCCGATCATCGGCCTGGGCATGCGTGCGGGCTGACAAGGCGAGGACGGCTTTGGCGCGCTGCTTTTCATGGTGCTATTCGGCCTTCCCGCGCTGCTCATCGGGGCCGCGCTCTTTCTGGGAGGCGCGGCCCTAAGCACTTTCACCCCGCCCGCAGACAAAAAGCGCAGAGCGGGACCTGCACGCCTGGCGCGGGGCGCGCTTTTAGGGCTGGGTGCCGTGATCTTGCTGGCCGCGTTGCTCACGGGCGCAAGCGCCTATCAGACAAACGCGCTGATGACAGTTCTCTACCTGGCCACCGGCGCGATCCCCGCTTTTGCCTGCATCCTTCTGGGCAACCTGATTGGCCGCGCCGGATAAGCAAAAGAAAAGGCGCGCCAGACCCGCGCGCCTTTCCCATCTCACTATAGGAGAGCGCTTACTTCACCGTGATCCGCCCATCCGTATAGGGCGTGAACGGGCCGTTTTCCGCCAGATATTCGGCCATCACATCGGCCAAATCAGGGCCAAAGTCATAGGCATTGGCCGCGTCCAC
>JBCCPS010000150.1:0-2585 GCA_039024775.1 Pseudomonadota bacterium
CATCACGCAGGTGGAATTGCCGTGAATGCCCATCTTTTCCTCGATGGAGCCCACCGCCACGCCGTTGCGCGCGCCCAGATTGCCTTCGTCATCGACCATGAACTTCGGGACAATGAACAGCGACACGCCCGCGATGCCTTCGGGCCCGCCTTCGATCTTTGCCAGCACCAGGTGGATGATGTTGGAGGCCATGTCATGCTCACCAGCGGAGATGAAGATCTTCTGTCCGGTGATCTTGTAGCTGCCGTCTTCCTGCGGTGCCGCCTTGGTACGCATGAGCCCCAGATCGGTGCCGCAATGCGGCTCGGTGAGGTTCATAGTGCCGGTCCACTCGCAAGAGACCATGTTGGGCAGCCACTTGTCTTTCTGCGCGTCCGTGCCGTGCGCCAAGATCGCGGAAGCCGCACCGTGGGTCAGGCCCTGATACATCGTGAAGGCCTGGTTGGCGGCAGAGAACATCTCGCCCACGGCAGAGCCGATGACGGCGGGCATGCCCTGACCGCCGTATTGCTCCGGCATGTCGAGCCCCGGCCAGCCGCTTTCACGGACCTGGTCAAAGGCGTCTTTGAAGCCCGTGGGCGTGTAGACGACGCCGTTTTCCAGGCGGCAGCCCTCGGTGTCGCCCACCACGTTCAGCGGGGCGAGCACTTCGGAAGTCAGTTTGCCCGCTTCTTCGAGAATGGCGGAGGTGAAATCGGCTTCGAGGTCTTCGTAGCCCGGAATGTCGGACTGGCTGACTTTCAGCACGTCGTGCAGCACGAACTGCAGATCTTTGGTCGGTGCGGTATAGCTTGGCATATCGGTCTCTCCCTAAAGTCGGTTGGCTTGTGTCTTGAAAACTACTCGGCAGCTTTGCGGTTGCTGGCGTTCATGGAGGCGACCATCTTCTCGCCCCACTTGAGTTGTTCCTTGAGGTCGTCGATGGCCTCCGTCAGCTCATCGCGTTGGGCTTCCATGTCCTTGAGGCGCTCGCGCGCGATCTCATAGGTGCGCTCAATCTGCGTCTGCTGCTGATCGCCCATATGGTAGAGCTCCAGCAACTGGCGGATCTCCTCCAGCGAAAAGCCAAAGCGCTTGCCGCGCAGGATTAGCTTAAGCCGGGCGCGATCGCGCTTGGTGAAGAGCCGCTTTTGGCCGTGGCGCTCCGGAAACAGCAGTTCCTTGGCCTCGTAAAAGCGCAGCGTGCGCGGCGTGACGTCATAGGCGTCACACATCTCGCGGATGGTCATCGTGTCGTTTGTCATCGTCATATCGTCAATCATAGCGGTCCACCTTTGACCCGGATCAGCAGCGCAGACCCTCTGCGCCTGGTTGACGTTAACGTAAGCGGAATGAGGGGGCGGTTTCAAGGGTTACGTAAACCGACGTCACGTCAACTTGGCGGGTTTTGTGGCGGGCTTGCTGCGGTTAGTGGAGCCCGAGCTCTTGCGCCACGTCATCGCGCTGCTGTTGCAGCTCGGAAATCGCCTCTTCGAGTTGGCGGCGCTGCTCTGCCAGCTCCTTGAGCTGGCCGTCCGCCATCTCCACCCAGGCGCGCATCTGCGCGTGCGAGCCTTCCTTTTCGTAGATCAGCAGCCATTGGCGGATGTCTTCGAGCGCAAAGCCCCATTTCCGGCCCCGCAGGATCAGCGTCATGCGCGCCTTTTCCCGGGCACCGTAGAATCGCGTGCGGCCTTCACGGTCGGGCTGGAGCAGTTCGATGTATTCGTAATACCGCAGCGTGCGCGGGGTCACGTCAAAGGCCGCGCACATCTCCTTGAACGTCAAACGCGCATCGCTCATCGCTGCCGTCCTCCCGAGCTCAAGCGTATTGCGCGCGCGCGTCCAGCGCAACGCATCAGCTTGCGCTTTGCCCAGGCGGCGCGGATAAGGGAGAAAACCAGCGAGGCGCGCGCGCGATGTCAGACAAGGCCACAGCTGCCAGCCGCTTTATCGAAGCGCTCCCCCATGCGATGGCGCTGGGCATGGAGGTGGACGCGCTGGGCGGCGGGGAGGCGGTGGTCTCCATGCCCTACGATGCCAAGCTGGTGGGGGATCCGGCTACGGGCGTGGTGCACGGCGGCGCGGTCTCGGCCCTGATGGACACCAGCTGCGGTGCTGCGGTGATGAGCCACCCCAGCAACCCGGCAGGCACCGCCACTATCGATTTGCGCATCGAGTACCTGCGGGCCGCGACACCCGGCCAGCGCATCACGACACGGGCGACTTGCTATCACGTGACCCGCTCCGTGGCTTTCGTGCGCGCGACGGCCATGGATGAGGACGCGGCAACGCCCGTGGCCACCGCCACTGGCACTTTTACGGTGGGGGATTGAGCCATGCCAGAGCGTCCGCGCCCCGAGCCCGTGCAAGTCGTCAAGGAACGCCGCGACAAGATGCTGGGCGCGCTGGTGGGCAGCGTGCCCTACGTGCAGTTTCTGGGCATCGCATTCGAACGCCGGGGCGATGAGCTGACGGGCGTGCTGCCCTTCAAGGAGGCGCTGATCGGCAACCCCATGCTGCCCGCGCTGCACGGTGGGGCGACTGCCGCGTTTCTGGAGGTCACGGCGATCATGACGCTCAGCTGGGGGATGATGTGGGAAGCC
>JBCCPS010000151.1:0-2563 GCA_039024775.1 Pseudomonadota bacterium
CAATCCGATGCCGGGCTCGAACCTGCCGCTCGCCACGCTCGGCACCTTCATCCTCTGGCTCGGCTGGTTCGGCTTCAACGGCGGCTCGCAGCTTGCCATGGGCACGGTGGGCGATGTGACGGACGTGAGCCGTATCTTCGCCAACACCAACATGGCCGCCGCCGCAGGTGCTGTTACCGCATTGATCCTGACGCAGGTGCTCTACCGCAAGCCTGACTTGACCATGGTGCTCAACGGTGCGCTGGCGGGCCTGGTCTCCATCACGGCGGAGCCGCTTGCACCGACGCTCTTCGGTGCGCTCTGGATCGGTGCCGTGGGCGGTGTGATCGTGGTCTTCACGGTGCCGTTCCTCGACAAGCTGAAGATCGACGACGTGGTCGGCGCCATCCCGGTGCACCTGTTTGCAGGTATCTGGGGCACCATCGCGGTGGTCTTCTACAACAGCGATGCGAACTTCGTGACGCAGGTCATCGGCATCCTGTCATACGCGGTCTTCACCTTCGGCGCCTCCCTGATTGTCTGGGGTCTCCTGAAAGCCGTCATGGGCATCAGGGTGAGCGAAGAAGCAGAGATCAACGGTCTCGATACATCGGAACTCGGTATGGAAGCATATCCGGAGTTCGGACGCGGCTGATCTCCTCCCTTTACAGTCGCGACGTGGAAACCCGGCCTTTGTGCCGGGTTTCTGCTTTTTGAAGCCGCTTGCGCACTGGCGGGCAACCCCGTTTGCCGGACCGGCTTATTCGATCGTCTCACCGTCGAAGAAGGGCGTGACCTGGGCCACGATCACGGCGTTCTCCGCAAGGGCACGGTCCATCAGCGCGCGTTCTTCCGCGTCGATCTCATGGCCCGCGGCCTGCCGTTCGGCAAGCGTGCCGTAGCCTGTGACATCCAGCGGCGCGGTATCCGCTTGTTTGAGGATCGCAACCGTCTCGCGCACCGCTTCGGCCTCATCCACGCCTGCGGCAAAACACATCAGCGCAGCACCCGTTGCGCGCGCGGGCAATCCGTCGCCTTCCTTGCGCCCGATCTGCACCAGCAGGGTATAGACCTCCTGCGGCCTTTTGGGTTTCCCCTTTGATTTGGGCGGCTTTGACATGTGACCCTTTCGCCTCTCTGGTCGCGCAGCACGCCCGGGCAGGGCGCAGCGCTTGGCCCGAATGCCCTTTTGCCATATTGGAAAAGGCATGCTGCGAATAGCCGAAATCATCAGACGGCTCTGCCTGGCCGCCTGCCTCAGCCTCTGCGCGGCGCTGCCGGTGTTGGCCCAGTCCGACCCGCTGATCTTTGCCACCGTGGAACGCCCGCCATTCGCCTATTTCGAAGACCGTGAGCTCACGGGCTTCAGCATCGACCTCATCCAGATCCTCGCGCGCGAGATCGGGGCGGAGGTCGAATTCGTGGTCAAGAGTGAGTTTTCCGACATGCTCGGCGCGGTGGAGACCGCAGCCGTGGACGGTGCCATCGCCAATATCTCCATCACCGGCGCGCGGGAGCGGGTGATGGATTTCAGCCTGCCGATCTTTGGCAGCGGGCTGCAGATCATGCTGCCCTCGGATGCTGAAAGGCCCAGCATCCTGTGGTCCTTGCTCAACCGGCAGCTGGGGCTTGCCCTGTTGGCAATCCTCGGTGTGCTTTTGTCGCTCGGGATGCTGATGTGGTTTTTCGAGCGCGGCAAACAATCCTACTTCGACCGCAGCCCGTCTCAAGCGGTGTTTCCCGCCTTTTGGTACGCGCTCAGCCTCATGGTGCGCGGCGGTTTTGGCCAGACGGTGCCGGGGTCCGTCGTCGGGCGTGTGATCGGCGTGGTGATGGTGATCTCCGGCCTCTTTCTGGTGGCCTTTGTCGTGGCGAGCCTGACCACCCAGATGACCCTGCGCGCGCTGGAGGAACAGGTGGACAGCATCAATGACCTTGAAGGGCGCGTGGTTGCGACTACCGAAGGCTCCACCGCCAGCGAGTTCCTGACCGACCGCGACATCGCACATGTGACTTTCGTGGATTTCACCGCGCTGCTTTGGGCTTTCGAGGACGGAGAGCTGGACGCGATCTTTTTCGACGGGCCGCTGCTCGCCTATTATGCCTCTAACGAAGGGCGCGGGAGGGCACGGTTGGTGGAGCGCGTGTTTCGTCCGGAGGATTACGGCATCGCGCTGCCACAGGGCAGCGAACTGCGAGAGCGGCTCAATGTGGCGCTGCTGAATGTGCAAGAAACCGGGGAGTATGATGACCTCTACTTCCGCTGGTTTGAGCAGGGAAGTGCGGAGCCCTAGAGCCACCAACTCTAGCCTGATACATCAACAACAATCGTTCATGCGCCGTCCCGCGGGGTGGCGCAGATGCGCCGCCCCAGTGGGGCGGGACGGCGCAGCCCAACAGTGCCTGTTGGGCCGGTGCTTTGAATGGAGCGATGCGCCTCAGGTTTCGGGTTGGAGGCCCTAACTGCGCAGCCTCCGCCAGCTCCAGATCAGCAGACAAGCGCCGACAAGGCCCACGACAAGCTGCGGGATCCAGGCGTCCGCTGCGTAAATGCCCAGAATTCCAAGCAGGAAGTTCAGCACGA
>JBCCPS010000152.1:0-2493 GCA_039024775.1 Pseudomonadota bacterium
GTCTCCTACGGACCGTTTCAGCTGGGCAATCTGAAACCGGGCGCGGTGGAAGAGGTCCGCCGCAAGGTGCTGCGGGACCAGTTGGGGCTGAAGGCGGAACCCGCGTCCGAGCGCGCCGAGACCAAAGCGCGCCAAGTGAAAA
Organism: Pseudomonadota bacterium; assembly: GCA_039024775.1. Classification (GTDB taxonomy): domain Bacteria; phylum Pseudomonadota; class Alphaproteobacteria; order Rhodobacterales; family Rhodobacteraceae; genus Sulfitobacter. The sequence continues at coordinate 143 of JBCCPS010000152.1, forward strand.
GAACGCCCCGCCGCCGCCCAAGGCGCTGAATTTCCTTGCAAAGGAAATTGCTCAGGCTTTTTCAAAAGTCTGAGCCGCGCGCAGGAGGTACGTATGGATGGAAAAGAGCACCGCATCGCTGTGCGGCAAGCGCCGCACGCATTGCCGCTCTGACCTGATGAAGCGCTGCGCGCCCTTGCGGTCGGACTTTTGCGGCTGAAACAGCGCCGGGTTGTCATAGGTCAGCCGGTTAAAGCGCCAGATCGGCCGCCCCGGCTGCACCCGGTCGAACATCCGCTGCACAAAGCCCTCAAGCCGCGCGTCATATTCCGCCACCGGCGCGTGGATCTGTCCCAGCGGCTGGCCTGCCTTTTCCGCCAGATTCCAACCGGCAGGAAAACACAGCACCCCGCCCGTCAGCACATGCTCTGCACCGCGCCTTTGCAGCAGGCAGATGTCCTCTTGCACAAGCTGCCCAAGCGTGAGGAGCGGCGCGGATCGCTCCAGCGCGACCTCATGCCCGTCCGGACAGATCACACAGTCCTGCGCCACCTCAAACCCAAGCCCCGGCAGCAGCTTGAGCGCATCGCAGAGCACTTCCCGCGTCGCCGCCTCCGCTTGCGGATCACACCACAGCACGGCCCCGCGCTGTTCCGCCAAAAGCCGCCTGCGAAGCGCCATCTGCGGGCCGTAGGCTTCATCGACGCGCAGCCAATCATCCGGCGCGCAGGGCGCGACACCCGGCAGGCGGCTTGGCCCGCGCATCTCAAGCGGCAGGCTGTCTTGCAGGATCACGGGATCCGGCACGGATTGAATAGGGCGTGTCATCGCGCGCAAGTAAGCGGGCCACGCGGCGCGCCTGTCAAACGGAAAGGCACCCCTTGCCAGGGCGCGGCATTCGCGGGTTAATCGGCCCATGCAGGAAACCTCGCCGCCCCGCGGTTTTGACACCGCTGAGTACCGCCAACGGGTTGCGCGCGCCCAAGACCTGATGGCGCAGGCGGGCCGCGCGGCGCTGCTGCTGACGACGGAGCCGGAGGTGCGCTATTTTACCGGGTTTCTGACGCGCTTCTGGGAAAGCCCCACGCGGCCCTGGTTTCTGATCGTGCCCGCCACCGGCGATCCGGTCGCGGTGATTCCCCGCATCGGCGAGGCGCTGATGCGCGCGACCTGGATCCGCGACATCCGCACCTGGGTCGCGCCCGATCTTGAAGACGATGGCGTGAGCCTCCTGCTTGAGACGCTCAGAGAGCTGGCGCCAGAAGGGCCCATCGGCATGCCGTCGGGGCATGAGACCCACCTGCGGCTGCCGCTGGAGAGTTATCATCAGCTCATCCAGAAATTGGGGCCTGAACGGCTACAGGACGACGCGGGCATCTTGCGCCGTTTGCGGATGGTCAAATCCCCCGCTGAAACTGCCAAGATCCGGCAGGCCTGCGCCATCGCGGGCCGCGCCTTTGCCCGCGTGCCGGAGATCGCCGCGCAAGGCACGCCGCTTTCACAGGTCTTTCGGCGCTTTCAGATGCTCTGCCTGGAAGAAGGGGCCGATTGGGTGCCCTATCTGGCCGGCGGTGCCGGCCCCGGCGGCTATGGGGACGTCATCTCTCCCGCGACGGAGGTGCCGCTTGCGGCGGGCGATGTGCTGATGCTGGATACGGGGCTGGTCTGGGACGGCTACTTCTGCGACTTTGACCGCAACTTCAGCCTGGGCCCACCTGGGCCCGCGACGGCTGCCGCGCATGCCCGGCTGATGGAGGCGGTAGACGCAGGCTTTGCCACCGCGCGCCCGGGGGCCACGGCGGCGGAAGTATTTCACGCCATGGCGCGCGTGACAGGCAGCGGCGCGGAAGCGGGGCGGCTGGGCCACGGGCTGGGGATCCAGTTGACGGAACCCCCCTCTTTCATCCCCGGCGACACCACCGTGCTCGAACCCGGCATGGTGCTCACGCTGGAACCCGGTGTGAACACCGCGCCCGGGCGGATCATGGTGCATGAGGAAAACATCGTGATTACGGAACAGGGCGCTGAGTATCTCTCCGCCAATGCGGGCAGCACTCTGACGATGCTGGCGTGACGCAGTTCGACTATACGCTCGACCCGCCGCTGGGCAGCCGCGCGCGCATGGGGCTGATCGTGCTGCAGGCAGATCAGACGCTGGAGCATGACATGCGGCGCGCCATTTGCGACCCTGACGCGGCGCTTTACACCACGCGGGTGCCCTCCGGCGCGGATGTCACGCCGCATACGCTTGCCGCGATGGCACAGGACCTGCCGCGTGCGGCGGGCCTGCTGCCACCGCTCAGATATGACGTGGTGGGTTACGGCTGCACCTCCGGTACGGCGGTCATTGGCGCGGAGAAAGTAGCGGCGCA
>JBCCPS010000153.1:0-2475 GCA_039024775.1 Pseudomonadota bacterium
CGTGGAAGATCAGGCGAAACAGCTCCTTGATCGGGGACCATCGCTGATCTGCCTGACCAAGGGCAGCGCCGGCGCCGTCGGACTGACCGCACGCGCCCGCGTCGCGGTGTCCGCCAATCAGGTCACGGTCGTCGACACGGTGGGCGCAGGCGACACCTTCAACGCGGGCATCCTGGCCGCGCTGCACCAACACGGCGCGCTGAGCAAAGCAAGCATCGCATCGCTCGACAACGCCACGATTGAGGCGGTGCTGACCCTCGGGACCCGAGCCGCCGCGGTGACCGTGTCACGCGCTGGAGCGAACCCGCCTTGGGCGGCGGAGCTTTGAGGCTGTCGGGCTGTGGGCGCGGTAGCGAAACATTGACGTTCTAAGCTGGTGCCCCCACACGGACTCGAACCGCGGACCTACTGATTACAAATCAGTTGCTCTACCAGCTGAGCTATAGGGGCACTGACGGGTGGCATACTTGCAGCCTTTGGGCGACGCAAGACCTTCGATATCGCGCCGGGGCTAGCCGGAGCAGGTTCGTGGCTTATAGTGCGCCAAAAGCCAGAGGCCTGAGCAGCCATGCAGATCGTTTTTCACATCGGGGCGCATTGCACCGACGCCGACCGCCTTGTGCGCTCGCTCTTGCGCAATCGTGAGGGTTTGGCGCGTGAGGCTGTTTCTGTCCCGGGGCCCGGACGCTACCGGCGCGTCCTCAGCGGGGCATTGCAGAAACTGCGCGGGGCACCCGCCAGCGCGGAGACACAGGATGTACTGCTTGAGGCTGTGATCGACGATGACCAGGCAGAGCGGGTGATCTTATCGAACGAAAGCTTCATCTGTATGCCCGCCAAGGTGCTCGAAGACGGGCAGCTCTATGCAAAAGCCGGCAAAAGCGCCTGGCTGCGCAATGCATTCCCAGGCGCACAGATCGAATTTGCCCTCGCCGTGCGCAGCATCGCAAGCTTCATCCCTGCGCTCTACGAGGCACTCGATCCTGACATGACGAATGCGGCGGCGTTTCTCGACGGGGTCGACCCGCTACAGCTGCGCTGGTCGGACTATGTCGCGCGGATCCAAGAGGCGAACCCCGGATGTCCGGTGACCATCTGGTGCGATGAAGACAGCCCGCTGATCTGGCCCGAGATCATGCGTGAGATTGCGGCCGTCGATGCCAGCGTGCCGCTTGTGGGAGCGCTTGATCTGACGCGCAAGATCATGGAGCCCGAGGGGCACAAACGCCTGCGCGGCTACCTGCGCACCAACCCTCCAGCCAATGAGAATGTTCGCCGCCGAGTGGTGGCGGCATTTCTGTCTAAATACGCGCTCGATGAGGCTGTTGAGCAGGAAATCAACCTACCGGGCTGGGACGAACCGCTGATCGAGGCGCTGAACGAGGCCTATGACGAGGATATCGAAACGCTGTCGCGCATGCCCGGGGTCAAGGTGATCGCGCCCTAGTCGCCTACATGCCGAGCGCCTGCTTGTACATCTCAAGCACTGCCTCTTCCTCGGCGATATCGGCCGCATCGCGTTTCCGCAAAGCGATGACCTTGCGCATGACCTTGGTGTCATAGCCCCGCCCCTTGGCCTCGGCCATCACTTCCTTTTGCTGGTCGGCGATGTCCTTTTTTTCGGCCTCCAGCCGTTCGATCCGCTCGATGAATTGGCGCAGCTCATCTGCGGTGACGCGGTAGGTGGTGTCGGGCGTATCGCTCATCGGGAACCTCGGGCTGGGGTGCTTGAACGCGCGGGCATAGCGCCCTGCCCCGCCCGCTGCAAGGCCTTGCGACAGGCAGCGCCGGCAGGTAGGCGGGGACGCGCAATCGGGGATCGGGCGGAGAGATGGAAGTACTTGTTTGGGGCGGCGCGGCGCTGACGCTTCTGGGGGTCGCGGGGCTTGTGGCCTGCATTGTGCTTGCCATGCGCGCGCGCCAGGCCGGGCTCGATGACGCCGAGTTGCGCGCCCGATTGCAACGCATTGTCACGCTGAACCTGGGCGCGCTCGCCGTCTGCGGCCTGGGGCTCATGGCCGTGATCGTTGGGCTTTTTCTGAGTTAAAACGCTGGGCGCGAGGTCGCGTGCCGGGATGACGCTCCCCCTGCTTCATCTTGGCCAATACTCAGCGGGGCCGCCGCAGGCGGCGGGGGCAGCGCCCCCTAGGCCGGTGCGGGCGGCGTGCGTTCACCGCGATCAAAGCTTTCCCAACCCTCCCCCGCAAACACATCATGGCCAAGCTGGGCCAGCACATGCGGGAAGTCGACCATCACCCAATTGTCGACGATCTTGCCATCCACCACTTTCCAGAAATCCATGTACCGGATTTCAACCCGCTTGCCCGAAGGCGCAAGGCCCATGAACGGCCCGGAATGCGTGGCTTCTTGCCGACCGAACGCGGCGGCCCATTCACCCATGTAAAGCCGCGCCTCATCGATGCAGACCTTGTCCGAGAACGCGGCCTGAAAGGGCTTTTGCCAGTTCTCCTGAAA
>JBCCPS010000154.1:0-1834 GCA_039024775.1 Pseudomonadota bacterium
ATGCGCAGGGCACGCTGAAGATGGTCAACGCACCGCTGGACGTGGCGGCATTGGTCGCCGAGGCCGAAGTACTGTCGCGGGAAATTGCATCAGGCTGAGGCCCTGCGCCCGTTGCCGGTTTGAGCCCCGAGCAGGAAATCGAAGCGTTGAGGTACGCGTGAATTCAGAGCGCGTAGACCTTTGAGATCAGTTCATCCGAGGTCCTGTAGGTCCGGAACCCCATGGCCTCATAGAAGGCCAGAGCTTCCAGATTATCCGCCGCGATGGAGGCGTCTATGTGAGTGACCGACGCCTCCCTTGCCGCCGCCAGATTGACCGCAAACAGCGCGCGGCCGATACCGCGCCGGGCAGCGCTCGGACGAATATGGGTCCCGATGATGGCCCAGCCTTGCTCCACCCCCCATTGGTTGCCCGGCACTGCATGTTTGATGGACTGAAAGCCCAGCACTTCATCGCCCGCTCTTGCAGCAGAACAGCGTATCTTGGCTGCGTCTTCGATGTAGTGGCGACGCACGAATTCCGGATCATCAGGGCTCCTCCTTTTGCCGCTAGCGGTCAGCTCTTTAAGAAAGTCGCTCATCTGCTGGACGTCGCCCAGCCCGGCATCTGTGATCCTCATCACACTTTCACCCCGTTATTGCTTGTTTCTTGCCGACAGGATGACGTCAGCATGCGGAATGCAAGCCGAAATGGACCGCCCTTCAGACGCGCAGCCCCGCTGATTACCATAGACAATCCGGCCCCCCTGAGCCAATTTCTTACGCGACAAGGAGAGCCCCATGGCGACAGGATTTTTCTGGGACGAACGCTGTTTTTGGCACGCGGGCGGCAATTATGCCTTCACCATGCCCATCGGCGGGCTGGTGCAACCGCTGGCGGCGGGCGGTCTACCAGAGAGCCCGGAGACCAAGCGACGCCTTAAGAACCTGATGGATGTGACCGGCCTGACCGCGCAGCTTGACGCGCGCAGCGCACCCGAGGCCACGCGCGAGATGCTGGAGCGGGTGCATCCGGCGGCTTACCTCGATGAGTTCAAAGCGCTCTCTGACGCAGGCGGCGGTGAGCTGGGTCGCCGCACGCCATTTGCCGCGGGCGGGTACGAGATCGCGGCGCTCTCCGCAGGGCTCGCCGTGGGCGCGGTGGAGGCTGTGGCAAAGGGCGCGCTCAAAAACGCCTATGCGCTCAGCCGTCCGCCGGGGCATCACTGCCTGCCCGACTTTCCCAACGGCTTTTGCCTGCTTGCCAATATCGCCATCGCGATTGAGGCGGCACAGGCGCAAGGACTGGCCCGAAAGGTCGCCGTGCTCGACTGGGATGTGCACCACGGCAACGGGACCGAAGGCATCTACTATGAGCGCGACGACGTGCTCACGATTTCGCTGCATCAGGAGGGGAACTACCCGCTTGACACAGGTGCGATCACCGACAGGGGGCGCGGGCCGGGCAAGGGGTTCAACCTCAACCTGCCGATGTTTGCCGGATCGGGCCACACCGCCTATCTGCACGCGATGGAGCGTGTCGTGACCCCCGCCATCACCGCCTTTGAGCCCGATATGATCATCGTCGCCTGCGGCTTTGACGCGGCCATGCCTGACCCGCTGGCCCAGATGCAGGCCACCGCCGAAACCTTTGAGGCGATGACCCGTCACGTTATGGCGCTGGCCGACCGGCTTTGCGACGGCAAGCTGGTTCTGGTGCATGAGGGCGGCTATTCAGAGGCCTACGTGCCCTTTTGCGGCCACGCCACCATCGCAGCGCTTGCAGGCGTGGACAACGCCGCGCCCGACTCGATGAAACCGGGGTTCGACATTCGCCAGCCAACGCCAAAATTTGA
>JBCCPS010000155.1:0-1605 GCA_039024775.1 Pseudomonadota bacterium
GGTGCCTGCGGTCAGCTGGGTGCGGAAGTCGGGGCCGGGATCGGAGGTGTCCGACAGCGTGAAGTTCACGCGTCCCGCATTCTTGATCAGCATGGAGGTGCCCGCCACGTGCAGCTTGGCCTGGGGCGATTGGGTGCCCAGGCCGATGTCGCCGTCATCTTGGATGACCAGGCCGTTGTTGTTGGCCGCGCCGGGGAAGATGCGGAACGGGAGGACTTCGTTAGTACTGGTGTTGGTGACATCGCGAATGCTGAAGTTGGTTTCATTGCCCAGGATGTCCCATGTATGGGCAGCAAAGCTTCCAGCGGTTTGCTCCAGCCGCAGGGTGGGCGAATCTTCCACCACGACGTGCAACTCTTCTACGGGCAGCCCCGTGCCGATGCCGACCCTGCCGTTGCCTGCCACCCGCAGCGCGTTGTCGCGCGCGCCCGCGTCCACGCGGAAGGGCACGGTGCCGCCGTCCAGATCCTCGATGGCGATATAGTTTTCGCCGTTATCGAAAGTGTCATTGACCTTGAGCTGCCAGTCATTGGTCGGGAAATTGTTAATTCCAGAGGAATCCTCGAACTTGATCCAGGGATTGTTCGCGTCGATCAAGAAGGACTCATCAACGAAGGTCTGAACCCCACCATCCAGGCACGACTCGCCCACGCAGAGGTGGCTTCTGACCGACAGATCGCCGGTGATCGTGTCAGAGACCGCAGGTGCGGCCAGAAGGGTCAGCGCCGCGGCGGTCAAGCCGCGCGCGGCGCTTGGCGCTTTTTTGGGTGAGGTCATTGCTGCAGTCCTTTCAATCGTTACACGACCCCCCAAACGAGGGCGCGGGGCTCAGTCCTGCGCGGGGCGCAGGCGCTCGATCTTGGCGGTAAGCCGCGCCTCAAGCGCCTCGGTCTGGGCCTGCTGGGCCTTGAGCACGCGCACCTGGTCCTTGAGCGCCGCCGTTTCGGCCTCCTGCTCCAGCGTATAGAGCGTGAGCTCTTCGATCTTTTTCAGGAGCGTCATCTGCATCTCGCTCAGATCGAGGCCCTCAGCGGCGATATCAGCAGCAGAGGGCACATCCGGCAGGTGGCTATGGGTGTCGATAAAGGCGCGCACCTCCGCCAGGGGCCGCAGCGCGTAGTCGTCGGCAAAGACATAATCAGGCACCGTCAGCGTGGTGCCCGCAGAGATGTAATTGCCCGAGATCGCCAGATCGCCCGACTGGAACAGCTCCATCTCCGGCGCGCCGGTGCCGATGTAGGAAAACCGCACGGAACCTGCGGTCAGCTGGGTGCGGAAATCAGGGCCGGGGTCGGTGGTGTCAGAGAGGGTGAAATTGGCGCGCCCGGTGCTGCTTTCGATGCGCATGGATTCGCCCATCACGTGCATCGCCGCAGTTGGGTTCGCCCTGCCCATGCCGACATTGCCGCTGCTGTCGATGTAGATCGAATCTCCGGGCGCGCCCGGCTCGATCCGGAACGGCAGCCGCGAGCCATTGGTCACGTCGCGGACAAAGAAGTTGGTCTCGTTGCCCGCAAGGTCCCAGACCTGCGAGGTAAAGCCGTCAGAGCCGTCCTGCTCCAGCCGCAGGGTGGGCGTGTTGCCTTCGACGACGTGCAGGTCGAC
>JBCCPS010000156.1:0-1580 GCA_039024775.1 Pseudomonadota bacterium
CGCACCAATGAATTGTCATCTCAAACCTCTTTCACATGCGCCTCAAACGTGGCGCGCGCGCGTCCCCATACGCCCTCGTTCAGCTTGTCCAAGGCTTTGAGCGAAGGCAAGAGTTGAGCGGCAAAATCAAGCGAGGATTCTTTGGGCAAGAGCGAGGGCAGGTTGTCGATTGCCATAACATCCAGCATCGGGTCGATGGACACGCGCGTCACTGGGTCGGACCAAGTGGTGGCGGCTTCATAAATCGGGATGGGGTTGTAGTCGCTATCTGGGTCGCACGCGATATCGCCGACGACGCTCAGTTTGCGCGCCGCACCCACGGCCGAACGCGGCACGAATTGCGGCGTGCCGGGCCGGGCCAGGATGCAGTTGAAAAAGAGGTCATGTTCCAGGATCTTGGGAAACGGCCCGCCCGATTGCGTCTCCGCCATGTCCCAGCGGGTCGGGGTTATGCCCATCGCTTCACACAGATCCGCAGCGCCATTCCCGACGCGCCCCAACGCACCGATGACAATGGCCGATGGCCTGCGCCCGGCCATATCCTCGGCCAGTTCCACCAAAAGCGCATCCTTGTCGCGCCATGTGCTCACCGGTGGGCAGGTCGCCCCAGATGTTTGCGCCGCCCAGGCCTTGAGCGATACCGCCGCCCCCGCATAGCCCGCCCAGTAGCCAAAGGCCGCGACGCGTCGACCGTCCGGGTCGACCAGATACTCTATGTCGAGAAGTGTCCCGCCCCCGGCTTTGAACCGCTTGAGCAAGGCCTGACCGGCAAACTGGCCCTTGAAGGCGTGCCCGAACATGATGTGCCGGTGGGGCAGGGGCGTGCCGTCATCGGGCAGCTCCTTCAGCCCGAACACGATCGCATCGCGCGGCGCATCGGGCCAGCTGTTCTCCGGCGCCATCTCGCAGCCCGTCTGGGCATATCCTGCATCGGGCAAAATCCGCGTGTCGCTTTCCTCCACTGTCACGCGCATCCCCGCCGCGATTAGTTCGACTACGCCGTCAGGCGTGATCCCCACACGCTCTTCATTTTCGCGTTGTTCCGCGCGTACCCAAAGATGCGTCATCTCAGCCTCTTAAATGTCTTCCTGAACCTGCATGTCTCGCAGCGCCCGCGCGGAATCAAGGGCTTTAGCCCGCCGCGCGTTCGTCATGCCCCCGCCAGGGCCTGGCGAAAATGCAACTGCAGCGCGCCGTTCAATCGCTCAGCGGCACCTCACGATAAAGTGCTTCCCGGCATAGCTAGATCGCCACGCCGGGGCCTGACGAACACGCTCCATTGCACACAAATCTCACACATAAGTCCGTGCATGCGCCCGCTCCGGCGCATCCAGATGCGGCGTGGCGTTAAAACTGCCCACCATCAGCGCGCCATGCACATGCTGCAACCGATGCAGTGAGCTGTTCATAATCTGCAGCATGATCTTGGATTGCGACCCGTGCTGCAGCCCAAGCGCATAGGTCACCGCCATGCCGATCACCCCGCCTGACGTCACCAGCAAAACGCGCCCTTTGGCCGTGCAGATCTCGTCAATCAGCTCACTCACCCGCGCCGCAAAATCACCGTAGCGTTCCCCGGC